>SVQH01000047.1 GCA_015065425.1 Oscillospiraceae bacterium
GAGGTAATACGGAGATTTTCCGTATTACCTCTTTTCTGTTCAATAGTTAACCTAATCTCACGGCTAACGCATTTTACTTATCTCGGTTTACATTAACTTACCGAATATCTGTGTGATATTGGCAATGATTCTGTAGAACCAGTTTACGAGTCTCTGCCAGAAGGTAAGCTGTTCTTCTTCAACTGACGAATCTGTTACACACTTTGCATAGCATGTATAGGGAGCTCCGTCAATATTTGTAACAGTGCAGATGATGTACTTTCCGCTGTCAGCTGAAGTAAGTGTATAAGCATCTGTGCCTGAGGCTACCTTGTAACCGCTTCTGGGATCATCATCATAAGAGTCAACTCTGTACCACTCGAACCAGAGATATTCCTGAGCACCTGCGGGAATGTCATTTGTAAGAACATAAAGTGTCTTACCACTCTGTACTGTTCCTGTTAAGGAGATGGAAATATTGAGTTCTGAGGGCTCAACAGTAAGAGTTATGTACTCGGTAACGGTTGCATAGTTCTGTGTATTGAAGGGAGTAAATACTACCTTATAAACATTTGTGAACGTACCAACCTCAGTGGGAGTTGTAGTGGGATTCTCCATTGAGAATGTACCGTACTCAGTTCCTTCATAGCTTGATGTAAACCTTGTGCTTGAAAGCTTCTGTCCGTAACCTACGACGCCCGTTGTGGGAAGAATAACATTATCATAGGTTGCTTTGAGAATTTCAACCTTGAGTGTGGGATTGAGAAGTCTGAGCTCATAGTTACCTGACTTTGCACCTGCGAGTACGGGCATTGTGTACTTAACATTTTTAATACCTGCATTCTCATTGTCAATGGTTCCTGTAATGGGGAATGTACCTTCAAGGAATACGTCGTTTGCCCCGTCTGAGCCGTAAAGGTTTGTGATTGCTGAGAAGTTTACATTGACATTGAGATTACCGGGTTCATATTCTCTGTTTTCAGCAATAGCCTCAACATAAGCTGCACGCTTATTGACTGTTACCATACCGTTTCTGTAGATGAAGTTATAGTTATCACTTTCAAATGCACCTGTGAGAACTATGTCATACTGACCGACATCACTGCCTGCCTGATATGAACAGTTCATAAGAACATAACCGTCAACTGATGTCTTGATTGTATCAGCACCTGTAAGACCTTCTACATTGTAGTAATATGTGGGTTCTATATCACCGTAGGTTACGGTGAAGTTAGCTGCTGTAATGGTAACTGTCGTCTTAAGGATTTCAAGTTCTACTTCATATTCAACAGTAGCATAGTTTGCTGTATCGTCGGGAGTGTAAACTGCCTTATAGGTGTGAACACCTGCACCGGGCACAGTGTTTGCTACTTCGCTGTCCCAAGCCCAACGGCTGTCACCGAGAGAAACAGCATTCAGAGGTCTTGCACTGTCATAGTAAAGAACATCTGTCATGGGGATTGGATAGAAGGGAGTTGCTTTAAGAATTTCTACTGTAAGACCTTCGAGGTTTGTAAGCTCAAGGTCATAGTTCTTTGCCTTTGAACCTGTAAGAACTGCACCTGAAACAGTTACATTTCTGATACCTGCTCTGTAATTGTCAATGGCACCCTGTACGAGAGATTCATCAACATATACAAATCCGTCATCACCTGCAGCTAATGTATTTGCAACGGGCTCGAAGCTGAGGTCTACATAGTAGTTTCCTTCTTCATATTCTCTTTCTACGGGAACAACCTTAACCTTAAGAGTTCTCTTTGCGATGTCAGCCTTTGCATCGTTTGACATTGAAATGAGAAGCTCGTAGTTTTCTGCAGCCTCACCCTTAAGGGAAGCATTGTTAACGAATACGTCTATGTCTGTACCAACTTCTGCAGAAGCGAAATAGTAAACTGCGGATTCTTCGTCGAAGGATACATCATCATATCCGCCGCCTGTAAGTTCACATGCACCGTACTCTTCTGTTACATCTGCTGTAGCGGTACCTGTGCCGTCATATACCTTATTCTGAACTTCTACATTTACGTAGTAGGGAGCCTGAGTGATGATAAGAGTACCTATCTTGTAGTTAGCAACGGGAGAGTAAACTACCTTATCACCTATCATTGTAAGACCGTTTACAAGCTGAATATTATTAAGGTCAACATCATCGGGAGTTGAAATATCAATGGTAACAGTATAATAACCGACTTTAGTGGGAGCTGCAGTTGAGCCGTTATACTTAATGGTTACATCACCGATAGCAGCAGAGGAAAGACTTGCATTATCTCTCTGGAATTCAACATAGTGAGGCTGAGCATTATAAGTGTAGGATGCTTCGCCGAGATATTCTGAAAGTCCTGCAAGATCAAAGTATGAATCATACTTATCTGCACCGAGGATAGTCTCAACATTTGTAAGTGAAGGAGCAATAGTTGTTGTAACATAAACGACTTCACCTGTGTAAGGAGCATTTGCAACAGCCTTAACGGTAAGCTTCTGAAGCTTGTGTTCATCTGTAAGATTAAGCTGAGTGCCTGTTCCTACCTGAGTCTCGCCGTTATACCATGTAATTGTATATACACCGATTTCATCGGGATCAAGACCTGTTACATCAACTGTAAGCTTTTCGCCTACCATGGGAATACCTGCTACTGAAAGTGTTCCGGCAACGGGCTTTTTGTTAACTGTAAGAGCAACATAAAGACCTGTTACTGAATTGTAGTTTACGGAGTCAGCGGGGATAAATGTTGCAGTATAAATTGTGTATGCTTCTGTACGGTAAGCGGGAGTTGTGGAAGCGGAATTATAGAGGTACTTACCTGCTACGCCGTTTTCAACTGCACCGCCTGCGAAGACTGCATCACCGAGTGTCTGACCGTGAATAATAGTTGCAGTGGGAAGAGTTATTACCTTGGGAGTAGCCTTGATAACTGTAATTGTACCGTGCTGTACGGTTACTGTATAGTTATTGAATACCGCATTTGTAACATCAACAGTTATGGGATATCCTTCAATATTTACGGGAGAATTTTTCTCATAAGTTGTATCCACCTTGATTGAACCGGAGGAAACAACTTCAGCTGCTGTTTCATTTCTCTTTGCACCAACAACAGTAAATGCGTTTTCAATATCTGCAGGGATGGGGCTGCCGTATTCAAGAGTAATGTCCTCTGCCTTGATAACAAGCTGAGCCTTTATAACCTTAAGAGTACCGTCAGTAGTCGCAACTTCATAGTTGGGAGAGGTTACGAAATTGGGAACAGCCTTAATGTAATAAGAACCAACCTGATAGTTATCAATATACTTGAAATCTGTTGAATACTCAAATGTGGGAGCAACACCGTTTGCCGTAACATTTTCAATGGTATCAGTTCCGACAAGAAGAGATTCATCATAACTTACATTAACGGTAGAAGCAGAGGGAACAAAGTTATCGCCGTATTCAGCTGTTGCATCTTCAACCTTAAATGTAATAAGTCTGGGCTTAACTGTGATAACACCGTTTGTTGTAGTGAATGTATAGTTTCCGTTTACATCAATGAAATTTGGAGCAGAAATTTCAACAGCATAGCCGCCTTCAACAACGGGTGAACCCTTAACATAAGTTGTGTAAGGTGTGATGTTACCTGATGTAGTAACTGCATCAATACTGAAAGAGGGATCAAGGTCAGCCTTATATGTATAAGCTGTGATATTGGGGATATTGTCACCGTAGGAAACTGTTCCTGCGTAAGAAATAACAACGGGAGTAGCCTTAACCTTAACAGCAATATCAACCGTCTTTATTTCATAGTTAGTTGTATCATCAGGTACAAACTGTGCCTTATAGGTTGCAACATTAACTGTAGGATTGATAGTTGCATCTACCCACTGCCATACACCTTCAACGGAAGATGTATAACCTGCCAGTTCAATATCTTTAAGAGTTCTCGCTCTCTGATAGAACATTTCTTCAACAACAGGAGTTGTTACCGTGGGAACGCCCTTTGTGATTGTTACAAGAAGAGTTGCACCTGTCTTGTATGTAACATCAGCAACATAATAGTTTTTACCTGAACCGCCTGTTACAAGGTCAGCAACGCTCTGCTTTGTAATACCGCTGACTTCCTTTGTACCTGCAGAGTTATCACTGAGAGCACCTGAAGCAGCAAGAATACGAACATCGTCAACACCGAATCTGCCGTCTGTAATGGTGAAGGTTACTTCTACATTGTCGTTATCGGGAGCATAAGGTCTGTCCTTTGCTACAGCTTCAACGGATATAGCTCTCTGAGAAACTCTGAGAACACCTTCCTCGTTGTTGCCTGCACCGTAAACATAAGTATACTCATAGTTGGAAAGAACAGCGGGAACATCGGAGAAGGTTGCACGGATGTAGTATGAACCGACACCGACTTCACCTGCTACATAAGGTATGTAGCTGTCGCCGCTCAATATCATATAACTGAGGGCATTTGCAATTTCTGCCTTTGTGGAATCACCCGTATCGTTAGCAACAAGACCTGTAATTGTTACACTGTAAGGTGTATCAAATGCATCATTACCGTAAATTACGGCTGCTGCATTGGGTTTTATTGTAAGAGGAGCTTTCTTAACCGTATATGAAACATTGAAAGTGGTTGTTTTGTAGTTCTTTGCCGTGGGAGTTGCCGAATAAGTGGGAGTCCATGTAACGGAAACTATCTGGTTTTCTCCGACTGTCTTGAAGGAACTGCCGTCAGCAGCATTGGTGAAGGAGAATACACCTGTGATATTTGTATCATTTGCAATACCCTGTGCGGAATAAGTTGTAAGCTGAAGAACTTCATTGAGCTTCTGTCCGTAGGTAAGATTTGTATTTTCGGGAAGAGTACCTCTGAGAATGGGAGCCTGTTCAATAATAAGCGTAAAGGTATATTCGAGCCCGTGCCTGTTCTTATTATGCTTTGGATCCTTATTATATGTGGTACTTTCCGCAATTTTAAGAGTTACTTCATAAGTACCTGCATTTGTAGGAAGCTGACCTGATTCACTTGTTTCCTTAACACCTGCCATATTAGTACCTGTGTAGGAATATGTTACGGAAATAAGATCTGAATCAGTATAATCTATATTGTATTCCTTTGTGAAGTCTGTTTCCATCACAGAATCAACAATAGTAAGACCGATAGAGGATGCCTTTATGGAACTTCCTGTATATGTTGTGGTCACAACATTTGATGTACCGACCTTTGCCTTGATTGAGCCGGGGTCAATTCTTGCATAGTCTACAAATATATAGATAGGTCCGTTACCTGCAGGAGCAGCACCGTCGGATGCACCCTGAGCAGTGAAAGTTTTGAAAGAAGTACCGCGATTTGATGTTGATGCAACATTATAATCGGAAAATACTGCTGTAGGCTGTGCATAAGCAAGTCCCACAAGTCCCCAATAATAGCTGTTACAGGATTCTGCACCTGAAACATATCTGATGGTTGCATCGGAAGTCTTGGTAAGGATAGACTGACCTGTAACACCGCTTAAGTTTACAAGTGAATTAACAACACCTGTACCGTCTGTAAGAGGCATATAGGAATAACCCACATTACCGTCAGCACCTGCGATAGATGTATCAATAGCACTCTTGTTCTGGTCTACCCAATATCTGTAAACAACATGAACACGGTTTGTGCCGTCAAGAGCACCACGGGTAATGCCGGAGGGATTTGCATTCACAGCAGTAGCCATATTGGTACCGTAACCGTTATGAGCCTCATCAAGGAAGTTACCAGCAGTAACATCAGCTTCGGGAGTAACAACAGCTCTTTCATGGTAGGACATCATATATGAAACTATACCGGAAGCAGAGTTTATCATATCCGAGCTTGTAGCAACAGTACCTTTTCTGTATGTGACATTTGTACTCGTATTCATACTATCCCCTGCGGGAGTCGTAATTGTTACATCGGGCATAATGGGAAGACGACCGGAAATAGTATAAACACCGCCGCCGTAGAGATACTGTCTGCCGCTGCCGTCACCGGTTGCAGCATCGGCATTATTTATGTTTGCATCATGGCTTATAGTAGCACCGGTAACATTAACGGTTCCGGATGTAGCAATACCGTAAGCTATAGATGTGATATAGGCAGTACCGTCCGACTGTTCACCACCGTAAGTATCTCTGTGGTGGTTACCGTTGGAAACGACAGTCAAAGTGGCACCGCCGGAAACGGAAACCTCACCGCCGTAAACACCGTAAGCAACAGCAGCAGTGGATGTACGTTCACCGCCGTCAGCCTGTGATGACATAGAACCACGACCCGTTGCAGTAACATTTATTGTTGCAGCATTGATAGTACAGGTTGCATTTGCTGATGTGTTATAAACCGCTGTTGCACCCGATGCCACCTGTGCAGATTCTTCCGTGGTAAGAGACACACCGATATCAACTTCATAATGAAGATTTGATGTAACATTTATATTAACATTTTTGTTAATTGAAACATCACCCTCATTATGAATAGCCTCGAGATTTGCATAAGACAATTCTTTGACACCGTCGGGGCGCATGCCGGTTCTTACATTAACTACGTTAATAGCAGCAGTTGATGAAGTTGCAGTTTCTGAAGAACCGCTGTATATGTTAAGAGTACCCTTATTATGAATAGCATATACAAAGGGGAGCTGCCAAGCACCGCCTGAATCACGGTTGAATGAAATTGTTTTGCCGTTCATAAAAAGATTAACAGTTATCCCCTGAGGAATAATGATACCTGTTATACCTGAACTGAACTGTGCTGTAGATGTATTAGTGAAATTAACATCGCCGGAAAGCTTCATGTTAACCACAGAACCTGCAGCATAAGAAGCAAGTTTAGTATTAATGTCTGCTACTGTTGTGCCTGACTGCACAACATATTCTTCTGCAGCCGAAGCCTCGGGAAGAATATCAGCCGACAATGTGGGAAGAACAGAAAGGGATAAAACCACGGCAAGTAACATAACAATTACTTTAGCAGTGATTTTTGCAAATCTGCTCTGTGATGAATTATTTTTCACAATAATTCCTCCTCGTTAAAATTGTTGCAAAAACATCGGAAAAACCCTTCGGGCATACCGATATAATTATACAGATTGATTATAATATTTTAACGGTCAACTGTCAATGATAAACACGAAAAAAAAGCAGTGCCGGATAATTTTTTAATAATATGACAAATTTCCGTAAAATGTTTTATCAAGTTTTACAACCTGCTATGCAAAAGTGTGTGGAATTTCACCTTGAACCGTACTAAAAAATATGGTAAGATACTATAATAATTACATAAAACATTCGGGAGGGATAAATATAATATTTACAACAGAAGCAAAAAGAAAAAAATTTCTTTTAAATCTGAGAAAAACAGGTGTTGATATTCCCTGTACCGACGGTGTAATTATTGAAGAAAAAACCGAAATCGGAACCGGTACGCTGATTCTCCCCGGAACAATAATAAAAGAAGGCTGCAGAATCGGAAAAAACTGTGTTATCGGTCCAAACACAGTGCTTTATAAAACACAGGTCGGAAACGACAGTAGCCTCAACAGCGTTCAGGCGGAAGAAGCCGTAATAGGAAGCGGCGTTACCATGGGGCCCTTCGTTCACATAAGACCCGGTTCGGTTATTAAAGACCGTGTGCATTGCGGTAATTTTGTAGAAGTAAAAAACTCTACAGTAGGAGAAAAAACAAGCGTTTCGCATCTGACTTATGTCGGTGATTCGGATGTGGGAAGCGGAGTCAATTTCGGTTGCGGTGTAGTCACAGTCAATTTCAACGGAAAAGTAAAAAACCGTTGTGAAATAGGAGACAATGCATTTATCGGTTGTAATACAAATCTTGTGGCACCCGTCAGCATCGGTGACAGAGCGTACACAGCGGCAGGCTCAACAATAACCGAAGATGTCCCCGAAGACACCCTTGCAATAGCAAGAGAAAGACAGGTTAATAAAGAAAACTGGGTAAAAATAAAAAAACCATACAGAGAATCATAATTTAATTTTTTGACGGAGAAAAATAATGGCATTTTTTAGAAAAAAGGTAACTGAAAACACATCCTTTGCGGGTAAGCCCGAGTTCATTATTGCAGGGCTCGGGAATCCCGGTAAGGAATACGAATATTCAAGGCACAATGCAGGCTTTCTCTGCATAGATATACTCTGCAACAAATACGGAATAAAAACAGACCGTGTAAAATACAGAGCACTGACCTGCACCGCAATAATTGAAGGACATCCCTGCCTTGTCATGCGGCCTCAGACTTATATGAACAACTCAGGCGAGTCAATAAAAGCGGCGGCGGATTTTTACAAAATACCGTCCGAAAAGGTCATTGTTATATACGATGACATATCACTTCCCACGGGAACACTCAGAATAAGAAAAAAAGGTTCTGCAGGCGGACACAACGGGATAAAAAGCATTATATGGCAGCTTAATTCCGATGTATTCCCCCGTCTTAAAATCGGTGTAGGCGACAGAAAAGATAAAGATGATGACCTTAAGGACTATGTTCTCGGAAAATTCTCAAAAGAGGATATGGAAATACTTAAGAAGACCATGGAAAAGGCTGTAGAATCACTTAAATACATACTTGACGGAGATACTGACGGTGCTATGAGCCGTTATAACGGTTAAAATTATGTCCTGTTATTCAAAACTTCTCATTACCTCCCCTGAGTACAAAAACATAAAAATTAACCTTGAGAAAGGCAGATTTCCCTTCGGTGTGCTGGGGCTGCCCCCCACGCCCAAGGCATTTCTGATACACACACTGTGCGAAGAAAATCCGCACGGTGCCGTTGTGCTTGTTCCCGACGAAGCAACGGGAGAAAAACTGTGTGCAGACCTTCTGACACTTGGTTCAAAATGCGTGACATATCCCGCAAGAGACTTCGGCTTTTACGGAGCAGACAGCAGCTCACGGGAATATGAACAAAGAAGAATAGGTGCATTGTCAAAAATGCTCTCGGGAGAGTGTAATATTCTTATACTCTCGGCAGAAGCGGCAATGCAGAGAACTCTTCCGAAAGAAGAGCTTATTTCACGAACATTTACCCTTACACCATCCATGGAGATAACAACGGATGAAATAAGAGAAAAACTTGTAAAATGCGGATATTCCGCCGCTGAAATGGTCGAAGGTGCAGGGCAGTTTTCTCTGCGAGGCGGGATACTTGACATTTTCTCTCCCGGCAGCGAAAACCCTGTCAGAATAGAATTCTGGGGAGACGAAATAGACACCATATCATATTTTGACCCCATAACGCAGAGACGAACGGAGAATACAGAAAGCATTTCACTGACCCCTGTCACCGAAATACTTTTTGATTCCTATGATGCTTTTGCAGACAAACTCTTAAGTATAAAAAAAGGTATCCGTTCAAAGAATGCTGACAAGATAAAGGAAGCTCTTACAAAAGACGAAGACCTTCTGAGAAACGGGCTCACTCCCGGGTGCTGTGATAAGTATCTGCCGCTGTGCTATGAAGAATGTGTCACTCCCCTTGATTACTTTCCGGAGCATCTTCTCATTGCAGCAGAAACTGCAGGAATAAAAGAAAAGGCAATCTCTCAGGAGAAACAGCATCTTGAAGAGCTTAAAGAACTTTTTGCAGACGGAATACTCTGCAAAGGGCTTGAAGGCTTTTACACTTCTTTTTCACATCTTCAGGAATATTACACCCTTTACAAAACAATATATACGGACAATTTTGCAAGGGGAAGCTTTGATACTCCCGTAAGAGACCTTATCACCTTTCACATAAATCAGATATCAGCATGGGACGGCTCATACAAGCTGCTTCTTGAGGATATCGAACATCCGATAAAGAAAAAATATACAATAATAGTCTTTGCAGGAACCGAAAAGGCCGCCGCAGGACTTCTTGAAGAACTCTCAGACGATGAACTTCCCGCCCTTCTCTGTAAAAACACTCCCGAGGTCATACAAAAAGGATATATAAACATTCTCATGGGAGCACTTGCTGCCGGAATGGATTTTCCCGGAGAAAAGCTTCTTGTCATAAGCTACGGAAGACACGCAAAGGCGGCACGGAAAAGTGTCAGAAAATATCAGAAAAACAAAAACTCCTTCAACTCCCTTGAAGAGCTTCATACAGGTGACTATGTGGTACACAAAACCAACGGCATAGGCATTTTTGACGGCATACACAAGGTGCAAATGGAAGGAGTAACCAAAGACTATATAAAAATCAAGTACGCAAAAGGGGATATACTTTATGTCCCTGTCACAAAGCTTGAACTCGTTTCAAAATACGTGGGACCTCATGAGGAGGACTCTTCAAGAACGGTAAAAATAAACCGTCTGGGTTCGGGCGACTGGGAAAAGACAAAAACAAGAGTAAGAGGGTCAGTAAAGGATATTGCTGCAGACCTTATAAAGCTCTATGCCACAAGGCAGAGTGCCCCCGGATTTGCATTCTCTCCCGACATTGATATGCAGAATGACTTTGAACGCCGTTTTGAATTTGAAGAAACAGAAGACCAGCTTCGTTCCATTGATGAAATAAAAGCCGATATGGAGAAAAACTGTCCCATGGACAGACTCCTCTGTGGCGATGTCGGTTTCGGCAAAACAGAGGTTGCCCTCCGTGCCGCGTTCAAATGTATATGCGACGGAAAACAGGTGGCATTTCTCGTGCCCACAACCATTCTTGCATTACAGCATTACAGAACCATAATGCACCGGTTTGAGGGCTTTCCCATAGAAGCGGATATGCTCTGCCGCTTCAGAAATCCGAAACAGCAGAAAGATATTATAAAAAAGATTAAGGCAGGAGCAATAGACATTGTTACGGGAACACACCGTATCATATCGAAGGATGTTGAATTCAAAGACCTGGGACTTCTTATAATAGATGAAGAACAGCGTTTCGGAGTGGGACAGAAAGAAAAACTGAAGGAAAAATTTCCGTCAGTGGATGTGCTTACTTTGTCTGCAACTCCCATTCCCCGTACTCTCAATCTTGCCTTATCGGGAATAAGAGACCTGTCCGTAATCGAAGAAGCACCCATGGACAGATATCCCGTACAGACTTATGTCATGGAACACGATATGGGAATAATTTCTCAGGCAATAGCAAAAGAGCTGAGAAGAGGCGGTCAGGTATACTATCTTCACAACAACATCGGCGACATCACGGAAACGGCTGCGTCTCTCAAAGAATTCTTCCCGGATGCTGAAATTGCCACAGCTCACGGCAGAATGAATGAAGAAGAGCTGTCCGATGTATGGAAAAGACTTACAGAAGGCGAAATTGACATACTTGTATGCACAACCATAATTGAAACAGGTGTCGACGTCCCCAATGTAAACACATTGATAATTGAAAACGCAGACCGTATGGGGCTTTCACAGCTTCACCAGTTAAGAGGCAGGGTCGGTCGTTCCACAAGAAGGGCAAGTGCCTACTGTACCTTCACAAGAGACAAACAGCTCAGCGAAATCGCGGACAAACGCCTTTCGGCAATAAGAGAATTCACTCAGTTCGGTGCAGGCTTCAAAATTGCCATGCGTGACCTTGAAATAAGGGGAGCCGGCAACCTTTTGGGAGCAAAACAGCACGGACATCTTGAATCTGTAGGCTATGATATGTATATGGAGCTTCTGAGTGAAGCTATAGAAAAGCTTAAAAACGGTGAAGAAAACTACAAACCGAAGCCCTCTTGTCAGGTAGATATACAGATAGATGCATATATCCCTGACAGTTATATTTCAAGTTATCCTCAGAGAATAGGAATATACAAAAGAATCGCAGACATACACACGGAGGATGATTCCTCGGATGTCATTGACGAGCTTATTGACCGTTACGGTGAACCGCCCGAATGCGTAATGGGACTTATCAAGGTTTCACTTCTCAGAAATTCTGCCGCAGACAGCGGAATATATGAAATCTCACAAAAAGGCAATAACCTTCTTTTGTATGTAAAAGAAATTGACAAAGAGGTGCTCGGCAAACTGTCCGTAATGCGTGGACGGGTAATGGCAAATGCTTCCGCAAGACCATATTACTCGATAAGACTTAAAGACCCGAAAAATCCCATTGGAACCTTCAAGGAAATAGTTGATGCACTCTTATAATTAAGAAGAAGCTGACCGCAGCGGACAGCTTCTTCTTTTTTACAGGAAAGGAATTTCCTATAAAAAAAGATTTTATATCCCGCCGAACGGGAAGTAAACTCCCCTCGGCGATGGACTATCCGAAAACGTTCCGCCGTAGGCGTACGGCGAAGCCGTTTTCTTATGGAACTATAACACTTACCGTTTTTTCGGAGCCTACTATAACATTAAGATTTATTTCCTGCAGAGTTTCATCGGAATCAGAGGAAACATAGCGGAGAATAACCGTTGTCGCACCTTCCGATACGGCACTGAGAAGAAATTCGTACACTTTTGTGATATTGTCAAAATATTCCGAAGACACACAAACAATGCCGGGGTCTTCAATAAAGCATTCCCATTTCATTTTATTGCCGCCTGATTTAACGCTGAGAAGGGCTGAGTTTCCGTTTTCCATATACGAAAACTCGGGGTCAATGAGTTCATTTCCTATACTTGTCGCTGTTGTTGTTTCCTCGGAAATATTTTTTGAAGATAAAAGAGTAAGTCCGTTTTCGCCTACAGAATACCTGTTTTCGGTAGCCTCGGTAAATGTTATCTTCTTTGTCTCTTTGACAGTTGCCGTGCTTCTGATAAATTCGGGATTCGCAATACTTGAAAGCGGCAGATAATAATTATATGTTTTCTGTGTACTGTCCCACAGGAAGCAGAAATAGTAAGAATTAAGTGTATCCATGTAGTAACAGACACCGAAATCAGTCTTTCCGTCAAAATTCATATCAGCGGATATAACATTGTTTTCACAAGCTTCCACGGGAGAATAGTTCTGAGCATTTACAGTAAGAACGTGGTCATTAAAGTCATTGAACATGAGAAAATATCCGTCCTGAAGCCAGAGTATCATCTTTCCGTATACATCAGACTCAAAAGTTCCTATACGCTTTGCTTTTGCAGATGAAAACTTTATCGGCTGAGCATTTCCGGAAACAGGAACGCTGTTTTCATCCGTGGTCAGCTCTTCACCGAGTGTCGTCTCCTCAGATGTGCTCTGCATATCGGAAGTACTTATATCCTCGTCCTGTCCTTTACAGGCAAACAAAGTAAAAACAAATAAAGTTATCAGCAATATTGCCGTCAATTTTTTAATCAAACCGAAATCCTCCGTCAGCATATTTTTTACTATTTTAGCATTTTTATGAATTCCCTGCAATATAAACGATTAAAAAACTATTGTGTTTCATTTTTTATTATGATATACTTTTTTTTGTTAAAATATTGCTGAAAAAAGGAGAATACTCATGAAAAAATTTTTGAGCGACTTCAAGGCATTTGCCCTTAAAGGAAACATTGTCGACATGGCAGTAGGTGTTGTAGTCGGCGGTGCATTCGGTAAAATAGTCACATCTCTTGTAAATGACATTATCACACCCCTCATCGGACTTCTTACAGGCAACATTTCACTTGTTGATTTAAAAATCGTTCTTGCCGAAGCTGTCATAGAAGCCGGCGAAGTGGTTACACCCGAGCTTGCAATAACATACGGTGCTTTCCTTCAGACGATAATTGACTTTATCATCATCGCACTTTCCATATTCCTTGTTCTTCGCATTGCAATGAATGCCAGAAAGAAATTTGAAGACATGAAGAAAAAGGAAGAAGAAATAAAAGAAGAAGCAGCAGAAGAAGTAAAAGAAACAGAGCTTTCCGTTCTTCTTGAAATCAGAGAGCTTCTGAAAAAAGAGTAATATGACAACAGCTTTTAATTCACAAAAAATACAGAGAGGTAATTTATGAGTGAACTGAAAAAAAGATACGGTCTTTTTACCGCAATATGCATGGTAGTCGGCATAGTAATCGGTTCAGGTGTTTTCTTCAAAGCACAGAACATTCTTGAAACAACGGGCGGAAACATGCTTCAGGGTATCCTTGCCTGGATAATCGGCGGTGTAATAATGCTCAGCTGCATTCTTGCATTTTCCGTACTTGCCCAAAAATATGAAAAAGTCAACGGTGTCGTAGACTATGCAGAAATGACCATAGGCAGCAAATACGGCTATTTTGTCGGTTGGTTTATGACATTCCTGTATTATCCCACAATGACATCTGTGCTCGCATGGCTGAGTGCAAGATATCTTCTCACTTTCATCTGTTCGGCTAACCCTGATTTTACAATGTACATTTCCGTAGATGAAGGCGGTGCTGTTTTCGGTCCCGAGTGCTTTGTTCTTGCAGGATTTTTCCTTGTCCTCAGTTTTGCCATCAATGCACTCTCCCCCAAGATTGCAGGTAAGGTTCAGGTTTCCACAACTGTTATAAAGCTTATCCCCCTTCTTCTTATGGCTGTTATCGGAACCATTTACGGTTTTACTCATCCCGTAAGCGAAACAGCTTCACAGTCTGTTCTTCAGGCAAACTTTTCACAGGATGTTCAGTCCTGGGATCTTCTCTTCCCTGCTGTTGTTGCAACTGCATTTGCTTATGAAGGCTGGATAATTGCTACATCCATCAACGCAGAGCTTAAAAACTCAAAGAAGAATCTTCCCATCGCACTAATTACCGGCGGTATTGTTATTATTGCTGTTTATATTTTCTACTTTATCGGTGTTTCCGGCGGTGCGGATACAGACAGTCTCATTAAAATCGGTGCAAATGTTGCATTTACAAATGTCTTCGGCGATACTCTCGGCAACATTCTCAATCTCTTTGTTGCAATTTCCTGTATGGGTACACTCAACGGTCTTATGCTCGGCTGTACAAGAGGTCTTTATTCAATTTCCGTAAGAGGCTACGGTCCCAGACCTAAAATTTTCAGTCAGGTTGACAAAGAGACAAATATGCCCGTAAACTCTGCCGTTGTTGCAGCCCTTCTTGTTGCTTTCTGGCTTGTATACTTCTTCGGTGCAAATCTTTTTGCAGGTAAACCCTGGTTCGGAGTTTTCAGCTTTGACTCTTCTGAGCTTCCCATTGTCACCACTTATGCATTCTACATTCCGATTTTCATTTCATTCATGAAAAAGGCAAAGGATGTCTCTCCCGTAAAAAGATTCGTTCTCCCCGCTTTTGCAATTATTGGCTCTGCCGCAATGGTAGGAATGGCAATATATGCCCACGGTATAAAACCCTATCTTGCTGCCGCTGAAAACGGAGAATTCAGCTGTCCCGTTCTTTTCTATCTCATAGTTTTCGCCGCCATAATGCTTGCAGGTGTATTCTTTATGGATAAGAAAAAGAACTCTGCAAAATAACATAAAAAAATCACCGTTCACAA
>SVQH01000048.1 GCA_015065425.1 Oscillospiraceae bacterium
AAAACAAGCAACTACGCTCGTAGAAAGTCGTGAGGCGATTTTTTCGGACAGGGGTTCGACTCCCCTCGCCTCCACCATTACACGCAAATCCGAACCCGTTGGGCTCGGATTTTGCTTATTAACAAGTGCAAAGATTGCACTTGTGCTTTTGACGATAATATTTTCTGCAAATACGGTTTTATTATTGCTGTCAAAATTATATCAGGGAACAAACTGACTGTGAAAAGTACAATTTGTTCCCTTGATTTTTTTATATATCTTTATTTCCTGCTGTTTTGGTTATGGGTTCAGGCTTATTCGCTTTTATTCAACCGCAATTCTTACTTCGCCGTTGGAAATTATTGTGAGAGTCAGAGTTTTGGTGTTTTCATTCCATTCGGTTTTCAGTTTTGCATTATTTGTGCCCGTAGCTGTGACTGAGGGTTCGGTTTCGTAGCCTGAGAGCTCAATTACGGAAGTTCTGAAATTTTTGGGGTCGCTTCGTTTTCCTCCGAAAATATACTCTGTCAGGAACTGGTCTTCGCTTTCAAGACCTGCACATATCTTATCGGAATCAAGTCTCAGGTTACACATTTCAATATTAAGCTTTTCCCCGTCTTCCTTGAAAATTGCATAAGTATGTGCCACAAATGTGGTGTTAAGCTTAATACCGCTGTCGGGAAGAGTGTAATTTACACTCTGTTCACTGTCAATGGTTTTGTTTTCGTTGCTGTTGAAAACATAGATATAATCATTTATATCAAAAAGAACTCCGTCCCCTGTGTAAGTCTCTTCATATTTTTTATCAAAAAAGGCTTTTTTGATGGGGTTTATGAAGAAAAATCTGAACCAATAATTAAGGTCATTGATTATAAAACTGTCGGGCAGAACTTCATCGGCATCTGAATGAATGGGCAAGATGGGAATAACATAATATCTGCCTGTTGAGGGTACCCAGTCCTTTGTGCAGTCGAAAAACGGATTCTTAAAATCAATGAGTTCCTGATAAAGTGAAAAGGAATCGCTGTAAAGTCCCTGAAGAATGTGTGCTTCGTTACCTCTTAAAGCATAAGTTGCGGGGATGTTCATCTTGAAAGCAACCTTAATTTTCTCCTTGACCTGTTCTTTATTCGGAACAGAGCCGTTCAGAATCATCTGATAGAAGGGATAAAGTATTTCGGATGCGGTGGGTGAAAAACATACTTCACCGTTTATATACTGAAAAATACCGCCTCTGCCTATAGTGCCTTCAATGGAATAGACCGTTGCACCTGCAACCATATCGGCAATCATATCAATACCGTAAAGAGCGGGAGGATATTTTGCCGTATAATAAAACTCAGGTTCATTGGGAGCGACACCCACATCGTCATATTCAAGGAAACCTTCCTCGTACCACAGGAAATTTTCAAGGTTTACGCCCCAGTTTCCGCACACTCCGTCAAGCCAACAGCCGAGAATGTTTGACTGGCTTGAAAAATGTCTTCCGTGACCGTTGTGCTTGTCCATAATGATAACATTTTCGCTGTTCTCTTTCAGCAAGTCATAAAGCTCTTTATCCTGAAGAAGGAAGTTTACATAACAGGTCTTTTTCCAGTAAATATACTCCATATCCTGCCAGATGAAAAGTCCGCCGTTTTCTGCACAAGCCTTTACACAGGACTTCATTCTTGCAAGAATGTTTTTGTTGACACCGTTATCCTCCGTAACTCCCTCGTAAGCAAGTTTTTCGTTTGTGACACCGTTTGTTGAAAGCTCAACCTGAACAAAACCGATAAGAGTTTCGTGCTCTTTGAAAAGTGCGGAAAGCTCCTCCACGGTAAAGGGGTCACGCTTTTTGTTTGTGCTGTAGCACTCAGACTGAAGCACAACGGGAACATTATATTCATCGGTGATTGTAAGTAAATCATCCCAGAAATCAATCTGCTCCTGCGGCGTAAAATATGTTGTGCCTTCATCAATGTAAATAACAGTAAAGTTTCTCATATCCTCAGGCAAAGCATAATATGTCTTTATTGCAAGCTCGGCATAAGCCTCACCCGTTGAAGGACATCCCCAGTTGGGACAGTTTCTCATCATAAACAAAGGGTTTTCCTCGTCAACATACATACGAAGACCGTCAACCTGTTTTCTTGTCCTGATTTCAGTCGACTCTGTCACCACAGGCGGCAGCAATTCATACTCCCCGTCATTTTCAGTTCCGTCAACAGCAATAACCTGACACGGAATCAGAAAAAGAGAGATTACTGCAAGCATAATGCTCAAAAATTTTTTCATCATATTTCCTCCCGAAATTTCTTATAAAAATTATTTTATCACATATTGCCAATAAATTAAAGGTTTTTTTAATATAAGGGCTCTATTCGTTTGTGTGTCTTGTTGTTTTTTTATTGAAAAGTCTGCGAAAATATATTACCATATATTTATAATCTGTTTTAATTTGTCTTTAAGGAGATGTAATGTATGAACAGCACTGAAAGAGTAAGAAATACTATTCTCGGGAAAGAAACAGACCGTCAGCCCATATACGGGTGGGTAAAAGAAAATCTTACGGATGAAATAACTGAACATTTCGGCAGTGTCAGTGCGTTTGAAGACAGATTTGAATTTGATGCGGCTCATATTTTCGGAGGTCCGTGGTCTTTTGACGGGGACACCTTTGACAGAATAAGAAGCGAGCATGAAGAACTCACTCCCGATGTGCTTCTCGATTATGATATTTTTACCGTTCCCGATGATGAAAAGGATTTTGCAGATGTAAAAAGGGAGATAGCTCACCATAAAAAGAGAGAACGATTCTGCTATATGCAGACACCGGGTCTTTTCGAGCATTTCAACACGGTTTTCGGCATAGAAGACCATCTTCTTTATACTGCACTTTATCCCGAAGAGCTAAAAGAGCTTTACAGACGTCAGGCACAGTGGACAATGCGTTTTGCGGATAAGTGTATTTCCCTCGGTGCGGATATGATACACCTGTCCGATGACTGGGGTTCACAGAAGGATATGCTTTTCAGTCCCCTATTCTGGAATGATGCCATATATCCCCCGATGAAAGAAATCGTGGAACATATACACAGCAAAGGAATATTTGCAAGTCTTCATTCTGACGGCTGTATAAAAAAGGTTCTTAAGGGAGTGCGTGATATCGGCTTCGATGTTCTGCATCCGTGGCAGGAAAATGCAGATATGCCTCTGGAGCTGTATCTCAACAATTACAGTAACGATTTTGCTCTCATGGGCGGAATATGTGTTCAGTCTGCCCTCGGAATAATGAAAAAGGACGAACTCAGCCGGGAAATCAGGAGAGTTTTTTCTCTTCTCAAGGGTAAAAGGTGGATATGCTGTACTTCTCATTTCGTGCAGAAACACTGCTTGGCAGAAGACCTTATATATGCCTATGAGCTGATATATAAACTGGCAAGAGAAAACAGACAGTAAAAAAACGGGCATAAAACTACTTTTACGGTAGTCTTATGCCTGCATTTTTATGGGGTTAGTTTTTTACAGTCCCTTTATTCTGTTTTATACACGTATTGTTTCTTTTGCTGTTTCTTCTTTTACTGCACGCTTTTGCTCTTTTCTGTGAAGATAAACGAAAAGCAGAACAGTAAAAATGATACAACCCACCACTGCATAAAACATATCCGCATTTGTATCAAATACGGGTGCCTGATCGGCAACATTTTTACCCATTCCGAAAATCTTGACAAAAAGCATACTTTCATCGGGCACTATATAATATCCCTGATTGTTGGAGTCTGTAATAAACCAATCGGCAAAAAACTCCATAAGCTCCCATGCAACTATTATTATAAATGAGAAGCCCACACCGCAGAAGGTCTTTATTCCCGGGGGAATTATTTCATAACCCTTGAATGCCTTCAGTACCTCTGCACCGAGAAAAACTATGACACCGCCTGCAAGAAAGTGCATAAACTTGTCGTACTCATGTATTTCACCCAGAAACTTAAGTCCGTGACCGAGGAAAGAGCCCATAAGTATGAATATGTCTATATAAGTCTGGCAACGGTATGTAATTTTTGATGTGAATATTTTTCTTGAAGAAATAAATCTCAGTATGGGTATTGTGAATGTGGCAAGTGTATTGAGTAAAATAAGGTTTCTTGCATAGACTGCCTCACCGTTAAATGAAAAGACTACGGCAGTCACTATCATACAGATTCTCAATATCCACCAGGAGATATATTCTGCAAGGTGAAGTTCTTTTCGCATTTCGGAAAATTCATATACAAAACGATTTTTGAGTTTAAGCATAACGACCTCATTCCAATATATAGATTTTTCCCTTAATCGATTGCAGATTATACACCTTCAAAAATGAAAAATAAATAATTATTTCTATTTTGTAATAATTACTTAATAATTGTTACGTTTTTAATTTTCTTCTTGTTTTTCAGTGCATAAAATTATATATTTAATGTAAACCGTATAAAGGAGGCTAATCATGACAAAAAATGCAAAGGATGCAGGTGCGGATAATCTTACTCCTTCCGTACCGCAGTATTTTTCATGGATAAACAATACCAATGAAGGCTCCACTGAGAAGCATACTCTTATAAACCTTGATTTTTTCAGATATCTTAAAGACACCTTCGGAATGGAGATAAAAATATACGCATGGGACGCGGGAAATTTTGACGGAGCCAGTGAAGGCTACGGCAACAAGGACGGAGAGAAATTCCGTACACAGTACCCGAATGAATACAACAGGGTTGTTGAAAAAGCAAAGGAAGCGGGAATAAGAATGGGACTCTGGGGCAGTCCCGACGGCTTCGGAGATGATGAAAAGACCGAAAAGGAAAGATTTGAATTTTTCGTACATCTCTGCCGTGACCATAATTTTGCACTGTTCAAGTTAGACGGGGTCTGCGGTCATCTCAGACCCGAAAAAGCAGGTCTTTTTGCCGAAATGCTCCGTGAGTGCAGAAAATATTCACCCGACCTTATAGTTCTCAATCACAGACTGAATCTGTTTGAAGCCGAAAAGCACATCACTACATATTTATGGAACGGCAACGAAACTTATGTTGATGTTCTGTCGGGAAATAACAATACCTGTATGCACCACAGAGGTTTTATGTTTGAAAGAGGTCATACGGATAATCTTGAAAGACTGGCAGAAGACCACGGTGTATGCATTTCGTCGTGTATAGATTATTTTGAGGATGAGCTGATATATCAGGCATTCAACCGTTCTCTTATCTTAGCACCCGAGACTTACGGAAATCCCTGGCTCATGCGTGACGACGAATTGCCGAAATTTGCCCGTGTATATAATCTTCACCGCAGAAACTCGGAAATTCTCGTAAACGGAATGCTTTTACCCGAATACTACGGTGAAAATGCCTGTTCAAGAGGCAGTGATACAAAAAGATTTATTTCCACAGGCAACAACAGCTGGGAAAAGAAGACCGTTAAAATAAAAATAGGTGAAGAAATCGGAATAAAAACCGACAAAAAACTGGAGGTAAATCTCCATCATCCTTACGAAAAGCATTTAGGTGTTTTCAGTGTCGGGGACACGGTAGAAATCGGACTTATGCCCTTCAGAGCAACGCTCATTGAAGTCTCTGTAAGTGATAAAGCCGAAGCCATGCTCACAGGCTGCGAATATGAAATAATAAAAGAAAAGCCTGACTCATCTCCCGAGGAAGTAAAGATACTTTACTGTGAAGGAAATGACATCATGCTCAGAAAAAACGGCATTGAAGCTTTCTTTATGAAGGGTGAAAAAACAGACATAAAGGAAAAAGCCCCCGTAAAGCTCGGAAGTCTTGAAACAAAAGAAGAAAAACCCTCTGACGGCGAATTCCTTTATGAAACAGCCATGTTTGCCATAAACAATGACTGTCTTGAAAAGAGAAGCCTTCTCCGTTCGGGAGAAACCGCAATACCTGAGGTTAAAGCCGCAAGGGATGCATTTTTCGGACAGAAATACTATAAACTCAGAGGACTTGAAGCAGAAAATATGTTTGACGGTAAAGATGATACCTTCTTTGATTCACAGTCAAAAACCTACTGCGATAATGACCTAAGAATAAACGGCGGCTGTCTGAGAGCCGATTTCGGAAAAGACTTTGACTGTGACAGCGTTGAAATAGAATACTTTGCGGCTGATATCCCCACAAGAGAGGTGGAGATACAATCCGTTCCCATGAAGGCAGAGTATTCAACAGACCTTAAAAACTGGAAAACCTCGGAAAATGTTATTATTTCCGAAAAGGAAAAGTATACCCAAGAGGTAATCCGTTTCACAGTTCACACCACGTATAAGCTTTGCGGAAAGAAAATGGTATCCTCTTATACCGTCAATGATAAAATACGATATCTGCGTATTGCAAAGCCCACTGACAGAATATATGCAGTAAGACTTATTAAAGACGGCAAAGAAATCGCTCTGTCCTCTCCGAAAGCAAATAATATGCAGGCTCACTACCGTTACAGAAAAACCGGTGCTGTCCATTCGGGAGAATTCATTCTTCCCGATTATAAGGGTCTTCCCCGTCTTACGGTGGCCGTGGAAGGTGAACACGGAACAGAATGTGTTTACTGCGTTGCAGAAATAAACGGAAGGTTTTTCGGCTTCCCCGAAAGAGCTCCCGAATATAAGGCAAATCAGTGGGAACACAGAGTTCTTGATTCAGACAAGAACAACACCTTCTTCTTAAAGCTTCCGGAAGGACTTTCAGGTGAAAAAGTAAGGATACACGCAGTTTTTTCAAATCGGTGGAAATCAAGAAACTGCACCTGCAATATTTACTTATCACCTGAACACTGATAAAATATACTTCTTATCGGTATAAAATACGGTTATGCTTGTACCCCTGCCATTTCTTCCTTTATGTCGGAAAAATCCTTGTACTCATCATCATCTTTTACCTGCTTATAAACCTTTTTTGCCTCTTTTATAACTTCCTTTATTTCTTTTTCTCCCGTTGCATTTTCAGCTTCATTTCTGAAGTCCTCAGCACTGAGAGAACTGAAATCAGTATCCTTATGACAAATGAAAGCAAGGGTTTTGATAAAAACATATCCTGCCACATATACTGCTATAAAGGAGGTCACACTGCAGATGACAGAGGAGGCAACATTACCGAACACCGGTAGAAAAGATATTGCGAATGCTGCAGCATAGGATGCTACCGTTCCTGAAATGTCCGCAAGTATTGCCATGGCAACCGTTCTGAGAAAATGCTTACTGAAAGGTATATCAAGAAGCTTTGTAAGCTTTCTGTAAAGAGCCCAGACAAAGCCTGTAAGTACGACACTTGCTGCAAGAGAACCGCCTGTAATTGCACCTGCCGTCAATGATGCGACACTTGCACATAAGGCATAACGGATAACCGTTTTTGCTACGAGATCGGCACTTGTATTTGTGTAAGTAATAAGATTTTTTGCTGCATAAACTAAAATTCCTGTCATTTTTAACTTCTCCTTTTCTGCTTGTTATGGCTTTATTATAACAGCCGTAAAAGAGAAGAATTGCAAATGATTTCCAAAGATAAAAACAGGTGTCGGCACAAAAGCTGACACCTGTAAAATTATATTCGGTTATTCACATAAAAGCTTATTTTACAACACAGAAGGTCATTCTCTCCTGAATTGTAAATGCACCGTGACCTGTGTTGAATCCGCCGTGATCGGATGTGATGATAATAAGCCAGTCCTCAGCAGCATAATCGGGTCTGTTTTCAATGGCATCGATTATTTCGGCGGCTTCTGCCTCTGCAGCGGCAAATTCACTTATATAATCGGGGTTTTCTATATCAAAGCCCGTGCCGTGACCTGCGTGGTCCGTATGCTCAAGAATGGTAAAAATGAAATCCGAGCAATCAGCACTCTTTACATCACTGAGAGTATTTGCAACTGTTCCGTGGTCATCCTCTGCATCGGAGAAAAGAACATCAAGTCCCTTTTCCTCGCAATATGCCTTTTCAAGATTATATGTGGCATTTTCGGAATTGAAATGACCGTTCCATGAAACATAGAAGGCTGAGTCGTTTGCATATCCGTCTTCTACAAGAGATGTAAGAAGAGTGAGCGTATCTGTGGACTTTGTGATGTCATTGTCCGTAATACCGTGAACATCTGCCCATTCTCCCGTAAGAATGGATGCCCAGCCGGGAGCAGTTGAAGTAGCCTGAGTATTGAACATGGGATAATTCACGCCGCCGCAATAGGCAACATAAGCCTTACCGCCGTTTATAATAAGCTTGTGCACGGCACCGCCTTCCTCACAAAGAGTGAGGGCATCGGCTCTGCAGCCGTCATAACCTAAAACGATGGCTTTTTTTACACTCTTTCCTGCAGGAAGTTCACTTTTGAAGTGTTCCTCTATCATATCATAAATATCCGTCTGGGGTATTGCTGTTTCGATGGTATTTTCATAAGGCTCAAAAGAAGCAACATTGTCTTCATATTTCGGAATGGTATCAAAATGATTAAGTCCTCCGATAACACCGTAAAGCATCATAAACAGGGATGCGATACCTGCTATGACTCTGAAAAAAATATTGAGCATAAAGCATTTTCCTTTCTGTTTTTATTTGTAAATTCATAATACCATTATATAAAAACCTTGTCAAACACAAAAATGGCTAAAATTTCAAAAAAATGCTTTTTCCGTGCAACAAATTACATGTTTTTTGCGTCTAATATACAGAAGGAGCTTTTCGGGAGGTAAAAGTTATGAAAAAAAGAAATATTATAATAGCCGCCGTTATTGCAGGTGTTTTTCTTACAGGACTTGTTTCAGGCTTTGTTATACTTAAGGTTGAGCATATCGGCATAAGCACGGGAGTATGTCTGGTGACGCAGAACGGTTCATGCTTTCTTATAAAAGGCAATACACCCGTGAATCTTTCCGACCTGTCAGAAGACAAGGACAGCTTTTCGGACTATTCCACCGGAGACCGTCTGCTTGTTTTTCACACGGGAATAAATGAAAGCTATCCTGCCTCAACGGGTGTATATAAAGCAATCCGTATCGGGGAAAATAATGAAAACGAAATCCCCGAAGATGTCGTTAATTCACTCAGAGAACTGGGATGGATACAAAAAGAGGAAATCACCGACACCTCAGAAAAATGTACATTCTCAGCAGAATACATCAGAACAGGGCTTCCCTCGGAAGAAGTACCCTCTTTTCCCGTACTTACGGCGATAAATTCCGCAGAAGAACTGGAGCTGTATATAAGGGATAATACGGAAAAATACGGACTGAATGAGAGTTTTTCCGAAAAAACCGAAAAATATGACAAAGACTTTTTCGCTGAAAAATCTGTCATTATCATTCTTCTTGAAGAAGGAAGCGGCAGCGTAACACATTCGGCAGAAAAAGTACTTACTGACGGAGAAAATGAAATATCCGTATATATCACAAGAGAAGTGCCTGAAGTCGGCACCTGCGACATGGCATATCATCACATACTGATAAGCCTTTCAAAGGAAGACCTTAAAGAAAAAAATATCCGTCTTTTTATTGACGGACAGGATGCAATGAAAAAATATGAAATGGCAGAAGCAGAAAAAGGATATGCAAACATCTCTCTTGCCGTTCCCGAAAACTGGGGATATGAAATAAACGAGGGCGAAAAGAATTCCCCCATATTCGGTATAACACTCTATCACAAGTCTTCTCCCGAAAACACACTGTCAATAGAATTCAATACCGCTTTCGGTGTATGCGGAACGGGACTTAAAACCGAAGATATCAGCATTTCCGATTATAAGGCATCAAAGGGAATATATGACGGCAACCCCACATGGGATTACATCGTATTCAAGGATACCCCGGGAAAATATGTGATATACAACAACACGGACGGGGTATGGTGGAACTTGTACGGCGAAGAAGCTATGGAAATACTTGATACAATTAAAATTGCAAAAAATATACTTTTTGAAGGTCATGCACGGGAAATTGCACAAAAATCCTCAGAGGGGGAACTGAAACAAGTAATGCCCACCTTCGACTCCGTAACGGGAACCTGGACCTTCATCTTCGAGAACAATGAAAAAAGCGAAACCGTAACAGTCCCGGCAGTATAACATCTAAATAATTATTTAAGATTTTCTGTAAAATACGCATTTGTGTCGGCAGGGAGGCCTTTTTCGTCTTTTGCCGACACTCTTACATAAATTGAATTTTCAGGAACTTCGCATTCGGCTTCTTCAAGAAAACCGTCATTTTCCGCTATGACCGTTTTTGCCCGTCTTGAGCCGAAAACGAAGTCTATTTTTTTCACGGGAGAGGTCTTTATGTGAATTATTCCGTCTTCATACCATAATTCCTTTATTTCGGGACCCTGAGAAGCATAGAAATTTCCTTTTTCAAGTGCCCGGATGATATTTTCGTAAGAAAGGGAGTCTGCTTTGATTACCGTAAAGCCGCCGAAGGAATCGCAGTAAAGTGAGTCCTCGTCAAATCTGTTGTGGTTATCATCTGTGGCAACACAGAATATTTTTTTGCCGTAACGCAGCATTTCGTCGTAGACCATGGGAGCATAGTCCTGATATCCCACGGCAATACAACCGTAGTTTGCAATTTCCATGGCATCCATACCGTGATAGTTTATATAATCCGAAAAATCCTCAAGTGACCAGTTCGGGTGGTTGTATGTGACAAAAAAGCCCTTTTCCCTTGCACTTCTCATGATTCTTGAAATATTTTCGGGGGTATAAGTGTCCTCGTCACCGAAATCGGGCTGAGCTGTGCCCTGCTTTTTTGCAATAAGGCAGAAATGGCAGGTCTTTTTATAGCCTCTGCCCGTGTCGAGTGTTTCCGAAACATCAATTTCATAGCCGTCAAGTGAGAGAAAGTTTTCATCTGTCAGATGAGCTTGTGAATAAAGTGTACGGTGGTCGGTAAATGCAACAACGGAATAGCCGTGACGCATATATTTTTCCTTAATTTCCTCAGGTGTCCATTTTCCGTCAGAGAAAGTAGAGTGACAGTGAAGATTTGCTTTGTAAAAAGTCCCGTTTTCGGGTAAAAGATATTTTTTCATGATAAAGCACCTCCTGTTTCAGATTTTATCACTGAAAAACGCATAAGTCATTTAGAATAATTTACAGAAAAACAGTTTTTTGTCTGTGTAAATTCCACAAATATTTTTTATTCATCAAATTTGCTTTATTTAATTAAATTATAATTATATAATAAAACAAAGAAAGGGATGATAATGTTGAATATTTCAGAACTTACAGGAAAAGTAAAAGCTGCACCCGCCTATATAAAAACACACTGGAATACTCCGGGTGAGGGAGAATATCTCACATTGAAGGAGATGGCAGCTTATACCGCATCTCAGGCAGGTACATATATTTATGCCACAGCAGGAAATCTGATGACCTTTTCCGCATCATATTTCTGCGGTTCCGTTATGAGTATTGCCGCAATGGACTTTTATCTTGTCAATCTCGTTTCGACAATTATCGGATATGTGCTGATGTTTACAAACCCCGTAAGCATGCTGATATATGAAAACCACGGCAGACTCAGTAAGGGAATGAAAATATTTGCACATGTTTCTTATGCAGGTCAGATACTTCTCGGACTTCTGTGTTATCTTATTCCCGAAAACACCTTTGAGGCTGTTATGATGGGGCTTCCTCAGATTGTGGGAAACATTCTCTTTATCGGTGGAATCACGGGATATTTTACATGGTTTATCAGAAGGGTATTCTGTGCAAAATACGGAAGACTGAAGCCGTTTATCATTGCATGTTCCCTTCCGTCTGCAATTATCGTATCTGTAATACCGTATCTTCCCACAGACGGACTTTCATACTCGGGAAAACTCATAATGCTGCATTTTGCATTTACTCTTATGAATTATTTCTATAATAATTTCATCGGTGTAAACGGTATGGTAGCTTTCATGACACCGAATTCTCAGGAAAGACAGAAGCTTCATTCCATAGTTCCCATAATCACGGGGCTTTTCCCTTCCATTATAAATATGTTTTTCCCGATACTCATTGCAAGTACGGGCGGATATCTCAATATCACAACTTACCGTGTTTTCATTCCCGTTTTCGCAATTATCGGTGCTCTCGTATCAATGTTTGCACTGTTTTGCAAGGAAAGAGTAATTGAAGAAAACATTGAAACAAGAAAAAAGGTAAAATTCTTTGAAGGTGCAAAACATGCACTCAAAAATAAATATCTCTGGATTGTAAATGTATCGAATGTAATAGGTCAGTGGCAGTGGCTTACGGGTACGCTTCTTTCATGGTGGTTTATATATTCCCTTCGTATGGAATGGTTTTCGGGTATTGCCGCAAACATCGTGGTGGTCGGCATGACGGCAGGTAATCTTCTGTGCCCCATACTTACAAAGCGTTTTCAGAAGAGAGATATACTCATAGTTTTCAAGGGTATAAGCCTTCTTACGGTTTTCGGTGCCCTTCTTGCGGTAAAAACCGAAAGCATAGTTCTTTTCATGGCTGCCATGTTCCTTCGCAATACCATACAGCCTGTTGAAACGGGAATCACAACGGGACTCGGCGGCGATATACAGAATTATCACCACTGGAAATACGGAGAGCGTTCTGACTCTCTTTCAGGCATTTTCAACTGGTTCCTCAATCCCATAAACATGGGTATCGGATATATAGTTCCGTGGCTCATTGAACTTACGGGCTTTACTTCAGACTGGGATGTACTGTATGACAGTGCAATACTCAACAATGTGTTCAATATTTATACATGGTGTACCATTGCAGGTATCATCCTTTTCACCGTTCCGTATTTCTTCTATGACCTTACAAAAGAAAAGCATGATATGTGTGTAAAAGAGCTTAAGGAAAGACTTGAAAAGGCTGAAAGTCAGAATAAGTCTCAGGAGGTGTCCGTATGAAAAAAGCATTGGCATTGACTATTTCTCTTATTATGTGTCTCATTACGTTTTCTTCCTGCGAAGCAGGAGAGCTTTTGTCGGGCAGTCTCAGTATTGAATATAAAACAGAGAACGGAAAACTGACGGTAATTAAAGTCCCCGACAATTCCACGCTTCCGGAAATCGTCATCCCCGACGAGCATGAAGGGGTACCCGTCACAAAAATAGCGGATTTTGCCGCAGTCAATCTTGAACATGTTACAAAAATCACAATAGGAAAAAATGTAGAGGAAATTTCTCTGTGGGCATTTGAAAACAACAGAAAAGTCACTGCATTTGAAGTGGATGATGCAAATCCCTTTTTCACCGATATTGACGGGGTGCTTTACACAAAGGACATGAAAACACTTCTTTTCTATCCTCATGCAAGAGGACTTGAAGATATGAGTACACCTGACGGAAAAACAGAGAAGGGCATTTCCTATGATGTTCCCGAAGGAGTAGAGGTTATCCGCACCAAGGCATTTTACAAGTGCTCGGAACTGAGAAAAATAAGCCTTCCTTCAACTCTTGAATCCATTGAAGAAAAGGCATTTTTCCGCTGTAATATCGATGAAATTCTTCTCCCCGAAGGTCTTGAATTTATCGGAAAGGATGCCTTCGGTTACTGTCAGCAGATAAAAAAAATCACCATTCCCTCAACAGTAGAAGAAATTGGTGAATATGCATTTTTCAACTGTAAAAATCTTCTTGAAGTAAATGTAGAGGCAAAGGAGAACGAAATGACCCTCGGCAAGTCATGGTATCCCACCGATAACGGACTTGATATCAAAGAGCTCGTGATAAGCTTTGCAGAATAATTCGGGAGTCTTCACTTAAAGCTCGGAAACAAATCGTACTAAATCATAATTAATATAACTTTTACGAAAAAGCCATCCGCATTTTGTGTACGGATGGCTTTTATTCATTAAAATCTCGGAATTTCTATTGCCGTTCCGCCGTTTACTGCGGATTCGTGGGCGAGAACTCCGGGAAGGGACATATTGATTGCAAAATCAACATCAAGCACGGGCTTTTCACCTGTTTTAAGACAACGGATGAATTCTTCCACCATTTTATGATCTGCACCGCCGTGACCTTCCTTACTCTCACCTTCATAGGCAGAGTTTACGGGAATTTCAATTTTCTTTGAGAAAGTGCCGGGGATAGACTGCAGATTTGCATAAGAATATGCATCATCAACGACTTCAAGTCTGCCTGTTTCAATGGCTCCCTTTGTTCCGCATATACGGAAATTGTGGTCATAGCTTGTATAAGCACCGAAGGAAACAAGAATTCTTATAACCGCTCCCTTTTCTGTTTTTATAAGAGCCACACCCGTTGATTTGATATCAGGGAAATAGGGATTATATATGGTATCAGCCTCCATACCCGAAACGCTCACACATTTATCGTTCATTATGTAAAGAAGGGGACCCAGCTCATGAGTAAGATATTTTACTGCGGGGTTTATGGTTCTCCAGTGTCCCGGGGGGTAATTATCGGGAGCAAATTCTTCGGGATCCATGGCATGAAGATATTCCGCCTCAGCATAGGATATCTCACCGAAAAGTCCCTGTTCGTGCATTTTCTTCCATGTTTCAATAAATGCCCAGAAGCAGCAGTTTTCGGCAGCCATGTAAATAAGCTCGGGATGGCTGTTGCAGCATTCCTTGAGAATTCTTGCCTCTTCAACGGAGTTTACGGAAGGAATTTCACTTAAAACATGCTTTCCCGCATCCATCGCTCTTTTTACAACGGGCACATGATATATTGCCTCCGTTGCAACAATTACAGCATCGATATCACACTTAAGCAGCTCATCATAATCGGAAAGCTTTATGATATCATAGCCTGAAAGCTCTGACAGTTCTTTATATCCTTTTTCAAGTATCTCGGGATTATGGTCGCATGCGGCAACAAGCTTTGTTCCGGGAATGGTAAAAAGCTCTCTTGCTATGGCAGTACCTCTGCCAAGTCCCACAACACCGAGTTTTATAGCCTTATCACTCATAGGTGCATCTCCTTTTTTTGTTTTTGTATAATTATATCAAAACAGCTATTGATAATCAACACAATAAAAGTATTTTTAATCGGTTTTCCGTTCCGCTGTCTCTTAATAAAAAAACAGTACCTCAGAACGAAGTGCATAAGAAATTATGTATAAGATTTTATTTCTATCCGAAATTTTCATTATTTAATAATAAGCGGCA
>SVQH01000001.1 GCA_015065425.1 Oscillospiraceae bacterium
CAACACTTCTTCAAGACTTCCCTTTATTGGTGTGGTATCGTTGCAAAACTGAAAAAGGTCGGAAGGCTCCCAATTCAAAATCTCATCCTTGCCCGAAACAAAGCCGCATATCAACTCTCTGTAAGGCAGTGTATTTAGCATCGCATTGTATTTATGAATATCTGTAATTGACAGTTCATCAAGTATTACAACAACATCAATATCACTTGTTTCGGTTGCCTCACCACGGCCATAACTTCCCTGCAAACCGACAAACCAAACACGGCCTCCAAAAGCTTCATTTATGGACTTCAAAAATCCGTTCATCCAAGTGGTTATTTCTATCATTTTGTTCTCCTCACGTTTTTATAGACTTCTTATCAAAAATCATTGCGTTTCGTCTGCGAACGCCAACTTGTATTTCGGTAGTACAATTTTCGCAAACAAAAAAACATTAACGACCAAGACAAGCCCATATATAATTCGGGCAGCGACTTCCGGAACAAGCAGCTTGATACCGTTCATATCACCGCCACCAAAAAATCCGCAAAGGACACTTAAATAAAGCGGATCTATCAATAACATTGCAATTGTAATGTAGTACAAGCACGCTTTTAATACTTTGGAGGAAACTGTCCTTATTTTATTTGTTAATGCAATCAATACATAGGCAATCAGCAGAGTCATAACAGAGCCCAGCAAACAAAACACACCAAGCTGTGTTTGTGTCATCTTCTCTGAATATATGTCAATTTGCATTCCTAACCCCATAAAGTTAATCTGCTTAAAAGCACCGATAGATAGGGCGTACAGAAAATGAGCGCCTTCGTGTATCAGATAATATGCAATGACCGCCGAGAGCAATCCAACATATTGTCTTACTCGTTTGTTCATTCGCTTTACCTCATTAAATTTGTTTATCATTTATTATTACCTTGTTTAGAAGCCAAAACAATAGAGCCGGCAAGCAAAACAACTCCAAGCGTGAAAAACACGCATCCTATTACAGTATTTAACTGATTGGCGAAAAAGCCAATCATTCCAGCGCCGGCAGCGCAGCAAATTACTTGAAATACCTTTTTCATAAATCACCCTCCAATAATTGCCTAATTAAATCAGCCCATTGATCTTTTGAAATTGCAAACACCTTCGTAATTTCATTTTCGTCATCTTTATATTCATCAACTTGTTTGCAGCCATAAGAAATCGCCGTTTTTACGGATGGCTCATTGGTGTACTTCATGTAAGAATAGACGCTCTGAAACGGTGTGTTGTTAAACGTCCAATCTCTGACCGCAATTGCCGCTTCTTTGGCGTATCCGCTTCTTTGTTTATCGGCTCTTATATGATATCCGATTTCAGGCTTGATCTGACCATCTATGAGCTGCAGGGTCAAACCGCAATCACCTATCATTTCACCTGTTTCTTTCAAACATACTGCCCACAGTCCAAAGCCAAATATGCGATATCGTTCTAGATTTCTTTGTATCCAGTTTCTTACTCGATTTTCGTCAAAAGTATAGGGATAGTGTTGCATAATATCTGCATCAGCCAATACTTCATAAAGTGCATCGAAATCGTTTTCTTTCATTTCCCTTAGGAATAGACGCTCTGTTTCAATAATCATCACTTTTCTCCCACGGATTCTGTCAGTTTTGCCATCGCATCAATAAGAATTTCCATTTCATCATCTGACACTACGCTGAAAATTTCTTTTACACTTTCCGATGATCCCACCTTATTGTCGGCAAGAAAGTTCAAAGCCTTATCCGTCAAGTAAATTCTTTGCTTACGACGATCATTCCCATCTTGCTGCGAAACAATATAGCCGTCCTGCAAGAGTTTTGCATATAGTTTATTGGCATTTTGATGTGTGCAACCTAAAAAATCAGCCATATCTTTTATGGAAGGAGCCTCTTTGAAAAGTGTAACACCATTCAGAAAAAACATCTGTTGCCAGCTTAATTCCTTGAAAAATGCATTTGCCGCCGACTGGTAGCGATTAACAAAGCGGCTCATTAAGGCAATCAGAACAAAAGGGGGAGCAAAATTCTCATAGCTGACTTTTTCTCCAAAAAGATTATTTTTCATCGCAGTACCTCCAATATACAACTTGTTGTATGTTTTTATTATACAACAAGTTGCGCATTTCGTCAATATCTTAGGATATGAAAAGAAAAGACGGCAGAGAGGTGTTAATCTCCCTGCCGCCGTACTTCGGTTAGTTGTAAATAATATCGTGATTTACGATTTCTGTGGCTCTGCTGCGGATGTTATTCATCCGAGCAACCCACTCCATTTGATTGTCTGCTTTGAGTTGTTCGGTCACGCCCTCACGCTCTGCCATCTGTTTTACGAGCCGAAAAAACATATCCTCAGCCTGCTTGTTTACATCGGCAAGGTGTCTGTTCAGTTCGCATTTTGTAAGCAAGGTCGTATAAAAACCTTTGCGGTGCGCCTTGATATACTGCAAGTGCCGTTGTCCCCAAATGCCGATTTCGACTTGTTCTTCGGCGGGTAATGCAAGGTCGGGCAGATAATAATCTCCCTGCAAGGTGTAGCTGATACCCGTTCTTTCGTCTGTGAAATGCTGTTTCATTTTGTTATCCTCCTTGTAATTTTATCTTGAGCGTTCATCACGCCGTTTACCTTTGTTTGCTCTTGCTTGTTCAAGCAGATTGTCAATCTGTCTGCTGCCAAATACTTTTCGGAGCAGTTTATAATCACGCAGATCTTCACGAAGATACTCGTTTTCATTCTCCAAAGCCGCCACCCGATTTTTTAATCTTTCGTTGCTACTCGCAAGGGAATGGTTGGCGGTGCGCCACCGTTCAAAATCGGTTCTTGCTTCAAAATACCGACTCAAAGTTTTAATAACGAGTGCCTTTAATCGCTTTATCAGCGGATCGACAAACTTGGTTTTATAACTTCGTGCCGACATCATTGCCGAAGGTTCGGGCAACTGATATTCAGGCTCATTTTCAAAATTTTGTGAGATGGTTGTGATAACCTTTTCGCTCTCGGTGAGATTTTCAATCTGCTTTTCGAGAATATTTGCTTCGTCAGTTTTCTCTTTGACAACCGCATCCAACTCCGCTAATTCTCGTTGACGTTCCTGCAATTTATAATCAAGAACATCGAGGTGCGGACGTTCCATTCCTTTGTGTTCCCACTCTATTCCGTGCCGTTCCATAATGGCGGCGAGTTGTTCTTTTTCAGCTTGTATCCACCTTGCCCACTCGCTGTCCTTCTTGTGAACGCCAACAAATCCTTGTGCCTTTAAAGCTTGCTTGAGGGATACTCTTGTTTCAAGTCCACGCTTGCCGTCGGTCTTGATAAAGGGTACAAAGTCAATGTGCAGGTGGGGTGTTGCTTCATCCAAATGCAGGTGCGCCGAGAACACTCTGAGGTTGGGATTACGCTCGGCAAAGCCTTTCATATACTCGTCAAGTATCTCGGTGGCGAGCCTTCCGGTGTCGCTATCGACGGCGGTATTTTCCCAATCACCGATCTGCATTATGATTTCGTGAAACGGTTTTTCCTGCTTTCCGAAGCGTATTTTTTCGTAATAATCATCTATCATGCGGTCGGCTCTCGTTTGCTTGGCATTGTATTTTTCAAGTGCTTCATCAAACAATTCGTGGTAAACATCACGGATATTTTCGTCACAGTAGGCAATGTTTTGGTGTGACCTTTCGGGATCAACGTTGCCTGCGTGAAAGGTACGATTGTTGTGCCTGAGCGAGCCTTTCCCGACCATTCCGCTTATCGTTCTTTTCAAATAATCACTTCCTTTTTCTTCGCCGCCGTGCGGCGGGTTTTGTTACTTTTGTCAAAAGTAACGCAAAAGCACTTTCGACAGCCTTCGTCTATCAAAAGGTGCCATTGCGCTCTCCGAGGGGGTTATGGGGCGTTGCCCCGTTGTCTGCGGACAACACCCCAGCAGTGCCGCCCTTTGAAAAGGGCACCCTGCACCCCGCCTAAAATTTCCCGTGTCGGTCTGTGACGATGGTGACGATGTTTTTGCTACCACCAATAACACCGTCACGACCGACACGCATCGTCACGCCTCTGCAAGGTGTAGGCGCACCTTGCGGCCATCGTGACAGCGTTTGTTCTCGTAGCAGATACCGTACTCATTGAACAAACGCCCTGCATTGATATTCAGCTTCATCGACAGAGTGTTGGCTTTCATATCAATGCCAAGAACCACGACAAGCTCCGTTGGTGAACCGCACCACTCAGCATTGTCTGCGGTAATGAACGCCGCCACTTTTTCAAGTAAGGGTTCGGGTGGTTCTTTCCAAAGTTCCTTTTCCACTCGCTCCAATTCCCATAAGAGAGTTTCGGTGTTACGAACAAGGTGTAGCTTTTGGTCGGGTTGATCTCTGCCCGATACCTCAAGGGTGGCATTGTTGCTTGTACGCTTTTCCTTTTGCAAAATGAAACCGCCATCTGCTGCACCAAGCAAAGCCGTCGTGCCGGAGATCATATCGAACTTATCATCGGCATTTTGCTTTCGGGTGTGGTGAACGATTAAAGCGCAAATGCTGTAGCGGTCAGTAAATTTCTTGATACGATTAATAATTTCATAATCGTTAGCGTAACTGTAATTATCACCGCCGACCTCACGCACCTTTTGAAGCGTGTCTATGATTATAAGTTTGGTGTCGGGGTGTTCGGTAACGAAACCCTGCAACTGTTCATCAAGTCCTTTGCCAATCTGACTTGCCGAAACAGAGAAATGCAGATTGTCTGCACTCTCCGTTCCAAACATTCGATACAAGCGTTCCTGCAGGCGACGGTAATCATCTTCAAGAGCGAGATATAATGCCGTTCCTTTCCGGACGGTATAGTTCCATAGCGGCGTTCCCGTGCTGACGTGATATGCCAACTGCGCCATCAGAAAACTTTTGCCGAGCTTGGGTGCGCCTGAAAAGATATACGTTCCCGGATAGAGCAAGCCGTCAATCAGCGGCGGCTTGCTTTGGTAAACGGTGTCGTACAGTTCGGTCATTGATACGGTTTTGAGATAGGATGGGTCCATCATCCTAAGCATTTCACGCTGAATTTCCTCAAAACTCTTGAAATTTTCATCTTCGGTGGTTATAATATTTGCAGTAGATTTTTGAGAAGGCTGCTCCGTATCTGCGCCAACAGATACATTCGGGGCAGTCTTTTCCATTATATTGGTCATTCAGATCACTCCTTTAATCCATACAAGGTTTTATTGATTTGGTCGATGACTTCAAGCAAGTCACCGTTGACGTTGCCGCCGCTTTCGATACGCTTCAGTTCATCAAGCACGGCGGCGAGTTCCACTTTGAGTGCCTTATACACTCTCGGATTACCTTCCACGATAATTTCACGGTCGGTACACTTGCGGTAACAATATTCTTGCTTTGTGAGTCCCGACAGCGCCATGATACGGTTTATCGTTTCGTGTTCTTCGGGCGATACCCGAAACCCTACAGTGATACATCTGAAGCGGTCGTGTTTATCTAAATTCTTAGCTGACATTTTGTGTTGGCTCCTTTCGGAAATTATTGAGCTTGTCTGCCATATCCGTCTGTGTGGACGGGAACAGATGGGCGTAGTTATAAGTGATATTGATACTTTCGTGTCCTACACGGTCAGCAATCGCCACCGCCGAATATCCCATTTCAATCAAGAGGGAAATGTGGCTGTGTCGCAGATCGTGGATACGGATACGTTTAACCCCTGCTTCGTCTGCGCCCCTTGTCATTTCACGGTGCAAATAATTCTTTGTGATATTAAACACTCGGTCGTTCTTTTGCAGACCGTAGATCTTAGCAAGGTACTCCTTGATTTCCTCAATAAGAAAATCGGGCATTTTTATCACACGGTTGCTTTTCGGTGTTTTCGGCTCGGTAATCACATCCCTGCCGTCAATGCGCTGATAGGACTTATTGATCGTGACCGTACCACGCTCAAAATCGAAGTCGCCGGCGGTCAAGGCTAACAACTCGCCCTCACGGATACCGCACCAATACAGCATTTCAAATGCGTAATAGGATACGGGCTTGTCCATCACCGCAAAGGCGAATTTCTGATATTCTTCTTGTGTCCAAAAGAGCATTTCACGGCTTCTCGCCTTGCCCATATTGCCGACATTAGCGGCGGGATTTTCTTTCAAGCCATAGAACTTAACGGCGTGATTGAAGATGGCGCTGAGCTGATTGTTGATCGTTTTGAGATATACGGGCGAAAGGGCTTTTCCGTTTTCGTCTTTGTAGTTCATAAGTTCGTTTTGCCATGTGATGATCTGCTGGGCGGTGATGTTGCTCATCTTCAGCTTACCGAAGTACGGCAGCAGCTTGGAACGGATGATATGCTCCTTGGTTGCCCATGTGTTTTCCTTGATACGGGTCTGCATATCTGCCGTGTACTGCTCCACGAAGCTCTTGAAGGTCATATCCAGATCGGCTCTCGCTTTATTGAGCTGTTCACGCTCCCAAGCCTGTGCTTCACGCTTGGTCTGAAAACCACGCTTCTGTGTCTGCTTCTTTTCGCCCGTCCAATCGGTGTAACGGTAGATCACTCGCCAAGTGCCTGTTTTTTCTTCTTTATAAACTGCCATTTGATCACTTCCTTTCCGTTCCGCTGTAGCAGAACTTTTCCATAAAATATTTGCGGTTGACCCTTCCTGCGATGGTCATATACCCTTTTGCTTTCAGCTCCTTATTGAGCTGCTGCATGACTTTGTAGGAATGGGAGATAGAGATCCCAAGCTCCTTTGCCACGTCCTCGACTCTCATAAAGTTGTTTTCGTTCAATAAGCGTACCTCCTGTGAATTGTTGATCTGCGGTTGACTGACGGTTTCCTGCGGCTGTTATTCAGTTGTTTTGAATTGCTTTGTAAATCACTCCTTTCACTGATTCGGAATTTCAGAGAGGTAAAATTCAACCGGTTAGAAAAAATTTTTGAAAACATTGATTCAGATTCCCATTGACTTTGCTCTCTGAGCTTTTGGCATAATAATCCTTATTTCGTGTCGGATACTTTCTTGTCGCCTCCGATTTGCCCGAGCGAGTATTATCATGCCGTTTTTTAGAAATTAAGCTTATTTGCTTAGCCTCACCATTATTATACTAAACATTTATGTTTATGTCAAGAGGTTTGCAGAAAAATATTAAACAAATTTATTTAAGATATCTTGACTATCCTAAACAAATATGTTATAATGTTAAAAACAAGACATATACGACAGGAGAGAATGATTATGGCTATTGGCGAAAGAATCAACTTTTTCCGCAATATGCGTGGTATGACTCAGAAATATCTTGGTATGCAGGTGGGCTTCCCGGAGAAGTCTGCCGATGTTCGTCTTGCCCAGTACGAAACTGGGACAAGAACTCCTAAAACGGATTTGACTGTAGCGTTGGCTGATACTCTTGACGTATCTCCGCAGGCTCTTGCCGTACCGGACATTGATTCCTATATCGGTCTGATGCACACGCTGTTCACCTTGGAGGACAGATACGGACTCCATATCGACGAAGCCGATGGGGAAATCTGTTTGAAGGTCGATGTGCGTAAAAACAAGGATGCCGCACAGCTTCACGAAATGCTGTGTGCTTGGAGACAGGCTGCTGCCATGCTCAAAGCAGGTGAGATCACAAATGAAGAATACGACCGTTGGCGTTACCGCTATCCCGAATTTGACAACACTCAACGTTGGGCGAAGGTGCCTTCCCAGGCGCTCAGCGATATGCTCGTTGAAGCTTTCAAAGCAGACACGGAGGAATAAGCGCTTATGGGCAAAAATCAAAAGAAGAAATTCACCGTTACTGTTTGGGATGGGATGAATAAGTTTCTTGCTGCAGCAACAGCAGTTACCACGATAATTTTCATAATTCTCTTTATCCTTTGCTTTACAGAGGATGTTGGTACAGAAAAGCATGGTTTCATTCTTGGTATGTGCGGCGTATTTGCAAGCTTGGCATCTGCGTTTTTTATTGCTTGGATTATGCGGGTGTATGATATAAAACACAAAAAAGACCAAGAAGAAAAAGCTTTAACCATTTTACAGCCGTATTTGCGAAAGACATTTTCAACAATTAATCTCTTTTTTCCGCAACTCAAAAGTTTTGCAACCATTAACGATGATGATACAATCCAATATCCAAATGAAACGGTGTACTATACCGATCCCGGTGAAGGATATGCAAATCGCTCTTTTATCAATTTGAGTGAGGCATTTAGGGAAGCTTATTCAGATTTAGCACGAGATCTGCAGGACTGCCTAAATGCACCGATATTATTTCAATGTAACGAAGAAATTGCCGTGTTACTCACAAAACTAAAACTTAATGGGTTAACTCAGAATTTGTTTGAGGTTTATAAAGCTTCTGGTAATTCTTTTTTCAGTAATACTGCATTTGGTTCATTGCGCAAGAATTATAATGAATTCGTTGAACTCTATGAAACATTGGCAATTCTTGCAGAGAGCAAACCTATAGGACAACTTGAAGTGTTATCTGAAGATGCGAAAAAACAATATATTCTTGAAATAGAGAATATTAGACAACAGATAACTTCAACCCACAGGGGACGAATTTATAAAGGACGAGACCGTATTCAGTAATACTTAATATTTACATCAAAAACAAAAAGAGCTAACTGACTTAATCAAAATCAGTTAGCTCTTTATTGTTGAATAATGAAGTTTTGTTGCCATTTCGTTGCCACGAATAGCTCAAATCCTAAAAAGTCCGGTGATGACTGGGCTTTTTCGACCTGTGGGATCACTCCCACTCTATAGTTCCTGTGGGTTTGGGGGTGATGTCATAGAGGACGCGGTTGATGCCTTCTACTTCTGATGTTATTCTTGAGGTAACTTTATGAAGAAGGGCATAGGGGAGTTCCTCTATGGATGCTGTCATGGCGTCTGTTGTATTAACAGCACGGATGATTGCAGGCCAGCCTTCATAGCGGCTTTCATCTTTAACACCGACACTCTTCATATCGGGAACTACTACGAAATACTGCCATACTTTACCAGCAAGTCCTGATATTTCAAATTCTTCACGAAGAATAGTATCTGCTTCTCTTAAAGCATGCAGACGGTCACGGGTAATTGCACCGAGACATCTTACACCAAGTCCGGGGCCGGGGAAGGGCTGACGATAAACCATACCGTGAGGAAGACCGAGAGCGTCGCCGACAACTCTTACTTCGTCCTTGAAAAGAAGCTTGATGGGTTCAACAAGTTCCATTTCCATTTCTTCGGGAAGTCCGCCGACATTATGGTGAGACTTAACAGCTTTTTTGCCTTCAGCCTGCTTGATACTTTCAAGTATATCAGGATAAATTGTCCCCTGAGCGAGGAAGGAAATACCGTCAAGCTTTGCAGCTTCTTCGTCAAATACATTTATAAACTCAGCTCCGATAATTTTACGCTTAGATTCGGGATCGCTGACACCTGCAAGAAGGTCAAGGAAACGGTCAGTAGCATCAACATAAATGAGATTAGCATCAAGTCCGTTTTTGAAAACTTCAATAACATTTTCACTTTCGCCTTTTCTCATAAGTCCGTGATTAACATGAACACATACGAGCTGTTTGCCGATGGCTTTTATAAGAAGAGCAGCAACAACAGAAGAATCAACACCGCCTGAAAGGGCAAGAAGAACTTTTTTATCACCGACCTGTTCTCTGACTGCTTTGACCTGCGCATCAATAAATGCTTCAGCGAGCTCTTTTGTTGTAATGCGTACCATATTATCGGGTCTTTTGTTAGAATCCATAGTAAAATCCTCCCTGTTTATAAATTTTTTTATGATTTATCAGTTTGTATAGTTATCAAAATATCCCTGTACGAGAACAACGGGAGTACCCTTATCACCTGAGCCGCTTGTGAGGTCACAAAGTGAACCTATAAGGTCAGTAAGCTGCCTGGGAGTTGTTCCCTGAGAAGCCATATTACCAACAAGATTATCGCCCTTAGCTTTGATTGATGCAGAAATTGCAGCTTTGAGTTCTTCGCCTGAAAGGTCTTTGAAATCGTTGTCAGCAAGATACTTAAGTTTAAGTTCGTTGGGTGTACCGATGAGACCGTCTGTAAAAGCAGGGGAAACAACGGGGTCAGCAAGTTCCCAAATTTTACCCTGAGGATCTTTGAATGCACCGTCGCCGTAAACCATTACTTCAACATGTTTTCCTGTTGCTTCAAGGATTCTCTTCTGAATATCAAGAACAAGAGGCTTACATTCTCTGGGGAAGAGCTTTATTGAATCTTCTGTTGATTTATTGGAACCGAGAAGACCGTATTTTTCATTGCATCCGCCGCGAGTACCCGGTGAGGTCATAATATCATCGAGACCTACAACATTTTTTGCTCCTGCAGCTTTGAGTATTCTCTTAGTTCTTGCTCTTGTATGAATGTCACAGGTGAGAACACAGTCGGTATAATCAAGAATAGCTTTTGCCTGATTAGCAAAAATAATTTCTACTTCGGCACCGCTCTCTTTTATGAGATTTGAATAGTAATCAACATAATCAACACCTGTAAAGGGATGAAGATTTGAGCCGAAAAGCTCTCTGTATTTTTCAAGAGTAAGTACATCAGAATAAGGATTAACACCTGCTTCGTCAATTTTATCAAGACTTACAAGTTCATTTCCGACTTCATCAGAAGGATAAGAGAGCATCAGAACGACTTTTTTTGCACCTTTTGCAATACCTCTGAGACATATAGCAAAACGGTTTCGTGAAAGAATGGGGAATATAACTCCGATAGTGCCACCGCCGAGTTTTTCTCTTACATCATTTGCAATGTCCTCTACAGAAGCGTAATTTCCCTGAGCACGGGCAACTATTGATTCAGTTATTGAAATTACATCACGGTCACGAAGACTGAAACCTTCACTTTCAGCTGCTGCAATTACGCTTTCAGCAACGATTTTCGCCAAATCGTCTCCCTCACGGATTATTGGGCAACGGATGCCACGTGAAACTGTACCGACTAATCTGATGTTTTCCATAATATATTGTTCCTTTCATAAGATCCTGTCAGGGATCATAAATTACAAAATAAATACATTGTATTATATCGCACAATCGGGATAAAATCAATAATTTATGAACAATTTCTTGTAAAAAAATAAGAAATTCAATCGAACGTATAAAACAATTTAAGTTAAACGCTCAACTGAATTACATAATTGTTATATAACTTTTTGGTGTTTTTTGTCAATGTTAATATGACAAAAAGTATAAATAAAAATTTAAAAATTTTTGTGCTACTGAAACAAAAATATAAACCGCATTTTTGCAATATTTCTCATATAAAATATTATAATTCTGTTCATTAAAATAATTAAAAATGCATCTGCTGCAAAACTACAGATGCATTTTTATTGCTATAGTCTGTCAAAACTGATGATAACCTTGAATAAATCACCGTCAATAGAAATATTAAGTTCTCCGTTCATTGTTTCAGTAAGACTTTTTGCAATGGAAAGACCCAGGCCTGAACCTTCTGTATTTCTTGATGTGTCTCCTCTTACAAAACGCTCAGTTAGGTCTTCGGGCGAAATGTTAAGTTTCCCTTTAGAAATGTTTCTGAAAGAAATTTCGGCTTTTGAACCGTTTGTTCTGAGATCAAGATAAACTCTTGTGCCCGGCATTGAATATTTACAGATATTGCTCATGAGATTGTCAATTACTCGCCACAACAGCCTGCCGTCAGCACTTACAAATACATTATTATCAGGGATATCGGAAATAAGCGAAAGTTCATTTTCGTTAAGTCTTTCAATATATTCACCGTTTGTCTGCAAAAGTATAACATTGAGATTAAGCATTTCAAAATGAACATCGATATTTCCCGTTGCTGCTTTCGATGCTTCCACAATATCTATTGTAAGTTTTTTTAGCCTTTGGGACTGTCGGTCAATTACCTCTATATATTCATTTGCTTTAACATTTTCTATATTTTCTTTTTTCAGAAGATCAACATAATTTACAATGGAGGTAAGGGGTGTTTTAAGGTCGTGAGAAACATTCGTAATGAGTTCTGTCTTCAGGCTTTCACTTTTTAATCTTTCTTCAACAGCATTGTTGACGGCATCATTAATACTGTTGAGATAATCAGCATGCTTCTTAAGAGGTCCAACGAGTAATATATTTCTGATTCTGTAATCAACATCGCCTTTTGAAATATTTTTTGCACCGTTATGAAGTGCAATCAGTGCTATAAAAAGCAAAACAATTACGGGAATCTCAAAAAGCCTCAGTGCAAACAAAAGAATGGCAGAAAAGACAACATTGCCCGAAATCAGAAAGAAGAGTACTTCAAATGATGTAATCAATATAAATATAAAGCATATAACAATAGTTTTCAGCATCGTGCCTGTAGTTTCATTCACAACTGAGACAGCACTTTTTACAAGTACATATATTTTATATGTCAGGCATCCTTTAATCAGCCGATGTGCTCTTATTCTTACAGTCAGAGTATATACAATGAAAAATAATAAAACAATAATAATAAGAGCTCCAAATACAAAAAACAGCCAATCATTTGTATCCATTAATGCAATTCCGCATACACACAACAGAATTGCTACAGGAAGTGTCATATCAAAGGGTATTGCATGAAGACCTCTTGCGACAGGCCCCTTTTTATTAGGAATATATCCTGCCGACCAGAAAAGATATATTAAAGAAATCAGGAAAAGACAGATATCAATTACCGTAAGAATTATGATATTATTCATGTACGCCATTGCAACGTCAACTGAAATTTCAGCAGCTTTCCAGATATCATTTACATGACAGGTGTACGGCACCATGATTTTTACTTCAAGCTGAATGCGACCTCTCTGATTATATGAAAAAGTCATGTTCTCCATACTGCTGCTATTAAGAATAAGAGAAGTATATGCAAGTCTGTCGCAAAATTCATTGAAGAGAATACTTCCGCTGTATGAATAAGTAATTTCAGCAGTTTTCCCGTTGGAAAAAAGAGTGGTACTGAATGATTTTAAATTATTATTTTTGTCAGAATATATATTGTTCAAAAATAAGCCGTTTTCACTGTCGTAAGTAAAATCATCCTGATAAAAGGTTACAGAACTGATATTGAAATCGATATCTTCAGCCATGGATTTGCAGTAATTCAGAATATCATTATTGATAGGATTCTTATAATAGTACAAAATCTCAGTTTCATTGTCTGAATAAGTATTGATAACACTTGTTGTTATAATTTCATAAGAGGTGTTATCGATTATTTTATCTTCAATACCATTTCCGTTTTCGGACAATGTGGTTGTTTCACTGTCAGATTTAACGTCATCTTCGGAAGCATACTCATGTTCTTCAATGAAAGTTGTTTCTTCGCTTATAAGTTCTGTGACATCGACTGTATATTCACCGGAATCAGAGTTTCCATTTTGAAACCATTGTGAAAGATGCTCTGTATCAGTTGCATAAGTGGATGTAAAAGAGAAATAGCCGTCTTTCAGTCTGTTTTCATTTGACAAAAGAAGATTGCCGTATTCATCGGATATTTCAAAATAAATATTTGATTTTTCAGGTGAATATTTTGATTTATAAAGTTCAATCTCAGACTTATGATAATTTACATAATTATCATCATTTGAACACATAGCTTCACTGAGATTAAGATAACCAAGCAGATCACCTGCCACATAATTATGAATGTAAGAATATGCCTTTTGTTGAGCCTGAGTGCGGCTGGCATAGAACAGATTTTCTTCCATCAGAAAAACTGATCCGACAATATTTGCAACAATAACAACAGCAAGAACCAATATGAGAAACACCGAAAAAAATTTCAAAAAACGCGATCTTCGCAATTTTTGCATCTGCTCACCTCAAATCTTCATCAATCTTATATCCCTGCCCCCAGACAACTTTTACATATCTCGGTTGATTGGGATTTATCTCAATTTTTTCTCTGAGATGTCTGATATGAACCGCTACAGTTGCATCAGCTCCGTAAGGCTCATCTTTCCAGATGTGACGATATATGTCTGTCGGGGAAAAAACTTTGCCCGGGTTTTTTACAAATAATTTTAATATTTCATATTCTTTAGGAGTAAGATTGACTTCTTTATTGTCAACAGTAACACTTTTTGCATTATCATTTATTATTATGCCGCCCACACAAAGGCTCGAATTATCAAAATTACCTCCGCCGAGTTTGGTATATCTTCTGAGCTGAGAACGCACCCGTGCAAGAAGTTCAACAGGATTAAACGGTTTGGTGATATAATCGTCAGCTCCGAGGTTAAGGCCGAGAATTATGTCATTGTCCTCACTCTTGGCTGTAGTAAAAATCACCGGAGTATTATATTTTTCACGCAGCTTTATAAGTGCGGTAAGTCCGTCAGTCTCAGGCATCATGATATCCATAAGAATAAGATGAACGTCATTTCTTTCTAAGATATCAAGTGCTTCTTTTCCGTTAAAAGCTTCAAGAACATTATATCCGTCGGATGTAAGATATATTTTTAGTGCGGAAACGATATCTTTTTCGTCATCACATACAAGTACAGTATACATAACAATCCTCTCTTTCTTTCAGTAAAGAGATTATCTCATAAAAAACATTAACAAACAACTATACTAATTCTTAAGAATTTCTTAAGTTCAGTTAAGAATTATTTTACCGTTGACGCATACATAAGATATGTTTATATCATTATCAAAAAGAATTATATCTTCGTCATATCCTTTTTCAATTTTTCCTTTAGTTTTGTCGCAGCCTATAACGGAAAGGGGAGTGAGACTTGCCATTTTCACGGCATCAGTAAGAGGAATCCCCGCAAATTTTACCATATTTCTTACCAGAACATTGCTTGTTGCAACACTTCCCGCAAGACAGGAGCGGTCAGCAAGCTTCATGACAGAGTCTTCAAATACCACTTCAAGACCGTTTTCCTGTAAAATAACGGTTCCTTCTTCCATATCGAGTGCCGAATATTCAAGACCGTCACTTATTGCATAAGCTTTATCGGCACCTTTTGATTTATAAATAAGTTTAAGAACACCGTAGGGAAGGTGTCTGAGGTCAGCAATAAACTGAGTAGTATATCCGTCCAGCGAAAGTCCTGCTTCAACAACACCGGCGTGACGGAAAATACCTATTTTTCTCATTCCCGAACAGGCTGAATAAATGTGAGTAACATCGCTGTAACCATGATGGAGTGCTTCCTCTGTGTTGGAATAATCGCCGTCCGAGTGGGCAACAGAAGCCACTATACCTCTTTTTTTAGCTTCTTCACCTACTATAAAGCCGTTTTCAATTTCCGGAGCAGCACCTATTATTTTAATGATGTCAGAAGAATCAAGAAGCTCAGCAACGTTCTCTCTCGTAGGCACAAGAATATTCTCTGGACTTTGTGCTCCTTTCATTTTCATTGAAATAAAAGGACCTTCAAGATGAACACCGAGGATATTGGAATCAGTGCACATTTTCTGTGCTTTTTCGATATTTTTTATAACTTTTTTCAGCTGAACTATTGGTGCTGCAAGGGTAGTCGGAAGAATAGATGTTGTACCTCGAAGAGCATGTGCTTTACACATTTCTACAATGTCTTCAGGTGTCCCCATTGCCGAATAACCTCCGCCGCCATGAACGTGAATATCTGCAAAACCGGGGGAGAGATATCTTCCCTCACAATCGATAACTTCACATACATTTTTAGGAACTACTGAGGTAATATCAACGATTTTACCGTTTTCTGCCACAACAGCTTTGTTTTCAATTATTTCATCGGGAGTTATAATTTTTGCATTTATATAGTATCTCATAAATTTATTCCTCACTTTCTCTAAATAATTCTACCAAAATTATTATTAAAGTTCAATAAAATTATTAATTTAGTATGGAAATATCATTTACTTTATGATAATATATGTTTTGTACTATGTGCAAAGGAAGGTATTTTTATGGACACAGAGAAAAAAATCAGAATCGGAGCTGTAGGAATCAGCGGTAGAGGTTCGGGAATGTTAGAATTATTACTTGCTGTTCCCGGTGTCGTTTGTCCTGCAGTATGTGATAAATATGAAGACAGAGCTGCTCACGGCATTGAAATTGTAAAAAATTCTGAAAGCTATGACGGCTATGAAGTAAAATCTTATCTTGATTATGAAGAAATGCTCGCTAAAGAAAAGCTTGATGCACTCGTAGTTTTTACTACCTGGATTACGCATTCAAAAATTGCCATTGCCGGTATGAATGCAGGTCTAAATGTTGCTATGGAAGTAGGCGGTGCAGCATCCTTAGAAGAATGCTGGGAGCTTGTCAGAACAAGTGAAAGAACAGGCAAGTTCTGCATGCTTCTTGAAAACTGTTGCTACGACAGAAATGAAATGGCAATCTTCAATATGGTAAAACAGGGTCTCTTCGGTGAAATCGTTCATTGTGAAGGCGGATACAGACACGACCTTCGTGATGAAATATGTCTCGGAAGAGAAAACCGTCACGGCAGACTCTTCAATTTCCAGAACAGAAACGGCGAACTCTATCCCACACATCAGTTAGGTCCCATTTCCAAAGTACTCGGCATTAACCGCGGAAACCGTTTCCTGTCTCTTGTTTCAATGGCAAGTAAATCCAAAGGACTTAATCAGTGGATCAAAGAAAACAAAGGCGAAGATTATGATATTTACGGATATGATTTTGCCTGCGGTGATGTTGTAACAACAATTATCAAGTGTGCTCACGGAGAAACAATTACTCTTACTCATGACTGCTGTCTCCCGAGACCTTATACAAGAAATTACCTTGTTCAGGGAACAAAGGGTATCTTCTCCGATATTGATGATGCTGCGGCCTGTGCAATTACAGGAGTAACAGAATCCACACACGAATGGACAAAGTTTGAAACAATCAGAGAAAAGTATGACCATCCTCTCTGGTCAAAATATGAAAAAGCAGGTGTTAAGGCAGGTCACGGCGGTATGGACTATCTTGTTCTTTCCGCTTTTGTCGAAGCTGCAATGCATGGCTCCCAGCCTCCCATTGATGTTTATGACACTGCCGCCTGGATGGCAATTACCTGTCTTTCCGAACAGAGTGTTGCAATGGGTGGTCTTCCCGTCCCCGTACCCGATTTCACAAACGGTATGTGGATAGACCGTGAACCCTACAGACGCGGTGTATACTGTCTTGAAGAGGTTTGTAATGATTTCTTTGAAGGTGAGGACGAAGAATAATGAGTTTTTATATAGGAATAGACGGTGGCGGTACAAAAACACAGTATGCACTATTCAATGAGAAAAAGGAAATGCTCTCAACCGTTAAAACAACGGGAAGCAATCATGAAAACCTTGAGGGAGCGATACCCGAAGCTGCAGGAATCATTATGGGCGGCATAAATGAATTGCTCAGCGAGAATAAACTTGCTCTTTCAGACATAAGTCATATTCTTATGGCTCTTGCAGGAATTGACCATCAGTATCAGTGCGACGAGATGACAGATGAGCTGAAAAATCTTGGTCTTGATATTCCTTTCTCAATTTATAATGACGGTTTTATCGTTGTAAAAGCAGGACTTACCGGAAAAGCAGGAATCGGATATAACTGCGGAACGGGTACTTGCTGTAATTCAGTAGGCAGCGACGGAAGACTTCTTCAGGTTGGCGGCTTCGGCGAGCTTTCAGGTGATGTCGGCGGCGGTCACTGGATTGCAAGACAGACCTTCGGCAAACTCTACGATGATATATGTCTTAAAATCAAACACACCGAAATGACAGATAAAATTGCTGAAAAGTTCGGTATCACCCCAGACCGTGACGGCGTTCTTTCTCTTATTGCTCCCATGGAAGAAGAGGGCGATGATATTGTAAGAGATATGCTCGACATTTTCTTTGAAGCTCTCAATAATGGTGATGCGGCTGCACTTGAAATTGCCGATGTTATGGCTGAACGCGGTGCTCAGTTCATTTGTGCTCACATAAGAAATCAGAAATTCGATGATGAAGTGATTCAGGTTGTGCTTTCAGGCTCCATGCACTGCAAGCTTCCGTCAGATGTTTATGTGAATAAGCTCATTGCAAAGACAGAAGAACTCAGTGGCAGAAAACTTGAATTTATAAAGCTCAGTGTTGCTCCCGTAATGGGATGCATTAACTGGATGCTTGAAGACTGATAAGAAAGAAGGAAACAGTTATGAAAGAAATAAATGTAACCGTAATCGGTTCCGGCAGTACATATTGTCCCGAACTTGTTGACGGATTTTTGCAGAGACAGGACTCTCTTAAATTAAAGCGTCTTGTCCTTATGGATATAGATGACAGAAAGAGAAATATAGTAGGTTCTCTTTGCGAAAGGATGATTAGGGCTGCGGGGATGGATACCGAGGTTATTATGACAGATAATCTTGACGATGCTCTTCCCGGTGCAGACTTCGTTGTAACGCAGATTCGTGTAGGTAAACTTCCTTGCAGATACCTTGATGAATCCATCCCCGTAAAATACGGTCTTATCGGTCAGGAAACAACTGGTATCGGCGGTTTCTTCAAGGCTCTTCGTACAATTCCCGTTATAGGAAATATCTGTAAGAAGATTGAGGAACTCTGTCCCGATGCATGGCTTATCAATTTCACAAATCCTTCAGGTATTATCACAGACTTTGTTCTCAATAATACAAAAGTAAAATGTATCGGTCTTTGTAATGTGCCCATTGACATGATTGACGATGTCAAGGAAGCAGTAGGCGAGGATGCAGATGTTACATATCTCGGACTTAACCACTTAAGCTGGATTACTTCTGTTATGAAGGACGGCGAGGATGTTCTTTACAAGCTCTTTGATGAAGGCTTTGCTCCCAAGGTAATGGCAAACATTGTTGATGACGGCTTTGATCCTGACTGCCTTCGTGCCTGCGGCGGCTGGCCCTCATCATATCTTCAGTATTACTATAACCGCGAAGATAAAATCAAGCATCTTAAAGAGGACAAAAAGAGCCGTGCTCAGGTTTGTATGGATATTGAGGAACAACTGCTTAAAATGTATCAGGATGAAGAGCTCTGTATAAAGCCTGCTCTTCTTGATAAGCGTGGCGGACATAAGTATTCTCTTGCCGCTTGTTCTCTTATTGATTCAATAGCCAATGATAAAAACGATGTTCACGTTGTAAATGTTCTCAATAACGGAACACTTCCATTTATGAAGGATGACGATGTTGTTGAAGTGACAGCCAGAATCGGTGCGGACGGTGCAAAGCCCGTTCCCGTAAGAAAGACATGGAACCGTCACATTGAAGGACTTATGACAGTTGTTAAGACTTATGAAAAGTACACTGTTGAAGCAGGCATGAACGGTGATGACCGTGCTGCTTACAATGCTTTAATGGTACATCCTCTTATCGGTGACTTCAAAAAAGCAAGAGACTGCTATGAAGAAATGAAAGATGCTCACAGAGAATTTCTTCCGCAGTTTTTAGGCAAATAAAATATTAATTACACCTATCCGTCGGTTTTTACGGGCGGACAGGTGTTTTTTTGATTATAAAGGAGAAAAATATGGATTATTATTCAATTAAAACTAAAAAGACTCCTCAGAAGGTACGTACACTCTATACCGCAGGAAAAGGTCTTCCGTGCGATAATATTACGTGTCTGACTTATGGAAAAGACGGTATGTTGTTTGCAGGTACGGAAAAAGGTCTTGCATATTTTAACGGTAGTGAATTTTCTTTGATTGAAGGTGTTTCTGAAAAGGTTACTGCACTTTATTATTCAAAGAATGATATTTTATATGTCGGAACAGTGAATTCTGTTTACAATGTTATAAATCTTGCAGTTAACAAAAAACAGGATTTTGCAGATTCTGTTGTAGATATAGCTTGCGACGGAAACGGTGATGTATGGCTTGCAACTGTTAGCACCTGCTATAAGCTTTTTGAAGGTACATTCAACAGATTCCAATCATTTGATTTTGAAAATACCCACTGTATGACAGCCTTTGGTGACAGAGAGGTTTTCGCTGCTTGCGATAAGGCGCTTTTAGTACTTCACGGAAAACGTCCGAGATGGAGTACACTTATGCCTGATATGTGTAATGTCCCCAAGGCTATAAGAACACTTGCAAGTGATTCATTAGGCTATGTATGGGTAGGAACTGATGAGGGAGTTTATCTTTATGACGGAAAGAGTGAATGGATAACTCCTAAAGATTTTGATTTCTTCCCGAAGTGTCCTATAAATAAAATAGTTTTCGGTTCGGACGGAACTTTTTATTTTGCAACAGAAATTGGTGCTTATGTAATAAATGGTTCAAAAACAAGATTTCTCGGAAAAGGCAGATATCTTGCATCTGAAAGAGCCTGTGATATTGTTGTAAAGGATGACAATAGTGAATATTGGATAGCAACAGATAGAGGTCTTTCAAGAATAGAACTTAAAATGATGTCTCTGTCTGAAAAAGCTGAGTATTATGAAAGCAAAATGCCTTATTTTAACAGAGAGGACTATTATACCGGTGCACTTGTATCCGATATTTCTGTTCCCTTAGAGGAAAGTACTAATGAAATTTCTGATAATGATGGTTTGTGGTCTGCTTTATATCTTGGTGCTTTATGCTTCAAATATAAGAAGACAGGGGATACTGCGGCAAAAGAACAGGCAAGTAAAACAATGAAAGCTCTTCTCAAACTTCAGAATATGACCGGTATCAGCGGTTTTCCTGCCCGTGCGTACCGCCGTCCCGGTGAACATGCCTTTGGTAACGGTCATCACGAATGGCACCTTGTACATGATGAAAAAGGAGCACTTGAATGGAAGGGAGAAACCTCCTCTGATGAGCTTGTAGGTCATTATTTCGGTGCGGCATATTACTCAGATATGATTGCGGACGAGGACGAAAAGAAAGAGATTGCCGAGTCAATAAAAAGAATCACAGATCATCTTATTGAAAACGGTTATACCCTCTGTGATACAGACGGACTTCCCACAACCTGGGCACATTTTGGCCCTCAGGAATTAAATGATGAAGAACTCTGGTGCTGGGAAAAAGGTATAAATTCTCTTGAGTTGGTTGCTTTTATGAGAATAACCGAGCATCTTACGGGTGACAAAAAATACGGTGATATAGCCGATGGGCTCATTAAAAAGCATCACTACGGAATGAATCTACTTATGTATAAGCGATATGACAGCTATGCAAACCATATTGATGACCTTCTCGGCATACTTTCAATCATGCCATTACTCGAATATGAGAAAAATGCAGATATGAGAAGATATCTTCTTCTTGCTCTTCGCCGTCATTATAATTATGAAAAAATAGAACACTATCCGCTTTTTGCCTTCGCCTCAGCTCTTTACAGCGGCGGTCACGCCAATTTTGATGATTGTATAGAAACGCTTGAAGATTATCCTCTTGATCTTTTTGACTATAAAACTGATCATACTATCCGACCTGACATTGAAATCAATCACGGTCCGGAAGAATTCGGAGACCGTCCTCAGGCACTTCATGCTCTCCCTGCAGATGAAAGAGTATTAGGTGTACTTTCTTATGAAGCTTTCTGCATAAAAGGCGGCTATGATACAAGATTCATTGAGCCCTCCGAGTGGCTGCTTAATTATTGGATGGGTGTATATTACGGAATGATTGAAGAATAACCGTCTTTACTTACAGCCTTATTTTCTGCTTTTGCCGAAAATAAGGCTGGTTTTAAATTGTTTTTCTGTTTCGCTATAGGTCCAACTGAATTCGCCTTTGTATTTTCGTGTTACCTGTTTTATGCTTTTTATACCATAACCATGTTTATCTTTGTCATTTTTTATAGTTTGCAGAATGTTTTTAACAACCTTTGGCTTTTCATCGCAAGAATTGATACAATCAATAAAATCAAAACCGTTTGCCGTGTTTATTGAAAAAACGATTTTCTTTCTTTCAGAATCCATAGCAGCTTTTGTTGCATTATCTAAAATATTACTTACGATTATTATAAGGTCGGGCGGCTGCATAAATGACAGATTTGCAGTTTTTATATTTATTTCAAAATCAATTCCGTTTGCTTTGCAGATGGAATTGTATTTATTTATCAGTAAATCAAGGTACTTATTTTTAGTATTACCAAACATGGAATGATATTTAATATCCGAGTATATGCTGTCAATATAACTGCTTACCTCTTTATTATTTGCTAATGCTTTAATTGCAAGAAGATGATTTTTTTCATCATGAACAAAGGTTTTAAGTTCTTCGTTTTGTTTATCTAAAATATCATAATATGCCATATCCGTAACGATTCTGTCTGCTTCCCGTTTGCTTTTATATAACTGTGCAAGTTCTTCCGTGTTTTTACCGTAAAAAATATAAGTCAGTATTATTGTTATCATAAATGTTACGGCAGTGATGATAATTAAAACTCTGTATATTCCGGATAATTCATAGTTTGAAGAAATTACCCAAAAAACAGAAAGTGTTACGATTGAAATAATCGGATAAAGTAATAAAAATGAGGGGACCGTATTTTGTATTTTATCCCTAAAACCGTAGTTTACAGTAAACTTTGCAGTCAAAAAATACAGCAACTTACTGATTAAGGAGCCGATTATATATGATGTGAAATCAGTACTGTATGAAAAAATATCTCCGTTTAACGCTACAGTTGCACCTGCTATGGTTAAAAACTCCGTTACTGCCATTAAAACTGCAAGAAGTACAGAGCATATAATTGCTCCTTTTATCGTGCAATCAAATGCAAGTAGGGAAAATGCCAGATTGACTAAGAGAAATACCAACATGTTTATATACATATTTTCAAATAAAGAAAAGGAAATAAGAGCAACACCGTAAAGAGCTAGACCTATAAGAACGGTATATCTTGTTTTATGACGTTTTTCAAAAAGTTCACCAAAAGCATCAAAGGCAATATAAAATTCAACCAAGAAACAGAATGCTGAAAAGAGTATATTCATATTACCGACCTCCGAAGTAATCAAAAAAGAATCGTCTGAAATCCGCTTGCTTTCTGTAGGCTATGGGAACTGAATATATACCCAACAGTCCTACGGTATCTCTTTTATAGTCAGATATATGTTTCATATTAATTATAAAACTTTTGTGCACTCTATAGAAAAATGATGCAACAAGTTTTTCTTTCCAGAAATCAATTTTATTTTCTGAAATAAATTCTCCCTTAGTCGTTATTACCCTTGTGTTTCTTCCGACAGTTTCAATATAAACAATATCATCAGAAAGGATATTCAAAGCAGTGCTTCCGTTTTTTAAGAAAAATGTTATGATTCTGCCATCAATAGACTCCAGTGCTTTAATAACTCCTTGCTGAAGACGTTCAAAATTTATCGGTTTATTTATATATCTGAATACATTAAGATCCATGGCATCATCAAGATATTTGTCGTAAGAAGTGATGATAAAAATTATTATATAAGGATTTATATCCTTTAATTTATGGGCAATCTCTATTCCAGAAAAGGGAGTCATTTCCACATCAAGAAAAGCCATATTATAAAATTCTCCGTTTTGGTATAATGCCTCACTATCAGTATACACATCAACTTCACTTTTGACGTTTTTACTTGCTAAAATATCATTGACTTTATATTTTATCTCTTCGACATAATTATTTTCATCATCACAAATAACGATTTTCACACTACTCACCCCAATATAATAATATCACAAATTGATTTTTTTATAAATAGTCCGGATTCTTAAAAGTTGTGCAGTTTTGTACCTAAAAATGTGCAGTTGTGTTCAACTTATTGTTTCTGTTGGCTATTTTCAATAAAATTTAATAGAACGGATTTGATTACTTGTTGAAAATAATGTAATCGTTTCATGTTTTAAAATTATTCAGAAAGAGTGAGTCCAATGGTTTATTAATTTAATTACGTCAATTTATTTCCTGCTTTTATTCATTTAATTTTTTATAAAGTACCATATATGTTGAAAGGAGTAAGACAATGAATATAAAAAAAGCTTTATCTTTATTTTTAACGGTAATAATGCTGTTATCGGTTATCCCTATTGCATTTGCGACGGAGCCTGTAGCACTTTCTTCTGATAATGTTGAAGAATGGCCTGTTGTTGAAGGAAAAATATATTTCGGACAAACCATTGGTGAAGTACTTACTCTTACTGGCGGAGTTGTAAAACACAACGATACAGTCGTCGAAGGGAGCTTTGAATTTATTGACAACGAGCTGAGACCAACTTATAGCACTTCAAAAAGTGCTGATATTAAATTTGTTCCTGCAGATACTGCTGCTTACTCGGGATTTGAAATTACTTCTTGTGCAAATGTTAAATATTCTGTCAACAAAACGACACCGGTATTTGTTGACGAAAATGATACCGTTCCTATTGCGACAGAGGTTGAAGACGGAGCTAAACTTTCAACTTCAACTCTTTCCGGTGCAGTAACAAAAAATCCTTACTATGCCGAAGAATCCAAAATCCTTGCAGGCAAATGGAGATGGGTTACATCTTCTGTAAATGTAACAGCAAGCGGATATTTTCAGGCAAGATTAGTTGTATCAGGATATGAATATCTTTATGCTTGGGTTCCCGTGAGAATTGCAGGAGATACTTCTCCTCTTAAATTGCCGACTATAATAAGCGAAAATCCGACTATTGAACCTGTTACAATCGGCAGCAAACATTCAACTCTTGTATTGTCCGGCGGTAAAGCAACAGATATTGACGGTAATGAACTCAAAGGCAGTTTCGCTGTTGAAAGTCCCGATAATCTCGTCTCCACAATGACAGCAAGTGCAAAAATTGTTTTTACTCCGGAAGACACTGCATACTCAACTGCTGTAGTCAGTATATTACTTAAAGTTAATCCGACAAAAATGAAATTTATTGATTCCGACGGAAATGAAATCGTGCCTGAAATTGAAATTCCATATTCAAGCAGCAAATATTATAACGTACTTAGCACAATTAAGAGTAAACTTGCACCTTATGCAATTTGTGGTGCAAGTACATTCAATGTTGATTACAGAAATAGTAACGGGGTTACATTACCGGGATTTAATGATTCTATTCAAATTGGAACTAAAGAAATGCAGGTTTATGCTAAATCTACAAATACGAGTTTTGAACCTGCAATTCTTAGCATCAAAGTGAAAGTAGTTCCTGCTGAATTTTTGGTGAGCAGAGTAAATTACAGTAACAATAGAATCTTAGTTACATTTTATAACACAACAAAACTTGATGGTGTATTTGAATACTATTATGAGGGTAACTTAATCGGAACATCATTAAAGAATTCAGGCTCAACAACGACTTCACTTGCTTGGACTCCTGAAACGAGTGGTATATTTGATATTCTTATAAAATATATTCCTGCTGAAAATGACAAATATTTTGTTAACGATATTCAAGTTGATGATATTAGCGTTAATCTTAATAGAAATGTGACTGTTGAGTCTGCACTTATTAAGCTTAATAACAGATATGAAACAACTTATGATTTCTCATACAACTCGGATGTTACGGTTATTGCAGAAACACATAAAGCATTCGATCATTGGGAAATAACGGATAAATCAGGAAATGAAGTTGTTCTTGAAAATGTTACTCTTAATACGACATCATTGAAATTTAAAATGCCTGATTTCGATATTTTTATCAAAGCAGTCGAGATTCAACCGCATAAGGTAATCGTAAAGGATGCTATGATTAAAACACCTCTCGGTTCAGGAAATGAATATAGTTTCTACGAAGGTGAGAGTGTACAAATTGATTTTTACAGTGAAACGATCACTTCTGAGCTTTTCAACGGATTTGTAATTCTTGATGGCGAGGGTAATGAATACATTCCCGAGGGTATGACAGCAGAAGATCTTCTGAATACAACTATTACATTTAATATGCCTGATTTTGATATCACGGTAACTGCAAAAAGTACAGTAACAGACTGTAAATGCATCTGTCATCACACAAATCCAATAACATCCTTCTTATGGAAAATAATTGCATTCTTTATTCATCTGTTTGGAATAAATTCTGTATGTGCCTGTGGTATAACACATTGATAGTTTATAAAAGCAAATAAATCGACAAGACCTTGAGGGTTTACACTCTCAAGGTCTTGTCGATTATATAATAGTATTCAGATTTTGGTAAAAATCAAAGGTTTCGGTTTCTGAGGGCATACTTATAATAAGCGTTTCTCCATCTTTTAGCGTGATAATAATACCTGATTTGCATTTTGTGTAAGAATATCTTGTATATTCACCGTACATTCCGCTCTCGAATGAGCCCATTAAAAGCTTTGCTGAGCCGAAACCGAATGTTCGTGAGCCTTTTGAGTCTGTTTCGTTATATTCCACAGATTCAATATCACTTAATGATAACGTATATTCAGCCCAATACGGAGAAGATATTTTGAGATATTCTTCGCTTAACGTAAAATTAATATTTCCGGTGTTATTGATTATTATCACAGCAGAAAAAATCACAACGAGGAAAACAGCAACAAAAATCGTTACATTCCTATCAAAAGAAGATAGCTTTTTATTTGACATAATCTCTTACTTAACGGTGATTTCGCCCGTAACCTCTGTTTTTATGTTCTTGGTGCCGTTTTTATCTGTGTTGATGACAACCGTAATGTTGCCCCACTTTGTTCTCATTGTGCCTTTGATATTTTTGAGTTCCGGTATATTTGCCGGTTTTATTGTGATTTCCTTATATCCTGCCTTGTCTTCGTATCTTTTAATACCGAGAATTTCGGAGAAAAAATATTCTATAACTGCACCAAACATAGGGTGACAGCGGGAATCACATCCATCCCAGTTTTCCCAAAGCGTAGTAGCACCGTGCTTTTTCATATTATAGAACGAAGATTCTTCTTCATTTACGAGAAGCTTAAATGCTATATCACTTCTGCCGAGCTTGAATAACATTCTGATAACAAGATCAGTTCCGAAAATACCTGTATCAAAGGTAAGAAGCGTTTCATATTTTTCAATAAAGTTCTTCCGTGTCTTGTCATTTCCGAGTCCGAGATCAAGTGCAAATGCGTCAGCACCCTGAACTCCCTCAACAAAACTACAGGTATCTTCGTTATAATAATGTTTTATAAGTGCCGATTTACTGTCATTAGCCAGCTTATTATAAACATCGATTTCATCATTGAATCCCAGAATTTCAGCGGTTTCAGCAGTCATTTCGGCACATTTTGCAAGGAAATATGTATTAATGAAAGGCTCAGGAATAAGTACTATATTCTTCGGAGGACACCAGTCACCGAGGCACCAGCCGCCCGGTTCTTCGCTTGTAACGAGTCCGTCTTCAGTGTGATTTATCATATATTTCAGATATGCCTTCATAGAGTCATAGGAATCTGAAAGAACGGAAACGTCATCATAGAATTTATAATATCTGTATGGTACTATGCAAACAGCACCGCCCCAGCCGCCGGGACCGCCGCCACCACCGTAGAAAGGTGCAGTGTGCTGAACATGACCACCGACCTTATCCTGACAGTCTCTTATGTCCGCCATCCATTTTTTATACATTTCCTTTGCATCAAAAACAGACATTACTGCACCGCACGTCAGTTGTCCGTCACCCGTGTAACCGAGCCTTTCTCTGTGGGGACAGTCTGATGGAATGCAGCCGTGAATATTTGCATTCTGAGTTCTTACATAAGCATCAAAAATCCACTGAAGTGTTTCATTATCACAGTTAAAATCAGATGTCTTCTTTATATCGGACTGAATAACTCTGTATTCTGTCAAGTGGCAGATTCCTGTGACCTCAATGTATCTTGCGGCGTGCCATGTGAAATGGGGATGAAATTCCTGACCTTTTGCCCTTATATCATATACAAAATGGTCTCTCTGCATTCTTGATGTGCCACCCACATAGTGAAACTGCAGACTGCCGTCATCATTGAGTTCATCTGCATAACGAATCGTTGCTCTTTCATTATTTCTTGCACTGTTTTCAAATACTAATACGGCATATCCTGCGGCAAGTTCACCGATGTCATAAATCTTTTGGTCACCGAATTCATAAATCACTTTAGGGGTAATTGTTCTTATAACTTTGTCGGAAGGGAAGAAGCATTCTTCTAAAACGGTATCGGGAGCAAATCTTACCTTTGAATTCTCCCAAGTGCTGTCGTCAAAGTCTGCATTTTTCCAACCAATAGGATAAACTCTTGCATCGTGATATTCACCGTAATAAAGACTTGTTTCAAGAATATAACTCTTTCTGAATTTTGTGTTATCGGAAGAAGAGTCAATAAATGTGATATTACCGTTATTATCCGTTAGTTTTACTGAGAAAACAAGAGTATTATCCCCCCAGTAGGGCATGCCCTCGTTAGGGCTTTCGTGCTGACCGTACCAGCCCGCACCGATGTGCGTTGCAAGAATATTTTTACCGTTATTGACAGAAGCGGTGATATCATATTTATGATAATAAATTCTGTGTGAAAGGGTATCAAAAATAGGCATGTGTATTTTTGAAAGGTCTCGCTTTTCATAGTCTGTCATAGCAGGGATAAAATGCTCATCGGACACTCTCTTACCGTTTATGAACGCTTCAAAGTAGCCGAGTGCCGTAATATATAGAGTGGCTTCATTTATGTTTTCACAGGTGAATGCAGTTCTCGTAAGAACAGCATCCATTTCAGGAAAAGTCAGCCAATTACTGTTTGTAAAAATATCAGAATTCATAATTTTATCCTTTCGTGGGGATTATTGTAAAGCTGAATTCCATGATTTCGTCCGCATTAAGTCTGAATTCTTCTCTTGTGTCCGGTCCGCAACTTGAAGAACCTATACCTCTTGTGAATCCGTCTATAGTAAGATATGTAGTATTCATATCTTTTAAGTCTTCCTGATGCTCTGCTTTATTTATTGCAGATTGGCTCTGGTGATGAACGCTGAAATTAAAGAGGGCATCTCCGAAAATGCCGACAGAGTTTTCGCCGTCTGTAAGTTTAAGCCATCTTGTGTCGCAATGCATGCCGTTTTCCTGCGGGAAAACATAAGGCTCATACATATCTGCTACCTTCGCTTCATAAATTCCGACAGGGGACTGTGCCTTGAAATCAGGCATATTCTCAGCTTCTCCTCTGCCGAAATATTTTGCAGTATCAAAGCTTCTGTCAAGTTCAAGTGTTACACCGAAACGGGGAATATCTGAAGCAGCCTCAGGAGAAAGCTTTCTTAATACTGTCTTTATTTCCATAGCTCCGAGAGATGAAATTACATATTTGATAAACCAACTGTACATAGCTTTTCTCTTGTGCTTCATGGTAAAAAGAACATCAATTTCAATTTCACCATCTTCAATGGAAGCTGAGAAATGTTCAAGATTCTTTTTAAGCTTATCAAGTCCGCTCTCTGCCCACTTATCTCTCATTTTGGCATCGTTATCAATAAGTGCTCTGTAAAGGTTAAGATTGATTCCCTTATTTTCTGTCGGCGACTGATTGAGAATCTCTTTATCGTTTACAATGTAAGAGGTAAGCTCACCTGTAGTACCGTCAAAGGTCGCTTTTCCGTTATCGTAGATAACAGTGAGAATACCGTTTTCGGATTCAGCGGAAATTTTGCTTCCGATTTCAATATCGTATTCACAGTCGGAAACGGCGAGCTCAATCTGTTCAACTGCAATTTCAAGTCCTGTTTCCTTGTCGGAATAAATAAAGTTGATATAGCAGTCAGAACCCTTTTGAAGTTTAACATCGGCAAGTGTTACTTCTGCAGATTTCATAGCTTCAATATCAAGGTCAATGTTTCCCTTAACTGTAGAAACTCCGTTTACCTGATAATCATATTCTATTGAGATATATGACGAATCACGGAAGCGGTTTGTGTTTGTAAATGTAAATTTACCGTCGCCATTATATTCAGCACGAAGAGGTCTGTATACCACTTTCATACACTTAGCACCCGTGTGAAGTCTTCTGTCTGCATACATCAGACCGTCAACACAGAAATGACCGTCGTGCTGTTTTTCTCCGTGGTCACCGCCGTAGGTATATTTATACTTATATTTCTTGTCGTTTTCATCATGATAAACCGCATGATCTGCCCATTCCCAGATACATCCGCCCATGGAATTGTCCCATTTGTAGAACAAATCCCAGTATTCCTCAAGATTTCCCGGACCCACACCCATTGCATGTGCATATTCGCAGAGATAGAAGGGATATTTACCATATTCCTTGCAGAGATACTTTCTGTCGTCAAGCTCTCTGATTCTCTTATTTTTTATCATTGCTTCAATATCCTCAGTACTTGTGTACATTTCGGATATAACATCATAATGGAAACGCTTTGTTCTGACAACACCCTCATAATGTACGGGAACGGGAGTACCTGTTGATTTTAAGAACTGATAGCATTTATCGTGGCATTTATATCCGCCCGCTTCATTACCTAATGACCACATAAGAATTGAGGGATGATTTCTGTCACGGAAATACATTCTCTTAACTCTGTCAACATAGTGTTTTGCCCATTTGAGGTCGTGGCTTATACGGCTCACATCGTCAAACATTTCACCGCAGCCGTGAGTTTCAATGTCGGCTTCGTCAATAACATAAAGACCGTTTATGTCGCAAAGAGTGATAAAATAAGGATCGGGGGGATAGTGAGATGTTCTGACACCGTTGCAGTTTAATTCTTTCATAAGACGGACATCTCTTTCCATATCCTCAAGTGACATGGAATATCCCTTATAAAGGTCCGTATCGTGATGGTTTACACCTTTTACTTTGATAGGCTTGTCATTTATATAGAAAACACCGTTTTCAATCTTTATTGTCTTAAAGCCCACAAACTGTCTGACACACATTTCTTCCTTACCGTCTTTGATTACGGTAAGATAGAGTGCATAGCAGGTGGGAATTTCTGCATTCCATTCCTTAACAGTAAGGCTTTTGAACGAAATTTCTTTTTCGCCCTTTACTTCTTTTTCGGCAATAAGATTCTTTTCCTTATCGTAAAGCTCTGCTTTTACCGTGCAGTTTTTGTCGTCGCCAAGTATTGTTTTTACAGTGAGATTATAGCCCTTATTTACTTTTTCAGTAACAGCTTCAAAATCATATATGTAATTGTCAGGGTAATTGTAAAGAAGCACATCACGGAAAATTCCATTTTCGCGGAACATATCCTGACATTCAAGGAAAGTGCCGTTACACCACTTGAACATAACAACCAGAAGCTCATTTGTGCCTTCTATAAGAAGGGAAGTTATATCAAATTCAGCGGTGTTATGAGAGCCTTCGGAATATCCGACAAACTTTCCGTTTACATAAAGTGAAAGGTTATTTGAAACACCGAGGAAAGAAATGATATGCTTTGTCGAAAGCTTTTCAATTTCAACTGTTTTTCTGTAAACACCAACAGGCATATCTGAGGGGATTTCGGGGGCAATTGTTTTTATTTCATAGGGACAGTTGAGATAAACGGGTTCCTGATAGCCCGTTCTCTGCCAGTCAGAGGGAACAACTACCGTATCAAATTTTGTTTTGAGAGTATCAAGCTTATCTGGTACATTGTTTATGGATTTATAAAATTTGAAATTCCATTCTCCTGAAAGAACGGTAACAATATCTGAAGAATAGCGTTCTTTTTTGAAGCACATTTCCTTAAGAACTTCGGAACTTCCGTAAGACACGGCATAAGCTCTCGGAGGGAGTTTATTTTTTTCAAACACTGAGAAATTATTGTGAATGTTCTTGATGATCTGATATTTCAATTCGTTCATCCTTTCATTTTTATTATTAATTATATGCTATCACATAATATTTTCAATAACAACTGTTTTTTCTTATTTTGTTTGACAAATCATATAATTTGTATAATAATATATATCAGTAATTTGTGTATTTATGGAGGTAATTATGAACAGAAGACCATTAATCAGATTTTTCATCATATTAATTGTTATGATTACTGTTTTTTCTTTTGCATCATGTAAAGATGACAAAAACGAGGAAAGCACCACAGGGTATTCATATAATCCCGTGGGAAGTGAAACTACAGAAGTTCCGTCAACCGACAGTACAGCGGGAGACGTTATTAATATTGATGACTCCTGGATGAAAAATTTCCATGTAAAATACAGATACTATAATCCCGAGCAGAGTGTAACCACCATGAATATAGAGGAAAAGAAATCTGCAGGTGCATTCACTGTTGAATATCTTGACACAAACTCTATACTGTATTATAAAGCAAACGGAATGGATACCGATTATTATGTTATAATCAACAATGAGGAAGAACAGGTCCATTCGGTTCTTAAAAATAAAAAATTCAGCAGTCTTTCAAGTATGTTTATGAAACTAAGTGAAGTAAATGCTGATTTGCCGACGCAAAGTAATGTGCTTTACATGTATGATGAGGAAGTTGCAGGAAGAAACTGCCATAAGTATATCCAGAGAGCATATTCTGACGGTAAACTTACTCAGTCCGTTTATGTTTGGATAGATGTACAATACGGGTTTGCTGCAAGATGCGAAGCTTATGATGAATCAAATAATCTTACGCTTATGTGGGATATTGAATCTTTTGAAACAGGCACTCTGACTGATGAAGATGTGTTTATTGATATTTCAGAATATGCTTTTAAGGAGAATGTAGGATGAATGTATACGATTTTGACAATACAATATATAAGGGAGAAAGTGTACTGCACTTCTTCTTCTATTACGTAAAAAAAACACCTTATTTACTTAAATATATTCCGAGAGTATTCTATGCATTAATAAAATATAAGGCGGGAAAAATCACAGTTGAACAGGCACTTGAAAACTATGCTCCAATGGTAGAGGAGTATTTCAGAAGCATACCCGACATACGGGCTGATGCTGTTGATTTTTGGGACAAGCATATACATAATATTAAACCATTTTATGAAGATATACGTAAAGATGACGATGTAATAGTTACAGGCTCGCCTGAAATTACAATACAGGAAGTTTGCAACAGACTTGGCATAAAGCATTGTGTCGGAAGTATTATTGACGAAGAAAGCGGAAAAATTAAAAGATTATGCATACGTTCAAGAAAGGTACCTGCTTTCTTAGAGGCTTTTCCTGATGCTGAAATTGAGAACTTTTACACCGATTCGCCTAAAAACGATGCACCTCTTATTGAGCTCTCTAAACACGCGTATCATGTAAAAGGTAACAAAATTATCAAAATCAAATAATGAGGAATTTATATGGATAAGACAATACCTGTTCCTTTCACTTCCGTTAAAATTACTGACGGTTTCTGGAAAAAAAGAAAAGAGCTGAATGAAAATGTCACGATTTATGCAGTTCGTGACCGATTTATTGATACAGGAAGATTTGAAGCTTTCAAGTTTAACTGGAAAGAAGGCTCAGATATCCCTAAGCCGCACATTTTCTGGGATTCTGATGTTGCCAAATGGATGGAGAGCGTTGCATATATTCTTGCTGAGAAAGAAGATAAAATATTGCGTTCGCAGGTTGAGGAACTTGTTTCTCTAATGGAAATCAATCAGCAGGAAGATGGCTATTTTAATATTGCTCACACAGTTGTACACCCCGAAGATCGTTTTAAGATAAGAAACAATCATGAGCTTTATTGTCTCGGTCATTTTATTGAAGCTGCTGTAGCGTGGAAAGAGTCTACGGGCAGTGACAGACTTATCACTATCACCGACAAATATATTGATCTTGTAATCCGTATATTCTGCGTTGAAAGGAGTGCTGAATTTGTAACTCCGGGGCATGAAGAAATCGAACTTGCTCTCATAAGGCTTTACAGACTGACAAAGAATAAAAAATATCTTGATCTTGCATTATTTTTCCTCAATGAGAGAGGGTTACATAACGAAGGTCTTACAGATTGGTGTAACAGTTCTTATAATCAGAGTCATCTTCCCGTAAGACAACAGCGAGAGGCAATGGGTCATGCTGTAAGGGCTTGTTATTTGTACAGTGCGATGGCTGATGCGGCAAAGGAAACCGATGATAAAGAACTTCTTGATGCTTGTACAAATATATTTAATGATATTGTTCACAATAAGATGTACATTACAGGCGGTATAGGTTCAAGTCATCACGGCGAAGCTTTTACCGTTGCTTATGATCTTCCCAATAATACGGCTTACGCTGAAACTTGTGCTTCTATTTCACTTATGATGTTTGCAGACAGAATGAAGGATATTATTCTTGACTCAAAATATGCCGATATAGTTGAAAGGGAGATATATAACGGTATTATTTCAGGAATTTCGCTTGACGGAAAAGCTTTTTTCTATGAAAATCCGCTTGAGATTAATCTCTCTGACAGAAATAAGCATACGTCTATGAAGCAAGAGCCTGAAAGACTTCCGATAACTCAGAGACAGGAAGTATTCAGTTGTTCCTGCTGTCCTCCCAATCTTACAAGGTTTTTTGCCGGTATTGGTGAAAAGGTTTTCTCTGAGAACAATGATTCTGTTTTTTTGCATCAGTATATTCCGTGTACAGCTCTTATGGGAGACATGACAATTTCAGTTGAAACAGAATATCCCGTAAGCGGAAAAATTAAGATAAATGTAAAAAACGGTACAGGGAAGTATCTGTGTGTCAGAATTCCCGGTTGGTGCGAAAATTACAGTATTTCTGAAAGTTTTGAATCAGTCGGAGGTTATGCTAAGATACTGATTTATTCTGATGAAATAACTGTTTTTGCAGATTTTGTTATGGAACCCGTTTTTTATCTTTGTAAAAAGGATGTCAGAGCCAATGCAAATAAAGCCGCTCTTATGTACGGTCCCGTAGTTTATTGCTTTGAAAAATTTGACAATCCTTATATTAACCACTGGTCTCTTCGATTTGATACAGAGATTACTCCTGAAGTTATCTATGACAAGAATTATTCATGTAATATTTTAATAGCTCAGGCTTTTGAAATCGAAAACAGCGATAAATTATATTACAACATAAAAGAGAAAAAAGAGAATAAAGTCACAATAAAACTAATACCTTATTTTGCTTTTGCAAACCGTGGTGAAAGTGACATGACGGTTTGGTTTAATATCTGAATTTCAAAAAAAAGAGCGGTCCGAATCAAGCGGACTGCTCTTTTATGTTAAAAACTAAGATTTATAATATAGATAAATCAGATAATTCCTTGTTCAAGCATCGCCTGAGCAACTCTCTTGAATCCTGCAATATTTGCACCGGCAACAAGATCATATCCGAGACCGTATTCCTCAGCACTTTCTGCAGATACGTCATGTATATGCTTCATAATGTCATGAAGTTTATTGTCAACTTTTTCGGCTGACCACATATATCTTGCTGAGTTCTGACTCATTTCAAGTGCAGAAACAGCAACACCACCTGCATTTACTGCCTTTGAAGGAGCAACTGCCTTACATTTCATCTGAAGATATTTGAGTGCATCGTTAGTTGTCGGCATGTTTGAAACCTCAATATAATACTGAACTCCGTTTGCGACGATTTTCTTTGCCTGATGAATATCAACCTCATTCTGAGTAGCACAGGGCATAATTATATCAGCTTTGACACCCCAGGGCTTTTTGCCGGGGATAAATTCAACTCCGAATTTCTTTGCATATTCATCAACAGTAAGGTTTTCAGCTCTCATTTTAAGCATAAAGTCAAGTTTTTCCTTAGTAGAAACACCGTCGGGATCATAAATATATCCTGTGGGATCGGAAAGAGTCAGTACCTTTGCACCAAGTTCTGCCATTTTTGTTGCAACGCCCCAGGCAACATTTCCGAAACCGGAAATTGCAACTGTTTTGCCTTCAAGTGAATCTTCATAATGATTAAGAACTTCCTGAAGATAATATACAGCACCGAAGCCTGTAGCCTCAGGTCTGATAAGAGAACCGCCGTAAGAAAGTCCCTTACCGGTAAGAACACCGTTTTCAAAAGTTGCCTTGATTCTCTTATACTGACCGAATAAATATCCGATTTCCTTGCCTCCGACACCTATATCACCTGCAGGTACATCAATGTCAGGACCGACATATCTGTAAAGCTCTGTCATAAAACTCTGACAGAAACGCATAATTTCAGCATCACTTTTTCCGATAGGATCAAAGTTAGAACCACCTTTTGCACCACCGATGGGAAGGCCTGTAAGAGAATTTTTGAAAGTTTGTTCAAAGCCGAGAAATTTAATAATACCCGAATATACGCTGGGGTGGAAACGAAGACCGCCTTTGTAAGGACCTATTGCAGAATTAAACTGATAACGGTAACCTCTGTTAACCTGCACATTGCCGTTATCATCAACCCATGTAACGCGGAAGGAAATGGCTCTGTCAGGCTCGGTCATTCTCATAAGAATGTCATATTTCTCATATTCCGGATGTGCATTTACAAGAGGCTCAATGGAAGAGAATACTTCCTCAACAGTCTGAATAAACTCGGGTTCATGTGCATTTCTGATTTTTACATTTTCAATTACACGTTCAATATAGGGATTCATAAAGTTACCTCCGTAAGAAGAACACAGTATAAAAAATATTTATAGCACACAAAGTTACTCATAAATAAAATTTATTGTTCTTCAAATTATGATTATAAATAATAAATTTGTATATTACAATACTCCTTGAATCGCAGAATGTCAAGAAAAATATTGAATATTATCAGGAAATTTTGATTAAAAATTCTAATTTTGATAATATAATTTATTTGTCATGAATTCGTTTTATTTATCCCATAAGCATTTGCTTATAACACAATACATAATGTAGTCAATGTTAATAAAATAATTATATTGCTCGCAAAAAATTATAGTAATTATTTCTTTATTGCCGTCAATACTTTCTGAGAAAGGATTTTTGGTGATAAAGTGAATTTTTCAAAAGTTGAAATAACTTCAGTTGATACTTCAAAATTAAAAGTTTTATCCGAGAAAGAATGCAACGAATTATTACGAAAGACAAAAGAAGGTAATCAGGCAGCCAGAGAAAAACTCATACAAGGTAATCTGCGTCTGGTACTATCTGTTGTTCAGCGGTTCAAAAACCGTGATGAAAATCCTGATGACTTGTTTCAGGTCGGCTGCATAGGTCTTATAAAAGCATGTGATAATTTTGATATTTCACAACAGGTAAAATTCAGCACTTATGCAGTTCCGATGATAATAGGAGAAATCAAAAGATATCTCCGCGACAACACTTATCTGCGTGTTTCAAGATCTCTGAGAGATATAGCTTATCATGCTATGCAGGTAAAAGAAGAATTGACAAATAAAGATAACAAGGAGCCTTCTCCTGAAGAAATCGCAGAAAAACTTAATATTCCGGTTCGTCAGGTGATAATCGCACTTGAATCAATAGTGGAGCCTCTGTCACTATATGAGCCTATATATACGGATAACGGTGACTCTTTATATGTAGTTGACCAGCTCGGTGATTCAGGTTCCGATGAAAGCTGGATAGAAGAACTGAGCATAAAAGAATCAATAAAAAATCTTGAACCGAGAGAAAAAATGATACTTCATAAAAGGTTTATGCTCGGAAAAACGCAGACTGAGGTTGCAGAGGAAATCGGGATATCACAGGCACAGGTTTCAAGGCTTGAAAAATGTGCAATGCGTAAAATCAGAAAATAATCATTTTTATTACGCTTCGGGAATATAATTTTCCGAGGTGTAATAATATGAATTGCCGTATTGAAGAGCTTTGTAATAAAGATGTTATAAATATATCAAGCGGGAACAGAATAGGTTATGTGGCAGATGTTGAAGTAGATACCTGTTCAGGCCAGATATGCAATTTGCTTATAGCAAAAACCGACAGAGGTTCGATATTCAAAAAACCTGATTATATAAGAATATCATGGAATGATATAGAGGTTCTCGGTAATGAAACAATTCTGATAAGATATTGTAATGAATGTAACGATAGTTCATCACACCGAAGGTTTTTTGACATATTTTCAAAGTAATACTTGAAAATATTTTTACTATATTATAGAATATATTTGATTTTATCCCGAAACGGAGGATGTATATGTTAAACGACAAACAAATTCAGAGATTAATGGGCAAATTTGAGGGTTTTATAGAGCGACTTGAACCGCACATTTTTATTAAAGTCGGTGAACTTGAAAATGTCTCAAAATGCCATGTTGACAAGAGATATCATACTGTTCCCGAGCTTCCCTTTGAAAAAGCCGAAAAGGGTAGCACCTGGGAAGGAGAAGGTACATACTGCTGGTTCAAAGGCGACTTCACCGTTTCCGAAGAACTTGCAGGTAAAACTCTTTTTATAAAACCTCATATAGGAGGATATGAAGCTTTATTGTTTGTTAACGGTAAGCCTTTCGGTACTTTTGCTTCGAAAATTGTTGTCACTTCACACGGTAATCATTACTGTGACATGATAAAATTCAATCCTTCTGCAGGAGAAAAAATTGACATTGCACTTGAATATTATGCAGGTCACTATGTTCCCGGGACAAGCCCCTTTGAGACAAACAGACTTAATGAGTACAGTTTTACTTATGACGGTGCAGATATATGTGTTAAGGATTATGAACTTCAGGAATATTATTTTGATCTGAAGACATTATATCAGCTTTATAAAAATCTTCCTGAAGACAGCTTCAGAAGAGCTAAGGTTATAAATGCACTCGTTGAAATTTATAACAGTATTCCCATTGCCACGGAAGATGTTTCGATTTCTGATGTAATTGAATGTCTCAGAACCGTAAAGCCTGTTATCAAGGAAATTCTTGCTGCAAAAAACGGCGATTCAGCACCGGAAGCAGCAATTATCGGTCATTCACACATGGATACAGCCTGGCTGTGGCATGTAGGTGAAACAGTAAAAAAATGTGCAAGAACATACGCCAATCAGATTAACCTTATGCAGCAATATCCCGAATATAAGTTTATTCAGTCATCTGCGTGCCATAGTGATATGATAAGAAAATATTATCCCGAGCTTTTTGAAGATATCAAAAAAGCTGTTGCAGAGGGAAGATATGAGCCTAATGGTGGTGTCTGGGTTGAATGCGATTGCAATATTACATCAGGCGAATCAATGATTAGACAGTTCTTATGGGGACAAAGATTTACACGTAAACATTTCGGATATACTTCTAACTGTTTCTGGCTTCCCGATACATTCGGTTATTCAGCTGCCATTCCGCAGATTATGAAGGGCTGTGCCGTTGATTATTTCCTAACAACAAAAATCAGCTGGAATGATACCAATGAATTCCCTTATGACACATTCTACTGGCAGGGAATTGACGGTACAAAAGTATTCACACATTTTAATACGACACACCATTTCCCGGATGTTGAAGATATTTATGACAGAATTAACAAAGGTATCAAACAAAAAAGTGTGACAAACAAAAGAATGCTCACCTTCGGCTTCGGTGACGGTGGCGGAGGACCTCAGTTTGAAATGATTGAAATGGCAAGACGTGTTGAAAATCTTGAAGGCGTACCCAAGACTCAATATAAGCTCGTCGGCGATTTTATGAAGGAGCTTGAAGAAAGCTGCGTTTCTCCAAATACATACAGAGGCGAGCTTTATCTTGAACTTCACAGAGGAACTCTTACCAATCAGCATACCATCAAGAGAAATAACCGTAAGTCAGAGTATGCACTTCGCGATCTTGAAATTGCAACAGTAAGTAATGCAATTAAAAACGACTCTGTGGCTGACAGTTGTGAAATAACTCCTCTTTATGAAACTCTTCTTCTTAACCAGTTCCATGATATTCTTCCCGGTACTTGTATCAATAAGGCTCATGAAGAAAGCAGAGAACAGACAACCGCACTTATAAAAGAGGCAAAAGATAAAACCCACTTTATTCTAAAAGGAAATGACAATAATTCTGTCACACTTATCAATACATTATCTTTTGAAAGAAACGATGCTCTTTTCCTTAAACTTCCTGAAAATGTCATGATTGACGGAAGATATCCTCAGCAGAGATATACTGATCTTGACGGGAATTCCATTCTCCTTGTTGGCGGTGTAAAGATACCTGCAATGGGCAGTGTAACATTACCTCTTAAAGAATATGAAGCAAATTACTCCTGCAATTTCCTTCGTGAAGGAAACAAGCTTTCTGCACCCATATATGAGGTTGAATTTGCTGAAAACGGTACAATTTCTTCATATTTTGATAAGAGAGCCGGTCGTCAGATAGTTTGTGGTGAGAATTTTAACACTCTTCTTATGGCAGAGGATATTCCTGCAAATTGGGACAACTGGGATGTAGATGCTGATTATGAGGCAAAATTCAAAGATGTCTCAAATCTTATTTCAAGTGAAGTTGTGTCTGCAGGCAGAGTAGCTTACATTATAAGAAACACATATAAAATTTCTGATAAATCAACAGTAACTCAGGATATGATATTCTTCTGCAATTCTGCAGAGATTCGTTTTGACACAATAATGGATTGGAAAGATAATCATAAGTTCCTTAAGGTTGCTTTTGATACAGATATTTATGATGATTTTGCTCGTCATGAAATTCAGTTTGGTTACGCAAAACGCCCCACAACAAGAAATACTTCGGTAGAACAGGCTAAATTTGAGGTTCTTAATCATAAGTATTCTGATATTTCAGAGGCAAGATATGGTTTTGCTGTTCTTAACGATTGCAAATACGGCATCAGTGCAAAGGATGGCAGTCTCAGACTTTCACTTCATAAAGGCGGCAATCGACCTGACCATAAAGGTGATATGGACGGTCTCCATCGTTGCGTTTATTCTGTTCTTCCTCATAACAGTGCATTTTCATCAGAAAGTGTAATCAAACCTTCATATATGCTTAATATTCCTGCAATTCAGGTTGACGGAGCAACAGATTTCGTATCTCTTGTAAATATTGATGCAGACAATTGTTTCATCGAAGCTGTCAAGCCTTGTGAAGATGCAGAGAAAGCATTTATTGTGAGAGCTTATGAAGCTGAAGGAGCTTATACAAAAGCTATTCTTTCATTTACGGATAAGGCAAAAAAGATTTGCGAAACCAATATGCTTGAAGAAGAGATTTTCACGTATGATTCTTCAGCTAAACTTAATATTACTTTCAAACCTTTTGAAATCAAGACATTTAAAGTGTATTATTAATATTTAACTTTTTATGAAAAGGAGGAAACAACTGTGGTTAAACAGACAAAATATGATTCTAAGCCGGGACTTATAGGTTGTTTTATTTCTGTTTTGCTTGTTGTTTCCTTCTTTTTACCAAGATTATGGCAGAACAACAGTTCAGTTGAATCTTTTAATACAGTGCTGATTGTAGTAATTATGTGCTTGTGCGTACATCTTGTAAGAATTACCTCATCAATGTATTTTAAGCATGTTTGGAACAATATCGGTTTCAGTATATTATGGTTATTACCGGTTTTTAACCTGATAGTTACGGCATGTCAGTTTATATGGGATGAACTGACCTTTATGACCAAACCGATTTTTTTACTGCTGCTGATATTATTTTCCCTGCCTTCATTCTGTTGTTACTATTTCAATGTTGTAATTATTTTTTGCAAAAGAAATCTGAGACTCATTATTTCGACAATTATACTTGATATAATATGGTTTTTATATGTTTTAATACGGGTTGGAGACAGAGTATTACTGCCTGTGTTTACTTCTTTCGGAAATGAAATTACACCTTATATTGACAATCTTATTTCATTAAGTCCTGTTTTTTCTCTTATTATCTATATACTTGCACTGATCAATTTTATAATATGTGCAAAGCTTTTTTCGAGTGAAAAATAATTTAATTTTTTTATTTTATTTTTAAAAATATCTTGACAAGCAACATGAATTGTTGTATAATTCCAAATGTTCCGTTAAGGGACATCACCATAGAGGTATAGTGTAACGGTAACACTCCGGACTCTGACTCCGTCATTTAAGGTTCGAATCCTTATACCTCTGCCAGATAAAGAGCGACAAGTTTTATAGACTTGTCGTTTTTTTTATACTATTTTTAACTATCTTGTGATATAATCTTGATAACAGTTGACTTTGCGATATAATTGTTTTTCAGAGGAGGGATTAATATTAAGAAAACTGTTTCATATATTTGTTCATTTATGTTTATAATTCTTTTATTCTTTGATGTTTTTCCTGATAATCAGTATTTTTCATTTGCCGCAGGCTCAGGAATGTACAGTGCAACTGAAAAACTGGTATATGTTGATAATTCCGAGGATTTTCTTGATGCCTTTATAAACAATAACAAAAATATAACTGTTATATTGAAAAGCGATATCACTGTTGATGACAAAATGTGTGATTTTCCTATTATAATTTCCGGGACGAAAGTTTTGGATATGAACGGATACAATATCAACATAACAAGTGAGTATCCAAGCAGTATATTTTTACTTGATAAAACTGATGACAATATTACTTATCCGTGCTCCATGCATATTATGAATTCAGCGGGAAGCAACCAAAGCAGCATTGAATACAGAAATAACAATTTGGGAAAAGATGAATGTTGTCTCATAGAACTATTCGATAAAAGCTCAAGTTTGTTAGTTTATCCATTTGTTGAGCTAAAAATCTCAGCGGAATCGAAAGGATCGTCTTCTGTTGTCCGTATCAATAAATTCAAGGAAATGAGATTAATAGGTAATACATTCACAACCGACTCAATAATTTTAACAAATGAAGCTGAAAAAGGAAAAGGTATAAATCTTACGTGTGAGAATTCTGTTTCGGATTCTCTTATTGAACTGAGCTTTTGCAGCATTGAAAGTAATTCGTACTGTATTGATAACAATGACATACAATCACACTGCAGATTTATAATAGGAGAAAGTAAATTCAGAAGCTGTGAGAATAATGTTATAAATGTTAATTCAGAGAGTAATTTATGTTGGTCTGATATTTTACGAACAAATCAATATACAAAATTCCATGCTTTTAATGATAATGAAATTATCCCGGCAGAAACACGGATAAACACAGACACTGTTTTTAATTATATTCATATTAATCAATTAGATTCATCAGGTTGCATATATCACAATACGGAAAACAGCATTATGCTTCTGTGTACTCCTGAGTATCATTTAATGCAATGTCAATTTTGCGGTGGTACAGCCGGAATACAAAAACACGAAACAGTGACGATGATTCCACCAGACTGTAATTCAAATGGATTGACAGACGGTATTTTATGTAAATGCGGTTATATTACTGCACAGAGAATCAACAGCTTACATTCTGAACTTGACTATCATAAAACAGAGCCTTCATGTATTTCTTATGGAACCAAATATCCGATAGCTTTTTGCAATTCCTGTAGGAAATATATTATAAAAACCGAAAAAGATGAGTACAGAGAATTAGAGTCTGAAAAAGACATTCTTATGCCGTTAGAGCAGCATTCAATAATTGAAATAACTGCTAATTTTCCGACCTGTACTGAAGATGGAAATATAAAACATTTTAAATGTAAAGATTGCGGTAAATTATTTTCGGATAAAGCCGGACTGAATATTATTACAGACGTATCTCTGAGTGCAAGTCATAATTATCATTGGGTAATATCTACTCCTGCCACTGAGCAAACATCAGGAGAAAAAATTTTGATTTGTTCTGATTGTGCTCATATAAAAGAATATGAAGAAATTCCGCCGGAAACTGTCAGTTTTTCTCGTGGTGATATTAATGATGATGGTCAAGTCACTTCGGCTGATGCAAGGCTTGCTTTGAGATATTCCGTGGGGCTTGAAACATTCTCATTAAAGCAAAAATGTTCAGCAGATGCCGATAATGATAATGAAATTACCTCATCTGATGCAAGACTTATACTTCGGTTTAGTGTCGGACTTGAGTATTTTCTGTAAAATTGAATGCTGCACGTAAATAATAGCGTAATTGGGTAGTGACAAACGGTCATAATCATAATATAATATATTCAGAAATATTGCAGTTATCTGAAATTGAAAGGAGAATCTTATATGGGACTTATAAAAGCGGGAATCGGTGCTTTAGGTGGTGTTTTAGCTGATCAGTGGAAAGAATTTTTTGTTTGTGATTCCATTGCTGATGATACTCTTATGCTAAAAGGAATAAAAAGTGTTTCAGGCAGATCTTCCAACACAAAGGGCAGTGACAATGTTATTACATCAGGTTCCGGTATCGTCGTAGCCGACGGTCAATGTATGATAATTGTTGAGCAAGGAAAAGTTGTGGAAGTATGTGCTGAACCCGGGCAGTATACCTATGATGCATCAACTGAGCCATCTGTTTTCTCCGGAAAATTTGGTGAAAGTCTTAAGGCAACTTTCAAAACAGTGGCTAAGCGTTTTACCTACGGCGGGGAACCAGCAAAGGATCAGAGAGTTTATTATTTCAATACCAAGGAGATAATGAATAATCTTTTCGGCACAAAATCTCCCATTCCGTTCAGAGTTATAATTGATACAAAACGTGATATCGATTATGAGATAACACTTCGTTGCAACGGAATGTTTACTTTTAGAGTTGTGGACCCGATTCTTTTCTACATTAATGTTGCCGGTAATGTTTCAGGTGAATACAGAAAAGAAAATATTATGGAACAGTTGAAATCTGATTTCCTGAATGCTCTTCAACCTGCTTTTGCAAAGCTTTCAGATATGGGCGTCCGATACAGTTCCATTCCTGCTCACACTGCAGAGCTTTGCGATGCCATTGATGCAGTAATGGCACAGAAATGGCGACAGGGGAGAGGTATTAAAATTGAAAGCATCAGTTTCAATGCTCTGAATGCCCCAAAAGAAGATGAGGATGAGATTCAGAGAATAAAAAAATCAATTATTATGTCAGATCCCATGCTTGCAGGCGGATATCAGACAGCAGGTATCACTGATGCTGCTATGAATGCTGCAAATAACCCGAACGGTGCCGCAATGGGCATGTTGGGAGTTGGAACAATGGGTGGTTTGATGGGCAATTCTGCTTCACTTTTCCGTCAAGGAATGGAACAGCAGCAATATAATGATATGTCTCATCCTTCTGCATCAACACAACCTGAGCCTGACAGTTGGAAATGTATATGCGGAGCGACTGCCAACGGTAATTTCTGCCATAGCTGCGGAAACAAAAAAACTGCTCTCCGGGAAAGCTGGACATGTTCCTGCGGAACCAGTGTTTCCGGTAATTTTTGTTCAAATTGCGGAAGCAAAAGACCTGAAGAACCACGCGGATGGACATGCTGCTGCGGAAATGTAAATCAGGGAAAGTTCTGTACTGACTGCGGTGCAAAAAAGCCTGAAGGTGCACTATTGTATAAATGCGACAAATGCGGTTGGATACCCGATGATCCTTATAACCCTCCTAAATTTTGCCCTCAATGTGGCGATATATTTAACGAAACAGATAAAAATTAATTATGCTTTAAAACATCAGCACTCCCGATTTTTAGTTATATCGGGAGTGCTGATGTTAATATTTTGTTCTGAGCCCCTTGGGATAATGATTTTTAGCCTTTCCGTTTACAATTTTTACTCCGCCGACAGAGACTCCGCAAACGGTTACTACCGCCCAGCCGTTTTCAACATCTGTTTCGATTTCTTCACCGTGTAAATATTTTTTCAGCTCGTTACTTTCCGGAGAAAGCTCGATTTTTCTTTTGAAATACTTACCCATAGCCATAAAAAACTGGTGATGAGGCTGTATGTAATTCTTTTTTATTTCACCGATATTTATTCCAAGTGAAAACAGATTATTGCATAAAAAATTAATATCCGCAGAAAATAAGACAGGTGTATTATTATGCATTTTAATATCTGCATAATCATATTGTGTCAGAGTATCATCAAGAAATTCAATTACGGATTTATCTATATTTGATTTCTTTTTATCAGCAACATGCAAATTATTTATTCTATCGGAAGTATTATGCAAAACAGCCATAAATTGCCCTTCACCTTTAGCTTTATGAGGATAAAAACGCCTGCAAAATTCGATATTCTCCGCTACACAACCGGCAAATCTGATACCGTCACAGGTGCATTCTTCCACGGAACTTTTAACTCTCACTATTTCAAAATCAGGATTACTTTTCAGAAAAGCATCTATCACCATTTCATTTTCTTCAAGAGAAAAAGTACATGTTGCATAAATAATATATCCGCCATTTTTGAGAAGCCCGACTGCATTATCAAGTATTTCTTTTTGCCTTTGTGCACATATTTTGACATTATCCAAGCTCCACTCTTTGATAGCAGTGTCATCTTTTCTGAACATCCCTTCACCGGAACATGGTGCATCGCACATAATCAAGTCGAATTTTTCAGAAAAAACAGAAGATAATTTTCCTGTATCAAGGCAAGTCGTTATAGTGTTCTGCAATCCGAGCCTTTCAATATTTCCCGTAAGAATTCTGCATCTTGATAAAATAATTTCGTTTGAAACAAGGACTCCGTTCTTGTCGAGTTTATTTTTAATCTGAGTACTTTTTCCTCCGGGGGCAGCACATAAATCAAGAACATGCCAGGAAGGAACAATGTCAATGCATTCTGCAGGTGCCATAGCAGCAGGCTCCTGGATATAAATCATCCCTGCATGGTGAAACGGATGATTGCCCGCTTTTTCGTAATCAAGATAATAACCGTTTTCCGCATAAGGAATTTTTTCATTTCCGAATATATTCATCTTATCAAAATCTTCCAAGGAAATTTTATCAGTATTTATTCTGAAGCCTTTGACAGGTTCACTATTCAGTGAATTAATAAAATCGTCATAATCGTCACTTAATAAGCTTCTCATTCTGTTAAGAAATTCATCAGGAAATGTTTTCATATTTAAGCTCCGTTATCTTTTTTATTATCTAGCAAATTACTTGCATCGTGAGTAATTTGCTATATCAAGAAACACCGATTCCCCCCAAGCCCCGGGGCAGGGGTTTGATAAATCATAAGATTTTTTCTTATAAGTAGTATAAATCAAAATTTTACATTTGGCAATAAGTTAAAATGCAGAAATCCTTAAATGCGGACTTCTGCATTTTTTTCAATCACTTGTATATTTTAACAATTCTTTTACCTGTTTTACTCTTAAAAGTGATAAGTACGGTACTTGCCAATGCTTCATAGACGAATTCAACGGGATTATCATCTACAGTTACTTCTGACGGATTAAAGGGAAGTCGGATACGGATATTGGCAGTAAAACAACCTGCACCGGCAATTAACAATTCTACATATTTTTCATTAGTTGTTAAGTTTTCAACTCTTACGGAAGTTCCTATTATTTCAACAGAAGAGTCTGACAGATAAAGATCTCGCATCATTGCTTTATCATTAGGGAAAAGTACCTTTTCTGTAATTATATCAAACTTTGGTGAGAACATATCACAGAAAAGTCCCTCAAACACAAGCGGCTCATCATTTATACTTTCATCCATTACAGATGCTATAATATATGGACCTCTTTGTATCGTCAGATGATTGTTGAACTGAATATCTTGACCTTTTCTCGCAGCTGATTCGCAGAAAAACTCACGAAGAGATTGAGCATTTTTTTCTGAAAACGCAAATACCGACGGATTAATTTTCCATACAGCCGCTGTTCCGTTTCCGCAAGAAAATATCTCTTTGTTGTCTGACAGATTTATTCCAAGCATCGAAAACAGATGCTCTGCAGGGTTATCATATTTGTCGGTCCACCATGAATTTATATTATTATACGGATCAAATCCGTCTCCGATATATATGAGTTGCCCTCCTTCTTTTACCCAAGAAGCTATAGAGTTGTTAATATCAGGGTAATCAGGTTTCATATACTCATAACTCATAAGAAGCATATCATAATCATCAAGATATCCGACATATCTTCTCATATTATCAAGAAGAACAGGTCTCACGGGGATGCCGAATTTTAACAAAGGTAACGCCATTGAAAAGAATGCAGGAAAAGCATTAGAGGACATAAATTTAAGCATAAGCTCTTTGTTGTCGCTCGAATAGAATAGCTCTTCACGGAAACGTTTAATAAGTTCCTCATTATCATTCAATACGGTTCCTACTGTTTCCTTTGCTTCATCAGAAAAAAATGAATCAGGGTATTCCCTTTGATAGAGCTGACAGTCACCTACAAGTATTCCAACTCTCAAATCAGGCTCATTACACCCCTCTAAAGTACCGAGAGTATGAAAAGTGTTATTGAGGATTGTTGCATAATCTTCAGGGATTGACAATGCATTGGCTGAATTTTTAGGATATTTATCTTCAAATACACGGTTGGGCCACGGACAGATCTCATATTTATTTACTTTAGGATGAAGCAAGGATGCAACTACGGTACACAGATAGTTTTTTCTGTAATCATCCCAATCAAAAACAGGATTATCTTCAATCGGATCATGTAAAAACCACATATTCTTTCCTGTTCCTTTTGTAAGCTCCTGCATTACTCCGTATTCAAGATATGCCGTTTCAAATGTTCTTTCCTTAAGTATACCGTTAAACCAATTTTTCTCACGGGATGTTCCCGTCCATACCTGTGCTATACATCCGTCTACTGCAGGAATATCAGAAAGCTTACCTTCAGGACTTACAATTTTCCATTGCGTATAATTTATCAGTGAGTGAGTAGGAACATAAAATCTGATATCTCTGTTATATTTAGTTTTTGCATACTCTTTAAGAGAGGAAGAGAGACGGTCAATGGTCCTTGTATACAGATATGCCTTAAGCTTTCCACACTTATATTTTGCATCCACGCTTTCATGAGGTGGTGACCAGGGCTCTCTGTAATATAACTCATATTCCCGCTTAAAAGCAGGAGAATATCCGCCTCTGTCCCAGAATTCGGGCTCTTCAACATGAATTGCCTCAATTCCTGCATCAACAACTATACGGAGCTTATCACTCAGATAATCAGCAAAAGATACAGTAGGTACCATATACGGAACGTCTTTGCCGTGTACGATAAGATTACCGAAACGGTCCTGTTGTGCCTCATCCCAATGATTCACTCCGTCATATTCTCCATAAAGGTAATCCTGATATCGCCCCCAGGCAATACCTGTCATAAAATGAATTACATATCCCGCTTCACGATGTTGCTTTATGCGTTCTGAAGTAGTTTCATCGAGTCTGTATACCATTACAAAGTCGCTCTGACAATCAATGCTTTCAAGAAGAGGAGAGCCTGATTGAAAGCCTGTGCGTTCTTCATTTCTGTTTCTGAGAAAAGACATTATAATATACCTCCATATTTATTAAATTAATTGTAAACGATTTATATAATTTTTTCTACACTAAAACATAAAAAACTTCTGTTTTTTCAGTCTTATTACCAAAAATATGTCAGATAATAAATTTTTTTTAATTAATTTGTATATTATGACTTGCCATATATCTATTTTTTTGTTATTATTATAACATCATAGTGATAACAACAGAATAAATTACGGGGAGGGGAAAATGTCGCTTAATAAAAAAGATTTTATAATATCGTTTGTCCGACATGCTGAGTCATGCGGAAATGCAGGTATTCATTATGAAAATGAATATCAGGAAGATGATCCGCCTTTGAGTCCTCACGGACTTTTACAGGCAGAAAAGTTGGCACAGAGTTCATATACGGATGATATCACAAAAATTTATTCAAGTACATTACTGAGAACAGTTCAGACAGCTTATCCGACTGCAGTCAAACTTACGAAGGAAATCATTCTTCTTCCCGACCTGATGGAAATCGGAACCGAAATCAGCGGAACAGAGCTGTGGAGGCTGAAAAATGACTACCCACTTGCAGTACCATGTATTTCTGAACCAACTCCTTGCGGAGGAAAACTGCTTCTCGGTGACGAGAGTTATGAAGAAAAGATTGCTCGGGGAAGGCGTTGTACTGATTATTTTTACAGCGAAGCTCGTGACGGCGATCATTTTATGGTCGTAAGTCACGGTTCATATTTCGGTTATCTTATCAGAGCCGCTCTCAATATCACATTACCTGAAAGTTTTTGTTGGCAGGTAGATAATTGCAGTATGACAAGAATTATTTTCAGAAAAGACAATATTCCCAAACTTTCATTTGCCAATTCAATTAATCATCTTATTTGATATGAATTAATCTAAGGAGGAATTTTTATGAGCCAATGTCCGAAATGCCAGGCAAAATTACATATTTACAACATAAGTCAGTTTTGCCCCTCATGCGGTATTAATATGCGGTTTTATAACTTTGAAGAAAAATTTGAAAGGGAAGCAAAGCTTGCTGAATTGTCTCAGGCAGGACTTAAAGTTATGCTTCGCAACCTCAAGTATTCTTTTTCAGGGTCAAAACTCGTTACAGCCAAGCTAATAGTTATGTTATTGCCGGTTATATCCCTCTTGATTCCGTCAGGAAATTTCGTTATTTCAATGCCTTTCATTGCAAATGAATCTCACTTTGGAATACTCGGGCTTGTAAATGCATTCAGCGGAAATCTTTTACCTTATATTTTCTCTATGACCTCGTCTGAAATTACAGGTACTGAATTCACTGCTTTGAGAAATGCTCTGTTCTGTTATATTGCAGTTGCTTTATTTGCAGTCTTATGCGTTGTTTTTTCTGTGTTCGGTTTTATCAGCATCAAAAATATGCATAAATTCACAACAGTTTTTTCAGCTCTCGGAATTGTAACCTCCATTATAAGCATTATTATGAATGCATTGTTTATTTCCGCCTCAAATGATTCAATAATTATCAGCAGTTCATTCGGTTTCGGACTTATTATAACGGCAATTATGTTTGCAGTTGTTTTTGTCGTAAATCTGCTTCTGTGGAAAACCGGTATTCACCCTGTTTATGATGAAGGCGTAATTGAAAGAGTTGAGATTTATAAACAGGTTAAAGCCGGAAAGATTGATATTGATTCTTTGCCTCAACCTGTTGTAGTAACAGAGGCAACGAAAAAGATAGACGAGGAAATAGCTAAAGAAGAGGCCGCTTTTTATGAGTCTATGAAAAATAAAAGTAAGGAGGAATAATAATGAAAACAAAAAAATTTGATAAGCAAAAGCTCCTTACCACAGCAGTCACATGTATTCTACTGTTTTTCTTCATTGGCGGATTTTTGATTGGTCTTAACAGAGTTCAATCAATGGAAGGAACCTTCCCTCCTAATGAATTAAAAGAAAGTCTCTCCGAAACTCTTGAAACAAAGGAAGATATTTTATCTTACATAGATAAAGTTTTCAAATATGCAAAAGACGGTAATGAAAAAATCAATTATTCAGACTCATTCTCTGTTGATGAAGATTCTCTTGTAACAGACGGAACGGACGAATTCAGATCAACCCTTCTTTTTGCAGTAGAAAACTTTGAAAACCATATTTCATCCGCAGAACCTCAGACCTCACTTTTAAGTAATTTCGGCACTGATACAGAAAAAAGCCTTCGTTTATATATCCCGTCTCAGGACAGCATCAAAAATGTAACTTTAAGTTATATATATTATTCCTGTCCCTCCTGCGGTGAATCAAATAATGAACAACTTCCTTTATGTGAACTTTGCGGCTCACAAAGAGAATATCAAATGAAATATCGCGATGAATATACGATAGAGCTTATTTTTGACGGCTCTCTCAGCGATACTTTACCCGAAGAGCAGTTTTCTCAGTTGTTCCTTCCGAGAACAGACAAAGAAATAAGGGCTCTTATTGATGGTGGACTTGACCAAAATATAAATATCGAAAGAATAAATGTTTCATATAAAGAGCTTAAAGTAAATATCAGAATCAACAGATTTACAGATGAGCTTTTATCTGTCCGTTTTACAAAGAGTATGGACATTGATACTGATGTTGCTTTCATTAATAACTATGAGAAAATCGGAAAAAGAAACATAACTTTTGTTCTGCACGAAAATACCGATTATAATCTTACTTGGCCTTCTCTTTCTCTCAACGCGGAAAAACTTGTCATAGAGCCGAAAAAGAGTGATAATCTTCTTGCAACACTAACCTGTGAAGATCCCCTCGCGATGACTGTCAACTGGACTTCATCAGATGAATCGGTTGCAACAGTCGACAATGAAGGTTATATTCATGCAACAAAAAATGCCGGTGAAACTACAATTACGGCATCATATCAGTATCTCGGAAAAACCTATTCCGACAGTTGTACGGTTTTTGTAAGAGTACCTGTTGAATCAATGAGAATGGTAAAAAAATCTGTTACACTTGAAAAAGGTGAACAGGTAACTCTCGAAACAAGGATTTCTCCCTCTTCAGCTACTGTTAAAACTGTTAAATGGTATTCAGAGGATGAAAGTATTGCTACAGTCGATGAAAACGGTGTTGTGACAGCAGTCGCTAAGGGCGAAGTTATTGTCTATGCTCTCTCCGATGACGGATATTACAGATCTACTTGTGAGGTGACAGTTGAATGAGTGAAAATAATAAAAGTGTAAAAAATTTCGTTCAAGGAGTATTTAATGCTGAAGATAATTCAGCAGCAAAGCTTCAGGAGGAACAGAAAATTAAATACAGCAGACTTGCAATAAAAATGTTCCACACAGGAGTATTGTCACCTAAGGAAATGTTTCTTCCTGCAATAGGTGAATTTGCAACAAAATTACTTAAAGGTGTCGATGTTTACAGAACTCTTTATTTCGTTAATGTTCTTAAAATCGACATGGTATATGTTACTGTTATTCTCTCACTTATAAGCATTTACGATATGCTTAATAACCCTCTTATGGGTGCAATTTACGACAAAACAAGAACCCGCTGGGGAAAAGCACGTCCTTATATTATATTTGGTTCAATTCCATATTTTGCAAGTACATTTTTATTGTATTCCGGTGCTCTTTTCCTTGGAAACACCGCCGGTGATGACCCCAAAAAAATTATATTTGTATTTACAATGCTCTTTATTCAGGAAACTTTCTCTACGATTTATAATATTCCGAGAGGTAACCTGCTTTCTCTTCAGACTGCAAATCCTCAGGACAGAATTAATGTTGGTCTTCTTCAGACTTATATCGGAGAAGTAGCCTCACAAGGTGTATACACATTATTCGGCCCTCTTATGGAACTTAACAATAAAGGATATATAAATCTCCCCATGTCCTATGTTTTTGCAGGTCTTGCAACATTATCATGTTCTATCGGTGCTATAGGTAATATAGCTATGGCAATAGGCTGTCAGGAAAGAATTGCTCTCCAGCCTAAACCCGCTCCAATAACGAAAACAATGTTCTATGTTCTTAAAAACAAATATGCTCTCAGAAACTTTATTGCTAACTTTGCAGTATCCTGGTGGAGCAACGGCGGTTATTCTTGGGATGTCGTTACACAGCAGGAAATATTCGGCGGGTCAATTCCTTCAGCTATTGCATATTTACCGTATAACGCCCTTGATATGCCTTCAGCTGCTTTGATTCCTAAATTCAGAAAAATATTTAAGGATAACAACAAAAATGCATTGATTACCCTTCGCCTGTGGGATATTGTTGTCGGCTTAGCAATGGTTGTCTTCGGAATTCCGCTGATAAAGATTACTCCCAACGGCAAGAAACCCTGGCCGGTAATCGGCATATATGCTCTTTTTTACGGACTTAACGGATTGAATAACGGTCCTGCTAATGTATTTGAATCTGAAGTCGGTCGTGAAATCAATGACTATACAGAATATGTGACCGGTGAAAGACCTGACGGCACTGTTAATATATTGACTGACCTTATTTCAAAGGTAACTTCTCCCATAAATGCAGCTTTTACAATTTTCCTTTTCAAATGGTCAGGTTATGATCCGACAATTCCGATGACCCCTTGGTCACAGGGTAATGTTGACGTTTATAAGAAGGTTTTCTTCCTCTTTGTAGGTATTCATAACTTCCCGAGTATTATCAGAGTTATTCCTTATTTCTTCTATGACCTTGTCGGCGAAAAGAGAGAAAAGATGTATGTTGCTCTTAATGAAAGACGAGCTCTTCTTGCTAAGGAACAGACTGTAAATGAAAATATTCTTGAAATGATGGAAAATCTTGAGGAAAATGTTGAGGTAAAATAAAAATGGAACAGTTTGTAACGGATCAAATAACTGCAGCACTTAAATATCTGCCAAAAAACCTCTTGAAATCTTATTTCATCCGTAAATCATCAGAGGAATCGAGGGAATTCAGAAAAAAAATCGGTTTTATCAGAGGTTTATGCCATCCGACAGAAGATTTTAACCAGATAAAGGAAGCAAATATTGAATGGATCAGAATTGATATTCCGTTTCCTTTTGACGCGGACGGTTCAATTCTAAAATCCTATGAGGATTTTAAGGAAAAATGCAGAAGATTTCAGAATAACGGTATTAAGGTAATGGCTGTAACACCGTATCCGAGGGATTATATTGAAAAAGGAGTAGATATAAGAAATAATGAAGGCGAACAAAAGGTAAGAGACATTGCAAAATTCCTTATTGAAGATTTGAAAAGCTGCATTTCGGGCCTTCAGATAACAAATGAAATGGGAATTCCGAGGTTTACCATACCTCTTACTCTTAAAGAGGCGGCAAAATTTATTGCAGTAAATCTTGAAGCCATGCACGCCTTAAAGAATGATATTATAATTGGCTATAACAGTGCAGGCCCCGAAGCGGGTCTTCATGCCATGCTGTTACCGTATATAGATTATTGTGATTATGTGGGAATTGACATTTATATGGGTTGTTTCTTTACAATGCCGGGATTTATATGGTTTTTTGAGGCACTTTGCAGATACCTGTGGTCAATGACCGGAAAGCCAATTCTTATTCAGGAATTCGGATATCTCAGCGGCGGTGCCCCTAAGACAAAAGCTGAAAAGAAAGCTATTTTACAATCTTACGGTGCAAATAGTGAAAAAGAAGCAAAAAGAAATATAGTTCAGTTTGTGGATAATATGCCGAAGGATTTTTCTGACCATGTAAAATATGTCTGCGGTAATGACCCCGAAAAGTATTTCGGATTTATTTTCAAAAGTGATATAAAAAACCATTTTTACAGAGAATTACCAGCAATTACTATGATTCCGGGCTGTCCTCATACTCCTGAAGGTCAGGCAAAATTCTTTGAAAAATGTATTGAACGTCTGTACAGTAATGATTTTATTTGCGGCTGCAATATCTACTGCTATAAAGATCCCAACAAATGTTATTATTGCGGACAGGAAGATTGTCCCACAGAGACCCGTTGGGGACTTATAGATTCATCCGGAAATATCAAGCCTTCTTATAAAGCTGTCAGGAAAGTCTTCGGCAGAATCAAGTGGCTTGAGGCTGTTGAGAAAAAATAATTATTGCGTAGGCGGCAAAACCACCGCTTACGCTTTTTTTGAAAGGATAAATTATGCACAATGCACTTTTTGATGCGGTATTAAAAGAAAAAGATCCTATGTATGATGCTGCAGTTATAACTGATGACGGCATTGAATACTGGCATAATGAAAACTGTAATTTTGCAAATAACGGACATTCTGTGACGAAATTCTTTATTTCCTCTGCCATAGGTGCACTTGTAACTGAAGGTAAGATTAAAACCAGCGATAAAATAACCGACTTCTTTACAAATGAAGAAATTGGTGATAATATTGATAAAGGCTGGTACGGTGTTACCGTAGAACACGCCCTGCAGCATAAAACAGGGATGCTTTCCGTACCGTACGGAGTCGATGAAGACAAACATATTGAACTTATCGGTGAAGATTTTCTGAAATATGTATTCTCGATAAATATAGATGCAAAACCCGGCACTGAATATAAATACACCGATGCTGCTTATTATCTTTTAGGAAGAGTGATAGAAAAAGCTGCAGGCATGACTGCGTATGAATATATCCGTGAGAAAATTACAAAGCCGCTCGGCTTTAAACAGTGGGGGATGATTCTTTGTCCTATGGGGCACACCATCGGCGGAGGCGGTCTTTATTCCAGAAGCGATGATAATGCTAAACTCGGATTTCTTTGGGCTAACAAAGGAAAATACGGTGACAATGAAATAATTTCTTATGATTATATTAAAGCCGCTATGGAAAATGATTATGCCTCCACAAGCTTCAGAGGTACGGATGTATATCTCAAAACAGGTGCAAAGGGACAATGCATCGCTTATTCAATAAAAAGAAAAGCCGCCACTGCTTGGCACGGGTATTCATACAGTGACGGAAATGCAAGAAATGACAGATTGCTTATTGCATTCTGTCAGTATCTTGATACAAAATTCGGTGAATTAAAGGAGTAATATTATGAGATTCGGTGTATGTTGCGGAATAGATAATGAAGAAAGAGTTAAAATTGCTGTAGAGTGTGGTTATGACTATATCGAATGCGGTTTTCAGATGTTTGCAAATGCCACTGAAGAACAGCTGGCAGAATGGGAAGGAAGAGAAAAAAAATACGGAATCCTTTGCGAATCCACAAATTGCTTTCTTCCGAATTCTCACAAGGTAACGGGAGAGAATGTTGATTATGATGCCTTAAAAGAATTTGTAGCACGAGGCATGAAGAATTCTGCCCGTATGGGAGTAAAAACCGTCGTCTTCGGTTCATCTGGTGCAAGAAACATCCCTGATGGATTTTCTTATGCAAAAGGCTTCTCTCAAATGGGATATTTCCTTCGTGAAATTGCCGCTCCTGAAGCTGAAAAATACGGGATAACCATTGTCACAGAGCCTTTGCAGAAGGCTGAAAGTAATATGATAAATACCGTAAAAGAGGGAGTTATGCTTGCTGTTCTTGCTGATAAAAATAATGTCAGGGGACTTGCTGACCTTTTTCACATGGAGCAGTGTGGTGATACATCTGAGGATATTCGTTTACTCAACGGATTAATTCACCACGCACATATTTCAAATCCCGTGGGCAGAGACGGCAGAAAAAGGATATATCCCTCTTCAGTTGATGAATTCGATTACAAAGCTTTTATAGATGCTCTTAAAGAGGGCGGATGTGAAAGATGCTCTGTTGAAGCTGATGTAATTGATTTCAGCATCGATGCACCTCAGGCTATTAAAGTTTTAAGAAGTTTATAAGCAGAAAAAACAGCGGCAGATTGACTGTCGCTGTTTAAGTTTCAATGATATAATCACAGTGGTTTTTAATGTCAAAATATGAAAAGTATTTTTCTTCAAGAGGTATCCATTTTGCAAAAAACATCGGTGCCTTATCCTTATTTCTGATAATAATTCTCTGCCTCTGCGTTTCAGGTTTCGTTGATACAAAAACTGTAATATCATAGTTATTTCTGATATCGGGATGACAGGAATACGAACCTTCTATAATATTTAGCCTTTTTGATAAAACTCTGATTTCTTCACCGAGAGTCATAGTTTTGCAATCAAAGGGTCTGTATAAAAAATCTTTTTCACTGAGTATTCCTGTTATAATTTCAGAATAAAACCTTTCAACATCAAAATTTCCTCCCGGAGTATTAATTCTTTCGGAAACTCTTTGCTCGGGGCGAAGGAAAAATTCGTCGGCATGAAAAAGATTTGCACCAAAATATTCGGCTAAATTATTGCCGAGAGTGGTTTTTCCGGAGGCACATCTGCCGTCTATTGCCACAATTATATTTTTAGTAGTTGTTCTGTGCAAATTATCTATAATTGAAACCAGTTCATTTTGAGTAATAAGCTTATTCACTATCATCACCTTTCTACAGTTTAACACTCTGTAAGCATTTATGTCAATGTGAACTTTTCAGTTGATTTATTTACTTAAACAATGTAATATATAAGCATATAAATTTATATTTGGAGGTATTGTGATATGATGAAAATTGGTGTTATTCCCGATTCTTTTCAGGTTCCCTTTAAGGAAGCTGTGATTCTCGCACGTGACATGGGAGTAAAAGGTCTTCAACCCTATGTAACAAGAGGAGAGCTTGCTCCCGAGAATATTACAAAAGAAGACAGAATTGAAGTGCTCAAATATGTCAGAGCCAACGGACTTGAATTTTCTGCATTGTGTGCAGATTTCGGACTTCACTTCAACGAAAAGGAGACTAATGAAGAAGGAATTCTCCGTACAATGGCTATGATGGACCTTGCTCTTGATTTTGATACTCACGTTATTACAACTCACATCGGAAAAGTTCCCGAAGATGAAAACAGTGAAGAATATTACAACATAGTCAATACCATTGAAAGACTCGGTAAATACGGAGATAAAATAGGTGTTGCCTTTGCAACGGAAACAGGACCCGAAATGGCTATAAAACTCAGAGGAATACTCGAAAAGGCTGATACAAAGAGTGCAAAGGTAAATCTTGATCCCGCAAACTTTGTTATGTGTGCGGGTCAGGACCCCGTCGAAGCTGTACACATTCTTAAAGATTATATCGTTCATACCCATGCAAAGGACGGCGTAAAGCTGTCAGCGACAGATTATCAGGAGTACCCCCTCGGACAGGGTAATGTTCCTTTCCCCGAATACGTTGCCGCTCTTAAAGAAGTCGATTATGACGGTTTTTTAACCATTGAAAGAGAAGCAGGTGCAACCCGTTTTCAGGATATCAAAAACGCAGTCTCATTCCTGACGGATATACTCAATAAATTGTATTAAGGAGATATACTATGGCACTTAAAGTCGGAATAATAGGAAACGGCGGCATTTCACATGCACATATAGACGGATATAGGGCTTTGGGAGAAGAAGTAGAGGTTGTAGCATGTTGCGATATTAACTATGAAAAATCCAAATCTTATGCTGAAAAATACGGAATTCCAAACTGTTACGATAACTGTTATGATATGCTTAAAAATCATCAGCTCGATGTTGTGAGTGTATGCACATGGAATAATGCCCATGCAGAGTGTTCCATTGCCGCACTTAATGCAGGCTGCAATGTACTTTGCGAAAAGCCTATGGCAATGAATACGGAAGAAGCACTTAAAATGAAGGAAGCCGCTGAAAATAACGGCAAACTTCTTATGATTGGTTTTGTACGCCGGCAAGGTAACGATGCTGCGGCTGCTATTGATTATATAAAAAAAGGTTACATAGGCGATATTTATTATGCTAAGGCATCTTATCTCAGACGTTGCGGTTTTCCCGGTGGTTGGTTCGGTGATAAAACCCTTTCAGGAGGCGGTCCACTTATAGATCTCGGCGTTCACGTTATCGACCTTTCAAGGTATATTATGGGATGCCCCAAGCCGCTGACAGTATTCGGAGCAACATTCAATAAGTTAGGAGCACGAAACCATATAAGAGGAACAGAGTGGCAGAGTGAAACAGTAGTTGAAGAACCTGTATTTACTGTTGAAGATCTTGCAACCGCAATGATAAGATTTGATAACGGTGCTGTTTTACAGGTCGAAGCATCCTTTAATCTCAACACAAAAAATAATTGCGGTGATATAATATTCTACGGAGACAAAGCAGGCCTTTCTCTCGAACCTTTTGAACTTTACACCGAGGTTAATAATCAACTTGCAGATATCGTACCTCACGGCAAAAATGATTTCAATTTTGAACGCGATTTCAAGAGGGAAGTCAAGAATTTTATCGATGCCGTAAACGGAAAGACAGAATGCTTGGCAACGGCAGAAGACGGAGTCGAGCTTATGAGAATACTTGATGCGATTTATCTCTCTGCTGAAACAGGAAAATCTGTTGACATTGTTCGGTAATTAAGAAATTAATACAGGCACAGCAAAATCAACTGCTGTGCCTGTAATTTTTCTTATTAATCAGATAGCAATATTTTCAAGAGTGATAACAGGGCCGAAGGCTACCGATTTGTGTGAAATTCTGTTTATGCCTTCATCGCCGATTCGTATTTCAGTTCCTCCGGAGAAACTGAACTTATATCCTGAACTCATTCCTATTTTAAGGCAGTAAGTAAGCCTTACACCTTCGTATTCAATGGAGAAATTATTAAGATGCTCGTGACCGCAGAAAACGTATTTCGCTGATCCGCTTTTCTTTATTACATCAAAGAATCCACGCTGAAGAGGCTCTCCGTCCGCATTTCTTTCACAGCATATTTTTTCATTGCATTCACCGAATGCATTATAGTCTTCTCTCCAACGTTTTTCCTCGCTGTCCCATGCAGCATCATAAGCGTACTGGTACTCAGGGAGGGGGATATGGAACATAAGCGAAATCTCAGCATTGTTGTCAGATATTTTGTTAATTCCGTCAGCAGCCCATCTGAACCATTCAACCTGCTTTTCATTTGCCTGTGAACGGTGTGAATCCATAATGATAAGAGATTCTACAATATTAAGTGTTCCGTCGCCTTTTTCTTCAGCAATATTTACAATGTAGTTACCGACACCCATTTCAGGATCACCTTTACTCATAACACAGTTAGGTGCACTCATCATAATATCTGCAAGGAAATTAAGGTCACAATTTCCCTCGTCATCATGATTACCGAAAAACGGAGCCCAAGGTATACCGAAACTTTCCATAAGATCAGTAAATCTTCTTACTGCATAATAGGTTGAATCGGTGCATACAATGTCACCTGAAACTGTTATAAGATCAGGCTTCACAGATGCAACCAGAGTTTTAATTTTTGTTTCAACATCAAAAGCAGTAAATGCCCTGTAATCATAATCGGCAAAATGTGTGTCGGTTAAATTAAGAACAACAAAATCCTTGCCTTTTTCCTTTGTAAGTATAACAGTATCGTCAAGTGTGAACGCATCAGACGGATCCCAAGTATATGTGCTCACATCACCTACATACTTTGTGTTTAATATTTCTTTCTTTGAAAACAATGCATCAATAGCTTCTTTCAAACCTGTTGTCTTTTCATAATCAGCACTGCCTGCCGTACCTAAAAAAAGAGAAATAGCCGTGTAAAGACTTACAATAATTGCAAATAACTTGTCCATAAAGCAAAACTCCTTATTCTATAAAATTCAACTATCTTTTTATAAGCAATCAAATAACGGTGTTGAGAGGTAACGTTCACCTGAATCAGGTAATAAAACGACAACACGAACTTTTTCGTAATTGTTTTTCAAAGCAGTTTGTTTTGCTGCACACAAAGCAGCACCGGAAGAAATTCCCGTAAGTATCCCGTCTGTCACAGCAAGCGTGCGGGCTTCCTTATATGCTTCTTCCTCTGAAACTGTAATTATTTCATCAATTATCTGAGTATCAAGTATATCAGGTATAAACCCCGCACCTATTCCCATAAGCCCGTGACTTCCTTTCAGTCCTCCAGATAAAACAGGAGATGATGAAGGCTCAACGGCAATTATCTTTATATCATCATTGTGTTTCTTTAAGACTGTAGCGACTCCGGTAATTGTACCTCCGGTGCCAACCCCTGCAACAAAATAGTCAATTTTTCCACCTGTATCTCTCAGTATTTCAGGACCCGTGCTGCTTATATGGGTGCTTACATTAGCAGAATTGGTGAATTGAGATGGAATATAAGAATTCCGGTATAACTGCGAAAGCTCATTTGCTTTTTCAATGGCACCGGTCATACCTTTTTCAGCAGGCGTAAGTATTATTTCAGCTCCCAACGATTTCAACAAAAGAATTCTTTCTTTACTCATATTCTCAGGCATGGTCAATATCAGCTTATATCCTTTTATTGAACAAGTAAATGCAAGTCCGATCCCTGTGTTACCGCTGGTAGGCTCGATAATTACAGATTCACTGTTAATCAGCTTCAGTTTTTCTGCTTCTTCAATGAGTTTAACCCCGACTCTGTCTTTAACGCTGCCGAGCGGATTAAAATACTCAAGCTTTGCAACAATTTCTGCCTTTATCCCATTTTGCTTACAGTATCCGCAAAGTTTAACAAGCGGTGTATTGCCGACAAGATTCAGAAGAGATTCATGAATATTTTCTTTGTTAAAATCTTTATTACATATAGCCATATAAGACCTCAGATTTCAAAATCTTCAGGAGAGAACTGCTGAAGAACAGGTTTTTTTGCGGGCGTATGTTTAAATGGATCATACTCAAATTTTTTGCAGAAAGAATTCTTATCATATACGCCTTTTTTAGGGCAAAGAACATGCTCACCGTCGGAAGACATTCTTCCGTGTTTGCAATAAACACATTTAGGTTCAACATTTCCAATAATTTTTCTGTTCACAAAAATCACGCTCTCATATTTGTTTATTTTATATTATCATATAAGTAAATTCGTATCAAGTGTTTATTTGCACAGAAGCATTACTAAGATATTTTTTTATAATTTTGCTATAACCTCTTGTTTTATATCGTTAACAGCACAAATAAATACCACAGCCAACAGTAATAAAGCCGATGAACCGGTAAAAGACGAACTGAGCATTTCAATTCTGTTAAAAGCGGGAATTATTGAGTCGACAAGATGAAGTGTAACAGAAAAAAATCTGAATATAAGTGTTGCAATTACAGAGCGTAAAATAGTAATAAAAACATATTCTTTTATATCAACTCCCAGTTTTCTGAGACCGGGAAGCTGTTGCAATATTATTCCGATACCGCCGACAGACAAGCAGAATTCTGTTAGAAGCAAGGAATTGCTTTTGATGCAAAATGTGATTGAATTTGTTATTTCACCGAATAAAACTATAAAATCAGCAATAAATGTATTGTTAAAAACCGTTTTCACTATTGTTACTATAACCGTAAACAGCAATATCCATGAAAAAATATTTATTATTGCGACTGAAGTATCATTTACAGATTTAATGATGATATCCGCAAACAAATCATTATTGTTTGATGTGTTGTTTTCAGCGTTATTTCTATGAAAAGTATTATATATAAATGCACAGAAACAAGATGCTGCCGCAGAAGACAGCAATAAAAATATTCCCGTTTTAACATTTCCCAGCATTGAGACACCGGTGTAAAATACACTGAATGAAACACCGGGAGTGACAAAAAACATAGCAACTCTTTTGGCTGTGACGATATCAATTTCTCCTTTTTCAAACATTTGTAATGAACATCTTCCTGCTATATTATAGCCACCCAATAAACTGACTAATATAGTTGTAAAACAGTTGCCCGGAATGCCGAAGAGAAAATTCATCACCGGATGAATAATTCTACTGATAACAGCAGGACATCCGACAGAGGATATTAATGATGAAAATAACAATGTCGGAAACAACGACGGAAGCAATGAATATACACAGTTTTTTATTGCACTCTTCAGCTCGTAATTAATATCTGAAAAAAATAAAAAACTGAATCCCATTGATAAAAGAAGCAACCAAAAAAACAGACTGTTTTTTAATCTTGATAAAATCTTTAGTACTTTCATATAAAAACAATATGATGATATGTTCTAAATAATTCAGCTTAAGCATAAATTTTCTTAGAATTATATTCAGCGGAGAGAATTTACATGAGTACAAATACAAAGCAAAAAGCAAAAAGAAGAATAAACCGAATTATGCACGAATTTGAACTGGACACATCTTTTGAGTTTTATCTTGAAATTGACTCTCTTGAAGAGATAAAAATTTCAGGCGTATCGGATATTACAGAATACAGTGAAAACCGATTACTTATAAAGTGTAAAAATTTTTACCTGTCTGTAAAAGGTGAAGGACTTCTGCTTGCCGCATATTCAAAAACAATTACTCATATTACGGGGACAATAAATGAAATTAAATTTTTAAGATAGAGGCGATTTTTATCAAAAAGAAATACTCTTTCTCAGACTATATAAAAGGAATAGTTCAGATTAAAGTAACTGATGGCTTCAAAGATATCTTCTTAAACGAATGCAAAAACAGTAGATGTGAACTGAGAGAATTAAAAATAATTGAGAACGGATACATATTTTTTGCATCAAGAAGAAATCTTATGTTAATTACTAAAGCAGCAAATACCGCAGGGATGAATATAAAAACAGAAAAAAGAATCGGATTACCTTACATTTTCTACAGATACAGAAAAAGATACGGTATTCCGATTGGTTTAACGGGCTCAATACTGATTTTTATACTGCTTTCTTCAATGATATGGACCGTAGATATATCGGGCAACGAAACAGTCACAACCGAGGATATAACAGCATTTCTGAAAAGCGAAGGTATTGACAAAGGAATATTTACATCAACAGTTTCAGGGAATGATATTGAGTTTATGCTTGAAAATAAATTCCGCAACATATCATGGGCAACGGTAAGTGTGATAGGCAGCCGTCTTTTCATTGAAATAAAGGAAAGAACAACGACAGATGAAAAAAGTCCGGAAAATATTTATTCAAATATAATTGCTTCAAAAGACGGGGAAGTTGTTCAGGCTGATATTTTTACGGGAGAAGGAAAAATATATCCCGGAACTGCAGTTGTAAAGGGAGATCTTCTTGTCAGTGGCGTAAAAACATATAATGACGGAAGAGTTGAGTTTACGAAGAGCAGTGCTGCAATCATGGCATTAACAGAAAATCATATATGTTCTCAGACCGCTTTTTCAATAACGGCAGAAGTCCCCGAATTATGTAAAGACAAATACTTTCCAATTTTCTTTAATAAACACAATAATGTAAAGGCTGATTGCTTCACAAACACTGCATATTTTTTGACATCTGCAGATATAATATTTCCAATAGGTATATCACGAAACAGCGAAATCAGTTTCAAAAAAGAAAATATTGAACTTACAACAGCACAGGCTTTACTATTATCATTTTCTGATTTTTCAAAATCCGCGTTCAGTCTGTATGAAAAAGTAACGGTTAATGAACGAGATATCAAACTGAATATTGACAATCAGATATCCGTTGAGGGGAATTTTCATTGCCTTGAAGATATTGCCATTGAAAAAAGCTTTACCGTTGAAGACAATGAAGAAATTCAATGACAACAACGGTATCGGTTCAGTTATTAAAACATGAGTCTATCATTTTCTGCTTTATATTCCACAGCTTTTGAGACAAATCAACATAATAATTGTGAGGATATTCAAATCTGACAACCTCTTCCCACAAAGTATCAATCTGTTCAGCACAATAATTTCTGATATTTTCCGTTGACGGAAAATCATAAACAAGCTTACCATCCTTGAAAATCTCGACAAGAAGCTGTCGGGCAACGAAATCTGAAACAGTTTTCTTTTTCCATGTATAGTCAGGATCGAACAATTCGTATTCTTTGCAGGATGACAAATCTTCATCAGAAGTTGTAAGAACGTCCGCAATGGCTTTTCCTGTCTCGTTATCAAAAAGTCGCCACAAAAGTTTCGGGCACGGAGTAGTAATTTTTGCAACATTTTCGGATATTTTGATTTTCGGGATGATTTCTCCGCCTTTTTCTATAGCAGAAAGCTTATATACTCCTGCCATTACAGGATTTGAAGCGGATGTTATAAGTCTCTCTCCGACAAGGAAATTATCAATCCTTGCACCATTCTGAAGCATATCACGTATTATATATTCATCAAGAGAGTTTGAGGCATATATATCGCAGTCGGGATATCCTGCTTCGTTAAGCACTCGTCTTATTTTCTTTGAAAGATAAGCAAGATCACCGCTGTCAATTCTGACACCTTTCGGACGTTTGCCCAACGGTGCAAGAACATCATTGAAGGCTTTGATAGCATTAGGAAGACCTTTATCCATTGCATCATAAGTATCAATCAGAAGCACACAATCATCAGGATACTGCTTTGCAAAAGCACAGAATGCCTCATATTCACTGTCAAACATCTGAATCCATGTGTGACTCATTGAGCCAAACAACGGAATATTATATAATTTAGATGCACTGACATTTGTCGTTGCACAACAGCCACCGATATAAGCACTTCTTGCCCCATTCAGAGCAGCAGCAATCCCATGTGCTCTTCTTGAACCAAACTCAATAATAGCTCTTCCGCCTGCAGAACGTACAATCCTGTTAGCTTTAGTCGCAATGAGGGATTGATGATTAACTGAAAGCAGAATTATTGTTTCAAGAAGCTGAGCCTGAATTACAGGACCTCTGACTTTAATAACAGGTTCATTTGCAAATACAGGTGTTCCCTCAGGTACAGCCCACATATCACATGTAAATCTGAAATTGCGAAGATATTCAATAAAATCATCCGATAAGCCTTTTTCCGATAAATATTTCAGGTCATCCTCAGAAAAACTGAGATTTTTAATATATTCGGTAAGCTGATGAACACCTGCCATAATACAGAATCCGCCTATCTCAGGTGCAGGTCTGTAAAACATATCAAACCAGGCAACAGTTTCATCAATTCCGTTTGCCAAGAAGCCGTTTGCCTGTGACAGCTCGTAAAAGTCAAACAGCAAGTCGCATTTATTCATAAAAATATTATTCATTAAATCATCACCGTTTCATTTTTTTTGTATTATACCATGTTTTTCATCGGTTGGCAAATGTATAATAAAATTTTCTTTCAGCACAGCATAAGAGATTTGATAAAAAAATACTAAATAATATTGTTGACCTTTTAATCAGAAATATGATAACATTTAACAGAAGTGTAAAGCTTGTGCAGGGAGGACATTATGAGGCTCAGAAAACATGAATTAGGTTCAAGAAACATCGTCGGTGCAAAAATCGAAAAGAAAAGAAAAGAATTACAGATGAAACAAAAAGATTTTCTTGCTCAGTTGCAGGTGGCAGGAATGGATATAAATGCATCCGGTCTTTCAAAACTTGAAGGCCAAATACGCAGCGTTTATGATTATGAACTTGTTATTATTGCTTCGGTTCTCGGTGTCAGTGTGTCATGGCTACTGGAAGAAAATAATTAAATATTGATTTTAATTAAATTAAATGCTATACTTTATCCGGATATTTTTGTCCGGATATTTTATTTTACACGGAGGATAAAATCATGCTCGTGACTGAACGATTGAAGGCAGCAAGAAAAGAATGTAAACTGACTCAGCAGCAGGTTGCTGATATTTTACATATTGACCGCTCTACCTATGCATATTACGAGCTTGGTACAACAACTCCTTCTGTTGATAAATTAATTATGCTTGCTGCGTTATTTAAGACGGATGTTTCATGGCTTCTCGGAGATGATATTCCTAAAAATGTCTGGCGTTCTCCTGAAAATGATATTTCACTAAAAATGCAGATAAAGGAAAAACGCATAACCGAACTATCAAAGGATGAAAGAAAACTTATCGGACTATTCAGAGTGGCTGCGAAAAACGGAAATGCCAAGGAATTATTAAATATTCTTTCAGAAACTGCAGGTAAAACTAATGATGAAAAGTAATTCTCCCCTTGAAATTGCTGTTGTCGGCGGTGGTGCATCAGGACTTACGGCAGCAATTTCTGCCGCAAGAAAAATAGCTGAAAATAAAACTTGTGCAAATATAACAGTTTATGAAGCAAATTCCCGTGTCGGAAAAAAAATTCTTGTAACGGGAAACGGCAGATGTAATTTCACCAATGACAACATTGAAATTAATAATTTCCGTGGTGAAAGCGATTTTGCGTTCTCTGTATATCAGAAATTTGATAATCATGAAACGAAGAATTTTTTCCGTTCATTAGGGCTTTTAGCAAAAAGCGATGCCGCAGGCAGGGTATATCCGATGTCTTCCCAGGCAAGTGCAGTTCTCGATTGTCTGCGTTATGAGGCAGACAGACTCGGAGTAAATATATTAACCGATACGAAAATAACTTCTCTGAAACATACATCTGACGGATTTTTACTGAACGAAAAATTTAAAGCCGATAAGTGTATAATAGCAACAGGAGGAAAAGCAGCCCCCGTACACGGAAGCGACGGAAGCGGTTTTGACCTTCTTGATTCCTTGAATCTTGAACATACTGCTTTATTTCCTGCACTTACACCCATAGTTTGTGAAAACTATCCTAAAAGTCTCAAAGGTATACGTTCTCAAGGAAAACTATCCCTTAAATGTTCGGGTAAATTATTGACCGCTGATACAGGTGAAATACAATACACTGACTACGGCCTGTCAGGCATAGTTTCAATGCAGGTTTCTCGCTTTGCTGCCGACGCCGTTAATAAAAATATCGGTGATGTATATGCTGTCGTGGACTCATGTCCGTCAATGTCATACGATGAGTTAAAAATTGAACTTCTTGACATTATAAAATATAATCCTTCCATGCCTGCAGAAATGCTGCTCGCTGGCATTATTCCGAAGCGTCTCGGCATATTTTTTCTGACAGAGGTAAGTATTAGTCCAACAAGGGAGATAGGAAAATTACATTCTGCAGTAATCGATAAACTTATTTATGTCGTAAAAGGCAAAAAATACAGAATATCCGGTGTAAAAGGTTTTTCCGACGCTCAGACAACTGCCGGCGGAATTAAAGCCTGTGAAATTAATGCAGAAACAATGGAAACAATAAAAATACCGGGATTATACGTATGCGGTGAAATAGTAGATGTTGACGGAGAATGCGGCGGTTATAATCTTCAATGGGCATGGTCATCAGGAGCCGTCGCAGGAATAAGTTCAGTGGGAGGAAATTGAAATTGATTAGAATTAATGAAATTGCAATGCCTCTCTCTGCCGATATTAATGAAATAAAAAAGGCTGCATCTGAAATCTTATGTATCAATTCTGCAGAGATAACTTTTTTTGAAATTGCAAGAGAATCCATTGATTCACGAAAAAAGCACAATATAAAAATGATTTATTCGGTGAACCTCGAAACTAAAACGGACGAAGACTCTATTATAATGCGTTTCCCGCAAAATAAGGTTCAAAAAACCGAACGGTATATATATTCTTTTCCCGAAAACAAGAGAAAGTCAGTTTTCAGACCTGTTATAGTTGGTTTCGGTCCCGCAGGTATGTTTGCTTCATATATTCTTGCACAAGCAGGTCTTAACCCCCTGATTCTTGAAAGAGGTAATGATGTAGATACAAGAACAGCTGATGTTTACGGTTTCTGGAAGACGAGAAACCTGAACACCTCCTCGAATGTCCAATTCGGAGAAGGCGGAGCAGGAACTTTTTCAGACGGGAAACTTACTACTGGTATTAAAGACAGCAGATGTCGATATGTCCTCGAAAAGTTCAAAGAATTCGGTGCACCTGAATCTATTCTGTACTCTTCTCATCCTCATATTGGCACTGACCGTCTCGTTCATGTTGTCAAAAACATGAGAAACGAGATAATTCGTCTCGGCGGAGAAATAAAATTCGGTTGCTGCCTTACGGATATTTATAAAGCAAACGGTTATATACAAGGTATATCTTATACAGGTGCCGATGGCAGTGTTACGGACATTGAAACAGATTGCCTTATTTTATGCATTGGTCATTCAGCGAGAGATACCGTCGAAATGCTTTTTTCTCACGGCATTCTGATGGAACAAAAACCTTTCTCCATTGGTGTCAGAATCGAGCATCCTCAGGAACAGATAAATAAAGCACTTTTCGGCAAGCATTGGAATGACCCGACTCTCGGAGCCGCCAATTATAAACTTGCAAATCACTCACTTCATGAACGAGGTGCATATACATTTTGCATGTGTCCGGGTGGAACGGTTGTATGTGCTTCTTCTGAAGAGGAAATGGTGGTTGTAAACGGCATGAGTGAACTTGCACGTGACGGCGAAAATGCAAATTCAGCTATACTCGTCGGTGTTGAACCACATCACTTTGAATCGGCTCACCCTCTTGCCGGGATTTCACTCCAAAGAAAAATAGAACGTGCAGCATACAAAGAAGGGGGCTGTGATTACACAGCACCCGCTCAAACCGTAGGTGATTTTCTTAATAATACCCCGTCAAAGAAGCTCGGTAAGGTAAAGCCTACCTGTCCTACAGGTGTCAGACCTACTGACATCAGAAAAGTTCTGCCTTCAGCGGTAACCGACTCTATTGCTTCCGCAATAAAGGCATTTGATAAAAAGCTTACAGGTTTTGCATTACCCGATGCTGTTCTAACTGCACCGGAAAGCAGAAGTTCATCACCCGTAAGAATTATTAGAGATGAATTCAGACAGGCAAGCATAAAAGGAATTTTCCCTTGCGGTGAAGGTGCAGGATATGCAGGCGGTATTGTTTCAGCTGCCGTCGACGGAATAAAATGTGCAGAAGCAGTTCTCGCAGATGAAGAGGACGATTGCTGAGCTTACATAAAAGGAGCTAAAAATTATGAAAACATTGGCATTGGTAGTTCCGTGTTATAATGAAGCAGATGTGTTAAAATTGTTTTACACGGAAACAAAAAAAGTTGTTGAATCAATTAAAGACAAATATACAACTGAACTTGTCTTTATTGATGACGGCAGTAAAGATGACACTCTTAAACTGATAAAAGCTCTTGCTGCAGTTGATCAAAGTGTTAAATTTATTTCTTTCTCAAGAAACTTCGGCAAAGAGGCAGCTATGCTTGCAGGAATGGATTATGCAGTAAAAGCCGATTATATCGGTATACTTGATGCTGATTTACAGCATTCTCCGACACTTATTCCCGAAATGCTGAGATATGTTGACGAAGAAGGCTATGACGTTGCAGCAGCCAGAAGAGAGGACAGAAAAGGCGAAGCAAAACTCAAGAGTTTACTTTCCGAATCTTTTTATAAAATCATCAACAAAGTCAGCGAAACAAAAATCATTGAATCTGCACAAGATTTCAGAATAATGAGAAAAGATGTTGTAAAAGCAATTATTTCCATGCCTGAAAATATCAGATTTTCAAAGGGAATTTTCAGTTGGGTCGGATTTAATGTCAAGTGGATCGGACATACTAACAGAGAACGTGCAGCAGGCAATACCAAATGGTCAATTACGAAGCTGGCAAAATATGCTATTGACGGCATACTCGGTTTCACAACCTCACCTCTCAGAATCAGTTTTCTACTCAGTTTTCTCAGTTTCTTCACCTCATTCGCTTGTTTTTTATATGCAATAATCCGCAATTTAATAAATTTACTGTATGTCGGAACTGTTCCTTATATTTTATCGGGAATGTTCATTATTGCAGGTCTCATTTTCATCTGTATGGGCATAATGGGCGAATATCTTGCAAGGGTTTACACAGAATCAAAAGACAGACCTAAATATATTATTTCACAAACAAATACTCAGGTAAAATACAGTTTTACCGAAGATGAATAAAAAGGAGAATTTAATTATGGTAGTAACAAAAAACACAAAAATCGGTGACATTCTTGACGCAGACAAGGGTACTGCTCCCTTTTTCCAGAATATGGGTATGCACTGTCTCGGATGTCCGTCAGCAAGAAATGAATCCATAGCTCAGGCTTGTATGGTACACGGCGTTGACGTTGATGACCTTATTGAAGAACTTAACAATTATTTTCTTACAAGATAAATGCTGATATTAAGTCCACGGTTAAAAAGTGTAGCCGACATGGTTTTTGACGGAAGAAAAACCGTTGATATCGGCACTGACCATGCGTACCTGCCGGCTTATCTGATAATCAACGGAATAACCGAACAGGTTCTTGCCTGTGATATCGGCGAATTACCGCTGAAAAATGCCGAAAAAACCTTACAGCATTATTCTCTTCAGGGAAAAATCGAACTTCGTATTTCGGACGGACTGAAAAATGTGCACCCCCATGAAGCGGAACAGATAACTGTCTGCGGAATGGGCGGTACACTCATGTCACAGATTCTTGATGATGCCGAATGGATCCGAAGAGAAGGGATGCATCTTGTTTTGCAACCTATGACCCACTCTGAAGATATAAGGGAGTTTCTGTGTAAAAACGGTTTTGAAATTTCCGAAGAAAAATATGTTTCTGACTCAGGGCATACATATTGCTGTATCGCCGCAGATTACACCGGTAAAATTCGCATTGATGATCCCGGTTTTTATTATTTCGGATACTCATTAGATTACGAAAATATTGCTGCCGATTATATCGGACGGCAAATTTGTCGTGTAAAAAAGAAATATCAAGGTATGACTTCATCAGGAATTACAAATGAATACACGGAAATTCTTCATTCTGTAATTGAATATTACGAAAAGAGGACAACTACATGACAGTCAGAGACATTTATGATTCTATTGATTTGTTTGCTCCGTTTGCTTCTCAGGCTGAATGGGATAATTCAGGTTTACTAATAGGAGATATAAATGCAGAAGTAAATAAAGCAATTATTTGTCTTGATGTTACTATGAATGAACTTGATTTTGCTATCAAAAACGATGCACAGCTTATAATTTCACATCATCCTGTTATTTTTAAGTCAAGAAAAAACTTTTTGAGCACCGATGTTGCTTTCGTTGCAGCAAAAAATTCCATTAATATAATTTCAGCTCACACAAATCTTGATAAGGCTGTAAACGGCGTGAATGATACCCTTTGCAGATTTATTTCAAAAAAGTTTGAAAAAATCCCTGAACCCGTCTGTGACGGTTTTCTGAACATCTGTTATCCTGAAAGCATTATGTCGAGAGATGAATTTGCTGAATTATTAAAAACCAGACTTGGTTGCCACATAAATTACTGTAAAGGCAATTCTGCAGTCTCAAAAATCGGTGTGTGCTGTGGCTCAGGTTCAGATTTTATTACCGATGCAAAAGCACTCGGATGTGATGCTTTTATTACGGGTGAGGCAACTTATCATTCTTTTCTTGATGCAGATGCTTGCGGTATCGCACTTTTTACTGCCGGTCATTATGAGACTGAAATACCTGTTATTCCTGAATTGACAAAACTACTTAAGAAACAATTTACAAATACGGAGTTCATTGAATTCATATCTCTACCTCCTATCAAAACGGTGATGTAATGGCTATAGACGGAATTTATCTTTATTTACTGAAAAAAGAGATTTCAGATTTTGCAATCGGTGCCAAAGTCGATAAAATATTTTTACCGACAAAATATGAATTGATATTAAGTCTGAGAACAAGAACCGAAACAAGAAAACTGTTTATTTCAGTTTCGGGAAACTCTCCGAGGATTAACTTTACAGAATTTTCACCTGAAAATCCTATGACTCCTCCCATGCTTTGTATGCTGCTCAGAAAACAACTCTGCGGTGCCGTAGTTAAAGACATCAGACAAATTGGTTTTGACCGTATACTGATGATTGACTTTGATGCAACTAACGAAATCGGCGACAGAGTAAAAAGAACACTTGTTGTTGAAATAATGGCTCAGTATTCAAACTGTATACTTCTTGATGAAAAGGAAATCATTATTGATTCACTCAAAAGAGTTGATTCATCCAAATCTTCCTTCAGAGAAATATTACCGCAGAAAGAGTACAAGCTCCCTCCGCAACAATCTAAGCTGAGTCTTCTTGATAACTCTGCCCAAATTATAGCAGAAAAAATATTAACATTTGAATCAAAGAAACTATCTTCCGCTTTACTAAGTGTCATCAGCGGCATTTCACCTCTTATATCAAAAGAAATATCATACAGAGTAGCCCTCGGTGAGTGTGATGTATGCCGTATGACAACGGCAATGAAAGAAAGGCTTATACATGAAATTGACATACTTTCCGACATTGTAAGAAACAACAGAATTTCACCTTGCTATCTGACTGATGAAAACGGCAACTATCTTGAATTTTCTTATATGCCGCTTACCCTTTATGACAATAATGCAAAAGTCATATTTACTGATACTCTTTCCGAACTGCCTGATATCTTTTATTTTGAACGTGAAAGACTCCAAAGAGCAAAAAGCAAGGCTGAAGACCTCTTCAGAACCGTTTCTTTGCTTATTGAGAGAACCACGAAAAAATTGAATATTCAAAGAGAAGAGCTTACTGCAAGTGAGGATATGGAAATAAAACGAATTTATGCTGAGCTAATTAATGCAAATCTGTATCAGCTTGAAAAAGGTGCTTCAGTTTACAACATTGCAAATTATTATGATAATTATAAAATCGTAAACATCCCCGTACAGCCGCATCTTAACCCCTCACAGAACTCTCAGCGATATTACAAAGAGTACAGAAAAGCACAGACAGCAAATAAGAAACTTACTGAACTGATTCAAAAGGGAAGTGAAGATCTCGAATATCTTCTCAGTGTTCAGGATGAACTTTCAAGAGCTGAAACTGAAAAAGAGCTGTCTGAAATAAGAACTGAACTGTCCTCAGCGGGCTTTCTTAAAAGTAAAACCGGAACAAAAAACAAGAAAAATGCTCCTTTGCCTTTTCTTGAATTTTCAGCACCTGACGGCTTTAAGGTTTTTGTGGGCAGAAATAATCTTCAGAACGATATGCTGACATTTAAGAAAGCTGCGAAAAATGATATTTGGTTTCATGTACAGAAAGCTCCGGGGTCCCATGTTATACTGTCTCTTGACGGCAAGGAAGCAACTCCGCTCGCAATGGAATTTGCCGCCGAAACAGCTGCATTCTTTTCATCAGTAAAAGAAAGGGGAATGGTGGAAGTTGATTATACAAAAATCAGAAATATCAAAAAACCCCCATCATCCAATCCCGGCTTTGTAATATATCACATTTATAATACTCTTTATGTAAAAGCAACCGCTCCCGAAAATAACAGTAAAATGAAAGCGAGGAACTAATTATGGCAAAATATTCTATCGGTGTTGACTACGGAACACTTTCAGGAAGAGCATTGATTGTTAACAATGAAACAGGTGAAGAACTTTCTTCATCCGTTTTTGAATATCCGCATTCCGTTATGTCGGAATGCCTTCCGTCAGGCAAAAAACTCGGATTTGACTGGGCACTTCAGCATCCTCAGGATTACCTTGACGTACTTTACAATACCATTCCTGTAATTCTTAAGCAGAGCGGAGTTTCAAAGGATGATGTTGTCGGCATCGGTCTTGACTTTACCGCCTGTACAATTCTTCCTGCAAAAAAGGACGGAACTCCTCTTTGTTTTCTTCCTGAATATAAGGATGAGCCTCACGCTTATGTAAAACTTTGGAAGCATCATGCCGCACAGCATCTTGCAAATAAGCTCAATGCCATAGCAGAAGAAAGAAATGAACCCTGGCTTAAAAATTACGGAGGAAAAATATCCTCTGAATGGGCAATACCGAAAATCTGGCAGGTGCTTGACGAAGCACCCGAGATATACGATGCTGCTGAAACATTCATTGAAGCAGCCGACTGGGTTGTTTGGCAGCTTTGCGGCAAAGAAAACAGAAATTCCTGTTGTGCCGGATATAAGGAAATGTGGAACAAAAAAACAGGATATCCATCAAAGGATTTCTTCAAAGCACTTGACCCGAGACTTGAAAATGTAGTTGAAGATAAGCTTTCAACTGACATTTCTCCCATGGGCTCAAAAGCAGGTGAACTAACTGAAGAAATGGCTGAAAAACTCGGTCTCAATAAAGGAACAGCCATAGCTCAGGCAATAATTGATGCTCATGTTTTCGTTCCCGCTGCAGGAATTGCTGAGGCAGGAAAAATGCTTGCAATTATGGGCACCTCCACTTGTCACATGCTTCTCGGTAACGAAGAAAAACAGGTCAAAGGTATATGCGGTGTTGTTGAAGACGGTATTCTTCCCGGATTCTTCGGATATGAAGCAGGGCAGAGCTGTGTTGGTGACCATTTCCAGTGGTTTATAGATAACTGTCTTCCTGCATCATATCATGAAGATGCAAAAGCAAAAGGAATAAATATACATAAATATCTTCGTGAAAAGGCTGAAAAGTATAAGCCGGGTGAGAGCGGACTTGTAGCTCTCGACTGGTGGAACGGTAACCGTTCGTGTCTTGTCGACGTTGACCTTACAGGTATGCTTCTCGGCATGACGCTTCTCACAAAACCCGAAGAAATCTACCGTGCACTTATTGAAGCTACCGCTTACGGCACAAGAATGATAATTGAAACCTTCCGTGAATACGGTGTTGAAGTAAATGAATTTTACGCAGCAGGCGGTATAGCAAAGAAAGACCCCATGACCATGCAGATTTATTCCGATATTCTGAATCTTCCCATCAAAATTGCAGGAAGTGATCAGGGCGGTGCCCTTGGCTCTGCAATTTTCGGAAGTGTTGCTGCAGGCACGGAAAACGGTGGTTATGATGACGTATTTACAGCAGCTTCAAAGCTCGGTAAAGTACTTGACACAAAATATACTCCCAATCCCGATGCTGTTGAAGTTTACAATAAGCTTTATGCTGAATATAAAATTCTTCACGACTATTTCGGAAGAGGAGCAAACGATGTGATGAAGCGTCTTAAAGAAATCAAGAAATCCGTATAAAAAAGGAGTTTGGAATGAAAAAATATAAATTTTATTTTCTTGTTGGTTCACAGCACCTCTACGGTGATGAAACACTGAAAGAGGTTGATACCCACGCAAAAATTATGGCTGACGGCTTAAATAACGACCCCATTATACCTTGTACCGTAGTGGTATTACCCTGTGTCACCACTTCAAGAGCCATTGAAGAGGCTGTTATGACGGCAAATAATGACCCCATGTGTGCGGGTATAATAACGTGGATGCATACTTTCTCTCCTTCAAAGATGTGGATAGCGGGTATTTCTAAAATGATGAAGCCTTATCTTCATCTCAATACTCAGTTTAACCGTGACATTCCCTGGGGCACTATAGATATGGACTTTATGAATCTCAATCAAAGTGCACACGGCGACCGTGAACACGGTTATATTGCCACAAGAATGGGAGCAAGACGTAAAGTTATAGCAGGTCACTGGGAAAACGAAGAATTCAGAAGCGAAATTGCTTCATGGATGAGAGCTGCCGTCGGTGTATTTGAAAGCAGAAGAACAAGAGTACTACGCATAAGTGATAACATGAGAAGTGTTGCTGTTACAGACGGCGATAAAGTTGAAGCTCAGATGAAGCTCGGCTGGGAAATCGAGCATTACGGCGTCGGCGATATTATCGCAGAGGTTGAAAAAGTATCTGAGGAAGAAATTGATGCTCTTATGAAAGAATATGAAGAAAAGTATATTCTTTCTACTGATAATGTTGATGCTGTCCGTTATCAGGCAAGAGAAGAAATAGCAATAAAAAAGTTTATGGATGAAAGAGGCTTCACAGCTTTTCATACAAACTTTGAAGACCTTCAGGGTCTTCGTCAGCTTCCCGGTCTTGCTTCTCAGGACCTTATGGAAAAAGGCTACGGTTTCGGTGCAGAGGGTGACTGGAAGGTTGCAGCAATGACAAGAATCTTAAAAGCAATGACCGCGGACATGACAGGCGGCACTGCCTTTATGGAAGACTATACATATCATTTTGAACCCGGCAATGAAATGATTATGGGGGCTCACATGCTTGAGGTTTGCCCCACCATCGCTGAGACAAAACCCGAAATCAAAGTTTTCCCCCTGGGAATAGGTAACAGGGAAGATCCAGCAAGACTCGTTTTTAAGTCAAAAGCAGGTTCAGCAATAGTTGTTTCGCTTGTTGATATGGGCGACGGACTTCGCATGATAGTAAATGATGTAGAATGTGTCAGACAGATAAATGATACTCCGAAGCTTCCCGTTTCCGCCGTTTTATGGAAGCCTGCTCCCAATCTTAAAACATCTGCAGAAGCATGGATTTATGCAGGTGCCGCTCATCACTCTGTTTTAAGCTATGATGTAACAGCTGAAATGATGAGAGACTTTGCAAATATTCTCGGAATTGAATTCGTTTACATAAATAAAGACACAGATATCAATTCCTTTATAAAAGAGCTTCAGCTCAATGAAATTATTAGAAAGCTGAAATAATAATGTACAGAAATATAAAAGAAAAAGCTTATGAAGCAAATATGATGCTCTATAAACTCGGCATTGCCCCTTTTACATGGGGCAATGCATCCGAGTGCGACCGTGAAAAAAAGGTTTTTGCTATAAAGCCTTCGGGAGTAGAATACGAATCACTTACTCCGGATATGATGGTCATTGTTGATTTTGAGGGCAACAAAGTTGAAGGTGAGTATAATCCTTCATCCGATACTGCGACTCATGCAGTACTTTACAGTGCTTTTCCCGATATCGGCGGCGTGGTACATTCTCATTCAATAAATGCCGTTGCTTTCTCTCAGGCGGGAATTACCATACCTGCTCTCGGAACAACACATGCTGATTTCTGCTTCGGAGAAGTCCCATGTGCAAGAGAATTGACAACAGAAGAAGTCAACGGCGAATATGAAAAAAGTACGGGAAATGTAATTGTTTCTCATTTCAAAGACAATAACCTTGATGAAAACGCGGTTCCTGCAGTACTTGTTCGCTCGCACGGACCGTTTACATGGGGAAAATCAGCAAAAGATGCAGCAAAAAACGCAGGCACACTTGAAATCGTCGCTGAAATGGCACTGAAAACATTCAGACTTAATTGCGATGTCGGTGAAATACCCGATTATCTGCTTAATAAACATTATTCAAGAAAACACGGTAAAAATGCTTATTATGGACAAAAGGTAACAAAATGACTGAATTTACTCATTTACATATACATACAGAATATTCTCTTCTTGACGGTGCATGCAGAATAAAGCCGCTCATCAAACATGTCAAAGAGCTTGGAATGAAAAGCATTGCAATGACTGACCATGGTGTTATGTACGGTGCCGTTGATTTTTATAAAGCCTGTAAAGCTGAAGGGATAAACGGTATAATAGGCTGTGAAGTTTATGTAGCACAGCGAACAAGATTTGACAAAGTACACGGTCTTGATAATGAAAGATATCACCTTGTCTTACTTGCAGAAAACCAGACCGGATATCAGAATCTTATAAAGATGGTTTCTGCTGCATGGACAGAAGGTTTTTATACAAAACCAAGGGTTGATAAAGAACTCATTGAAAAGTATCATGAGGGAATAATCTGCCTTTCTGCTTGTCTTGCAGGCGAAATTCCGCAGGCAATTCTGAAGGGGGATTATGAAAAAGCAAAGGAAACTGCACTCTGGTATCAGAATGTTTTCGGAAAAGACAACTACTTTCTTGAAATTCAGGACCATGGAATACAGGATCAGAAAACATCCAATCCGTACATAATAAAGCTTGCAAGAGAACTTGATATTCCTCTTGTAGCAACAAACGATGCTCATTATATATCAAAAGAGGATGCCGAAATTCAGAAAATCCTTGTCTGCATCGCAACAAAACACACAATAGAAGAAGATACGGGAATGGGCTTTGAAACAGAGGAGTTTTACGTAAAATCGGGAGATGAAATGGCGGAACTTTTCCCCGAAGTTCCGGATGCAATTTCCAATACAAACAAAATTGCAGAGCGTTGTCATGTTGAATTTGAGTTCGGTAATACAAAACTCCCCATCTTTGAAGTACCCGATAACCGCGACCACTTTGAATATTTTTCAGACCTTTGTTATAAAGGAATGGTCAGATGCTATGGCGAAAACTATCCTCAGGAATACATGGACAGATTGAATTATGAACTTGGTATCATAAATCAGATGGGATTCATTGACTATTTCCTTATAGTATGGGACTATATCAACTATGCAAAGAGTGTCGGAATTCCCGTAGGTCCCGGACGTGGCTCAGGTGCGGGAAGTATCGCAGCATATACCTGCGGAATTACAGACATCGACCCTATGCGTTACTCTTTGCTGTTCGAGAGATTCCTTAATCCTGAACGAGTAAGTATGCCCGACTTTGATATTGACTTCTGTTATGAAAGAAGACAGGAAGTAATTGACTATGTTGTAAGAAGATACGGTGCTGACCATGTTTCTCAGATTGCCACATTCGGTACTCTTGCAGCAAGAGGAGCGGTACGTGATGTCGGAAAAGTACTCGGAATGTCAGTTGCCGAATGTTCTGCCATACAAAAAGAAATTCCTCAGGAACTTGGTATGACTATAGAAAAAGCTCTTCAGTCAAACCAAGAGCTCAAGAAGATGTACGAAAGCAATTCTCTTGTCAAAAAAGTTATCGATACATCCATAAAAATTGAAGGCATGCCGCGAAACACCGGTATGCATGCTGCAGGCGTTGTTATCTGCGATAAGCCTGTTGATGAATATGTTCCTCTTTTCAAGAGCGGCGATTCTGTTGTAACTCAGTATTATAAAGGCTGGGTTGAAAGTCTCGGACTTCTCAAGATGGACTTTCTCGGTCTTCGTACACTTACGGTTATTGATGATGCCGTAAAAATGATAAGAAAAAAAGATCCTGACATTGATATTATGAAAATTGATGTTGACGATCAGAATGTATACAAAATGCTCGGCGAAGGCGGTACCTTCGGTGTATTCCAATGCGAATCGGGTGGCATACGTTCCCTCATGATAAATATGCAGCCCCATAACCTTGAAGATATTATCGCTGTTATTGCTCTTTACAGACCGGGTCCCATGGACTTTATTCCCGCTTATCTTGCAAACCGACAGGACCCTGAAAATATAAAGTACCACACTCCTGAACTTAAGCCTATCCTTGACGTTACTTACGGAACTATCGTTTATCAGGAACAGGTTATGCAGATCTTCCGAGAACTTGCAGGATATTCTCTCGGTGCGGCTGATATGGTCCGTCGAGCAGTTGCGAAAAAGCAGGCAGATGTCCTTGAACAGCAAAGAAAATACTTTCTACATGGTTCTGACGGAACTGACGGCGGTTCAAAATGTGACGGATGTCTTAAACGAGGCATCTCAGAGGAAGCTGCAAATGCTATATTTGACGATATGGCATCGTTTGCTTCTTATGCCTTCAATAAATCTCACTCTGCCGCTTATGCTTATGTTACTTATCAGACAGCATGGCTTCGCTGTTATTACCCTCAGGAATTTATGGCTGCTATGCTTACATCTGTTCTTGATAATACCGATAAGGTTGTCGGTTACATCACCGAATGTCAGACAAATCTCGGCTTTAAGGTACTTCCGCCAAGCGTAAATGAATCAGACGAGAAGTTTACGGTTGTCGGTGACAATGTACGCTTCGGACTTCTTGCCATTAAAAACCTCGGAAGCGGTGTTATCAAAGAAATTCTCAAAGAACGTGAGGAAAACGGTCCGTTTGAATCTTATTATTCTTTCTGCAAACGTTGTTACGGCAAAGAACTTAACAGGAGAGCACTTGAAAATCTGATAAAAAGCGGTGCTATGGACTGTTTTGATCTTAACCGTAATCAGATGTTCCAGATGATTGATGATATTCTCAGTGCACTTGAAAACGACAAAAAGGGAAAAATTGAAGGTCAGATAGGATTGTTTGATCTTGGCTCGGCTCTTGCCAAAGCAGTTGAACCGACACCGCCCAATGTCAAAGAATTCCCGGAAAAGCAAAGACTTGCCATGGAAAAGGAAACTACGGGACTTTATATGTCGGGACATCCCATGACAGAGCATCAGAGACTGGCACAAAGTCTTGGCAGTGCAAAAACATCTGATATTGTCAACTCGTCCGTTTCAGATATTGATTCACCGTATAAAGACGGAGATAAAATAAGACTTCTCGGCATTCTGGCTACTGTTAGGAAGAAAATTACAAAAAATGACACAACCATGGCTTTTCTTACAATGGAAGATATCTACGGAAGTATTGAGGTTCTCGTATTCCCCAAGAAATTTGACAAATACAGTGAATTCTTTATTGAAGATGAAATTGTTCTTCTTACAGGTAAGGTTTCCTTAAGAGATGATGAAATTCCTAAACTTCTCTGTGAGGAAGTAGTTCCTCTAAGAGAAATTCCCGACGACGAAGCTTATCTTCAGAATTATAAACTTCCCGACAGAGAATATAAGCTTCACGAAAGTGCTTACTCTGCTTATGAAAGTGCTAAGCCTGTTCAGAATCAAAGCAATGAAGGAGACAAACCTTCTTCCGCACAATCTCAGCAGACTCAACAGAAAAAAAGTACAACTAAAGGTCTTTTTCTGAAAGTATCGGGTCAAGTTAATGACGATTGCATAAAAGCAAGAAAAATGTGTTCCATTTTTGAAGGAAATATCCCTGTCATTCTCTATTATAATGACATTGCAAAATATGATTTCAACACTAATATACGAACTGAAAACAGCCCCGAGCTTATCAGAGGTCTTAAAAAACTTCTCGGTGACTCAAATGTAGTATTGAGAATATGATTTTGCTTTTATACAAATTTATGTTGACTTTATGAGAAATTAAAGATATTATATACCTTAATGTAAAACATTTACCTCAGGAGGAAAATCAAATGAAAACTATTGCTGTTTTAACAAGCGGCGGAGATGCTCCGGGCATGAATGCTGCCATCAGAGCAGTTGTAAGAACCGGATGTGAAAACGGTGTAAGAGTTCTCGGCATCAGAAGAGGTTACGCAGGTCTTATGGCAGGCGATATGTATGAAATGAATCTCAGAAGTGTTTCCGATATAATTCATCGCGGCGGTACTATGCTTTATTCTGCAAGAAGCAAGGAATTCTGCACAGAAGCAGGTATGCAGAAGGCTATAGATATCTGTAAAGAAAACGGTATTGAAGGAATTGTTGTAATCGGCGGCGACGGCTCCTTCAAAGGTGCAAGAGACCTTTCCGTTAGAGGTATCAACTGTGTCGGCGTTCCCGGTACAATAGATAATGACATCGCATGCTGTGACTATACCATCGGTTATGATACCTGCCTTAATACTATTATGGACATGGTAGACAGAATCAGAGACACAAGCGAATCTCACGACCGTTGTACTGTTGTTGAAGTTATGGGCAGAAGAGCCGGTTTCCTCGCTCTTAATGCAGGTATTGCTGTAGGTGCAACTGCAATTCTCATCCCTGAACTTGAATTCAATATTGAAAAAGATATTATAGACAGAATGAGAAGAACACAAAAGACCGGTAAGCGTCATTTTATCATCGTTGTTGCTGAAGGTGTCAACGAAAAGCTTGAGGCACAGGGAATCAATGGTGTTTCGGCACTCGCAAAATATATTGAACATAATCTCGGTGTTGAAGCTCGTGCATCTGTTCTCGGACATGTTCAGAGAGGCGGTTCACCTTCTGTCAAGGACAGAGTTGCAGGCAGCCAGATGGGTGCTTATGCTGCACATCTTCTTCTTAACGGTGTCGGTAACCGTGTTGTTGCCATGCAGAAAGAGAATATTGTTGATTTTGATATTGTTGAAGCACTCAACATGAAAAAATCCATTGACCTTTCTCTTTATGATACAGCAATGGAAATTTCCATATAAATCATAAATGCACCGTGATACAATCATGGTGCTTTTTTTAAGGTAGAAATTATGAAAAATTATTACCCTTCGTATTATTCATCCTTTTACTGTCTCGCTGACAAATGTCCGGACAGCTGTTGCAAAAGCTGGGAAATTGTTATAGACGAGGAAACTCAAAAAAAATATTCCCTGCTTAATAATGAGTTTTCAGATAAAATCAAAAGGTGTCTTAATAAAAACGAAGACGGTGAAGTCTGCTTTTTAATGAAAGACAGCAGATGTCCTTTCCTTAATACTTCCGGTTTATGTGATATTCACCTGAATCTCGGCGAAGAATATACAAGTAATATATGCCGTCAGCATCCGAGATTTATAGAAGAATATGACGGATTTTCAGAAATCAGTCTGTCTTTATCCTGTCCAAAAGCAGCAACACTTATTTTCAGTTGTAATGATGGGAATAATACATATCCGTCTCCCGAATATTGCGGTGACGATGATGTTTTGATTGAACTCATAGATTCAAGAAAGAAAATTCTTGATTATAGCGGTGATTTTTCTTTATTGCAAGCAATGCTTCTTAATATTGCTGCAGATGACCAGTTGATGCTTGATATGACATATATTCAGCAACATCCGTATATAGGCATTGATTTTATAAATGACTACCTTGATTTGCTGATGAACGGCTGTGAAATTCTTTTACCTCAGTGGGAGAATCTTCTTGAAAATACAGTTAAAAGTGATGTAACTATTGAGCGACTGAAAGAATATATCATAAGCAATAATGATAGCATCTGCAAGGCATTTAAATATTTTCTATACAGATACTATCTCAAAGCAATAAACGACCTTGATATCTATTCAAGAGCATTGTTTATAATTATGTCCTGTATTACAAGTGCGTGTATTGCTATCTCAAATTCTGTTACGTTTGAAGAAGCAGTAAGACTGTATTCGAAAGAAATAGAGCATTGCACTGACAATATTGATATGATTCTTGACTTTTTCTATGAATTATGAGGGGATTAAAATGTCTGAAATAATGAAAATAATCAAAGATTTTTCCACTGATTGTCCTTGCGGAAAAGAACACACAACAACAGTTAAGGATATTCGTATAGGTTCAGGACTTGTGTGTAAAACGGGAAAAATACTCTGTGAAAACAATTTTCCAAAAAACATATTAGTCGTTGCTGATGAAAATACCCTTCAAGCGGCAAAAGGTATTGAAGAAGCTCTTGCAGTATTCAATGTAGAAAAAAAGATATACAGTAATATCAGAGTTGCAGATATGAAACATGTAGAAGAACTCGAAGAACTCATAAAAGACAAAGATATTGCAGTTTTATCTGTAGGCACGGGTTCAGTCAATGATCCGTGCAGACTTGCGTGTGCGAGGCAAAATAAATTGCTTTGCATATTCGCAACTGCACCGTCAATGGACGGATTCGCCTCAGATTCATCTCCCATTGTAGAAAAAGGCTTCAAATCATCATACCCCGCAAAAAGCCCTGAGGTTATAATAGGAGATACAAAGATTCTTGCTGCCGCCCCTTCATATCTTAAATCAGCAGGATTCGGTGATATGATAGCTAAATATGTCGGTCTTATTGATTGGAGAATATCTGCACTGCTTACAGGGGAGTATTACTGCGAAAGAGTTGCGTCACTTACGAAAAACGCAGTTGACTCTCTGATGCAAATGGCTCACCTTGTGACAACTGATGATGAAAATACTGCAGGTAAAATTTTTGAAAGTCTCCTGATGACAGGCATTGCAATGAGCTTCACAAAGAATTCACGCCCTGCAAGCGGAAGTGAACATATTATAGCTCATCTTATAGAATGCTTACAGCTTCCCGACGGAATAATTCCTAATTATCACGGAGAAGATGTGGGCGTCTGTACACTTGAAATGTTGAAATTTTATAATGAACTCGCAGAAAACAAAAATGTCACGGGAATCAGGGAAAATGTTGACTGGGAAAAAGTTTTTGAGGTTTACGGAGATATGGCAGAAAATGTCAGAAGCCTTAATTTCCCTGAAAATATAGTTGATACTGTAATACCTGAGCTAATAGGGGAGAAATGGGAAAAAATCACTGAAATTATCCGAAGCGTTCCTTCTTATGAAGAATGTAAAGACGCAATGAGAAAAGCAGGTTGTAAGATTACCGTTTCTGATATTGAAAAAGAGCAGTCATATTTTGATTTATGCGTTAAATATTCACCTTATATGAGAAAACGACTTACTCTATTGAGACTCAGAGATATGATAAAAACATAAAATATTGAAAACGACATCGGAAAATATCCGGTGCCGTAATGCTTATAACTCTTATTTATCAAGTGTTTGCATGAATTTCCATGAAAGCTTTGTTGCCTTTTTAGCATCGCCGTCAATCCAGTCAATATCCTGTTCATACATGATATAGGGAATACCCAGTTCCTTGCAGGCTTCATAACAGGCTTTGAGGTCAACTTTTCCTTCACCGAGAGTGCAGAATTTTCTTTCGCCGTCAATAATCACATAATCCTTGAAATGGCATACCTTAACTCTACCTTTCATTTTCTTGAGATATTCCACCGGGTCAGCACCTGCATAATGAATCCATGCAACATCCGGAATAAAATGGAATAATTCAGGGTCAGTGTTTTCAATAAGATAGTCAATCATGGTTTCGCCGTTATCCATTGTTTTAAATTCAAAGTCGTGGTTATGATAATTAAAGGTCATTCCGTTTTCTTTAAGCTTTACGGAAAAAATATTTACCTGTTCAATAAATGCATCAACAGCTGCCTTTGTTCCTCTTGATTCATCGGGTGCGGCTCCGAGACCTAAGGCATAGCAATCAATTATTTTATGTTCTTCTATAAGAGCATCAGTATCGTTTATATATCTGTCAAGAGGTTTATGTGTCACGCACACCTTCATATTGTGTTTATCAAGAATTTCTTTTTGTATTTTAGCATCAATGGGACCTATTGCTGAAATCTGAACATCAGTTACACCAAGGGCTGAAAGATAAGAGAGGATATCGTCAAAATCCTCAGCATTCTGACAAAAATCCCTTAAAGTAAAAAGCTGTATACCAAGAACAGGTTTATTCATAAAAACATTCCTTTCATACTGTTAAAATTCAATTAAATAATAATTCAACAGTAATATAATATCAATAATAAAATATTTTTTCTGTATTTTTGACGAATTGTTAATTATTAAATTAGTTGATTTGCCGAAAATTTTCATGCAATTTGACTTTAGCGGATTTTGGTAGTAATATTACAGTGAAATAACATTAACGGAGGAATAATAATGAAAAAGTTTATTTCAATTTTGCTTTCTGCTGTTATGATTTTCTCTCTTTCAGCTGTTGCATTTGCCGCTGTCTCAGGCGACAATACCATTCTGAAATTTGACGAAAACGGTGAATTCAAGATTTTCAACATCTGTGACATTCAGGATAATTTTCCTATCCATAAAACCTGCGTAGCTTTCATCAAAGATATGATTGAAATTCATGACCCTGATATTGTTATTCTCGGAGGTGACAATTCAACTGCTTCCAAAGAAACAAAGGCTGATGCGATAAAAGAGCTCTGTGATATTTTTGTAAGCACTGAAACATATTTTACATTTGTTTTCGGTAATCATGATGATGAGCAGGGTGTTTCCCGTGAAGAACTTTTAGCAATGTACAAGCTTTACGGCGGAGAATACTGCCTCGCTTATGATGCAGACCCTTCTCTTACAGGTGTCGCAACACACAATCTTACCGTTAAAAGCTCTGACGGCAGTAAAATAGCATATAACCTTTATATGTTTGACTCTAACAGCTACACTTATGATGATAACGGCAACCAACTCGGTTATGATTGCGTACATGAAGATCAGATTGAGTGGTATAAAAATACTTCAGCTGAAGTAAAGGCAGCAAACGGCGACGAAACCGTTCCTGCTATGGCATTCCAGCATATCGTTGTTCAGGAAGCCTTTGAAAAACTTTTTATTGAAAGTCCTTTTAATCTTGGTGACCTTACTCTTAATTTTGATGGCAAATCTTATACATATCTTCCTTATGTACATGACATCAAGGATGGATTCCTTCTTGAAGCTCCTTGTCCCGGCTATTATAACTACGGTCAGTTTGATGCTTTTGTAGAAACAGGTGATATTGTAGCAGTTTTCTCCGGACATGACCATCCCAATTCATATACAGTTACAAAAGACGGTGTTGATATTGTCAATACTCCCGGTGCAAGTTTTGAGTCTTACGGCGACAACTCTGTAAGAGGTCTTCGACTTATTACTCTAAACGAAGCTGATACTTCTTCTTACACCACAGAAGTACTTACTGTTTCTGACTACATTCTTGACGGCGGTGATTATCTTGCTGATTTCGGTGAAATTTCAGTCATCGATGCAGTCTTCGGAAAAATTCAGCAGGTTCTTATGAAACTTTACATTACATTTGTACAGATGTTTTTCATGTTTGGATAATCAAATGTAACAAATCTGTTAACAGCAAGTTAATTTATTGTTTTTTATATTTACTGTTTTATATAATTTTTGTAATATTAATAAAAAGAATATTTTTAGGGGGTAATTCCTATGAAAACTGTATTCCTTACCGGTGGTACCGGTAACATGGGTTGGGCTGCATTTCAGGAGCTTTATAAGCTCGGAGATGTAAAAATTAATTTCCTTGCCCGTCCCAGCGACAAAAACAAAGAGCTTCTTCTTCCCTACATGGGTAAAAAGAATGTCGAGATCATTTGGGGCGATTTCCTTGATTATGATTCAATATTAAAGGGTATCACAGGTGCAGATTATGTTCTTCATATCGGCGGTATGGTTTCACCTGCTGCTGACTATAAGCCTTATTCAACAAGAAAAGTTAATGTAGGTGCTGCCGAAAACATCTGTAAGGCAGTTCTCGCTCAGCCCAACGCAGACGATATTAAGGTTTGCTACATAGGCTCAGTTGCAGAAACAGGCGACAGAAATACCCCCATTCATTGGGGCAGATGCGGTGACCCCATCAAGGTTTCAGTTTATGACCATTATGCAATTTCCAAGGTTATGGCTGAAAGAGTTTTCGTTGAAAGCGGAATCAAGCATTGGGTAGTAATGCGTCAGTCAGGAATACTTTATCCTGCAATCCTTCACAATATGGAACCCATTATGTATCATGTTCCCCTTAACGGTATGCTCGAATGGTGTACAGTTGAAGACTCCGGCCGTCTTATGAGAAACTTCGTTACAGAAGACCTTCCCGAGGATTTCTACAGAAGATTCTATAACATTGGTTCCGGTAAAGAATACAGACTTACAAACTACGAGTTTGAAGAACTTCTTCTCGGTTGCATAGGACTTGGTTCTCCCAAGACACTCTTTGACCCCAACTGGTTCACAATAAAGAACTTCCACGGTCAGTACTATGCAGACGGCGATATTCTCGAAGATTATCTTCACTTCCGTGCTAATATGCCCGTTAAAGATTATTTTGACCACATGGCAAATCAGGTTGAATTCTATTTTAGAATTCCCAAGTATATACCCACAAAAAAGCTTATCGGCAAGTGTGCAAAACCCTTCATGAAAAAGATTGCCATGACCGAAAGATGGGGTACTCTTGACTGGATAAAGACAAAGGACCCCGTAAGACTTTCCGCTTATTATGGTTCTTATGAAGATTATCTCAAGATTCCCGCTACATGGGACAGATTCAGACTTGAAAGCCCCGACAAGAGAAATGAAGCTGCAGAAAAGTATGTACTTGACCACGGTTATGATGAATCAAAACCCAAGTCAGAGCTTGATATCGATGATATGAAGAAAGCAGCCGAATTCCGTGGCGGTGAATGCTTAAGCGACACTATGACAAAGGGCGACCTTGTTACAAAGCTCAAGTGGAAGTGCGGATGCTGCGGACATGAATTTGAAGCAAGTCCCAATCTTATCATTCTCGGCGGTCACTGGTGCCCCGAATGTTACCTCCCCGAAAAGAAGTGGAACTATGACGAAATCGCAAAGACAAATCCCTTCTTCGCTCAGGTATGGTACACCAACCACTCCAAGGACGAACACAATGTCTATGACTTTGATGAAATCTTTGACGGCTGGGAAAAGAAGAAATAATTTTAAGTTATGTGCAGTTCCTTTCAGGGGCTGCACTTTTTTCGTAAAAAATATTGCTATTACTCAAGTTTTGTTTTATAATTTAATTAACGCGATATAAATTGTTATGGCTTATATTATATATGAGCTTACTAATGCCGGTAAAAATGCTTTAGACAATAATATTTCTTTTTTAAAACTAATTTTAATTAAGAGGTAATCATGAAATACAAACTTGTAATTTTTGATCTTGACGGGACAATACTTGATACATTAGAGGATCTTTATAATTCTGTAAATTTTGCTCTTTGCAAAAACAATCTGCCTGAGAGAAGTATTGTCGAAGTAAGATCTTTTGTGGGGAACGGAATAAGACTCCTGATTGAAAGAGCAGTACCTGAAAATACTGCTCCGAAAACTGTGGATATAATTTTTTCCGATTTTAAGTCTCATTACAGAAATCACAGTATAGATAATACTGAGCCATATCCGGGCATTATAGATTTGCTGGTTGAATTACGCAAGTCGGGTATAAAAACAGCCGTTGTCTCCAATAAAGCTGATTTCGCGGTTCAGGAACTTATTAAGCAGTATTTTGACGGTCTTTTTGATTTTGCAGTAGGGGAACGGGAAAATATCGCAAAAAAACCAAATCCCGATTCAGTTTATGAAGCTTTGAGATTTTTAGATATAAATAAAGAAGAGGCTGTTTACATCGGAGACTCCGAAGTAGATATTGAGACAGCACGAAATTCGGGGTTAGACGAAATTATCGTCGATTGGGGATTCAGAGATACAGACTTTTTACATAAATGCGGTGCAAAACTTATTTTCTCTGAACCCGATAAACTGTTAAAATACCTATTATGAGCACATTACAAGTAATCTTTTTGTAATTAATAGTTGATTTAAGCATTAAATTGTAGTAATATACATTTTAATGCTTAAATATATTTAAACGGTGATTTAAGATGAAAAAAACACTTTGCAGAGCATTATTCTTAATTATTATCAGCTGTTTTATTGCTATAAACGGTTTTTCTGTCTTCACAACTGATACAGCCAAAGCGGTAAGCAGTTCATCGGAAATTTCTGCTCTTTCAAAGCATACCGAACCTGATGTAAAAGACATTGAACAACAGATAAATGACCTGATTGAACAAAGAAAAGAAGAAGCGGAAGAACAGAGACTTGCCGAAGAAAGACTTGAAAGCTATGATAATCTGCAAAAACAACTTGATGAGGGAATTGTTACTTTCAGACAGCTGTTTTCTGATACTTTCATAGTAGGAGATTCGCTGATGCACGGGCTGAGTCTTTACAGAATAATTGACAGTTCAAATATAATCTCAATGGTCAGTGCAAGTTTATATCATCTTCAGGATAATATCGCAAATATAGTAGCCAACAATCCTGAAAAACTTGTTCTTCATTACGGAATCAATATGCTTAACTGTAATGAACACGGGTTGAACTCATTTATCGCAATGTACAAAGAAATTATAGACACTATTCAATCTGAACTTCCTGATACTGAAATATACATCAGCGGGATTTTTAATGTTTCTCCTTCAGTGGCTCAAAGATTTTCGTGGATTTCACAATACAATGAACGACTGATTCAGATGACATCCGAACTTGGCATTTGTTATATTGATAATTCAGATTTGCTCCCCGGCGACGGCAGTTATTACGGTACGGACGGTATTCATGTGACAAAAGCTTTTTATAACGATGTATGGCTTCCTCATTTATTCCTCAGTATAAACACACGACAGGAGATATTATGAATAAATACAGAATTACTGAAATCATTTGCGTAGTTCTTGTGCTTTTATTTATCGTAAATTCCGTAAAAGGCGAGACACTTACCGAAAAATCAGCTGAAGAGCTTTCATCCTCTGTAATTTCATTGATGGATGACGCTTCACTTTTGCAAAGAAGCAAATCTTTTATCAAAGAACAATTTAATATTGATATATCCGGGTTCAGCAGTGTTTCTTACTATTCATCAGATGATGTAATGAATGTGAATGAGCTTTTTATCGGGGTTTTAAGTGAAGATTATGACGCTAATATAAGCGAAGTTTTTTCCGGATATGCAAAAGACAGATATAATCTCTACAACGGATATGCCAATGAGCAGGCAGCACATCTTGACAATTACGTGTTGAGTTCACAAAACGGTGCTGTCATTTTCTGCGTAGGGAAAAATGCTGATGCAGTTTTGAACGAATTTATAAATAATCTCTGAGAGGTGTGAAATAATGTTATTCAGCAGTATTACTTTTTTGACAGTTTTTCTCCCTCTCACTGCAACACTTTATTATCTGCCGTCGGTTATTTCGTCTTCATTCAGAAACTCACCGAAATATATTTCGTATAAAAATGCAATATTGTGCATTGCAAGTCTTATATTTTACGCATGGGGAGAACCTCGCAATATTATACTGATGATACTCAGCATAATATTCAATTATACTGTTGCCTTACATATTGATAAGTGTATTGCAAAAAAACGAAAAAATCTACTTCTGCTCTTTTCTCTTATATTCAACATAGGTCTGCTCGTCTTTTTTAAATACAGCGGCTTTATTGTCAATAATTTTTCGGCAATTACAAGCATTTCGGTTTCTTATATTGAACCTGCTCTTCCTATCGGAATATCATTTTATACATTCCAGATTCTGTCTTATGTAATAGATGTATACAAAAGCAAAGTACCTGTTCAGAGAAGTCTTCTCGATTTCACTTTGTATATATCAATGTTCCCGCAGCTTATTGCAGGACCGATAGTACAGTATACAGTAATAGACAAGCAACTGAGAAACCGTAAAGAATCTCCCGAAGCAGCAGGTGAAGGGATATTCATTTTCATAAAGGGCCTTGCAAAGAAAACTATTCTTGCAAATACTGCAGGTGCTGTTTATGAGGAGCTTATTTCAGACGGAATAGCTGAAATTACGGTTCTTGGAGCGTGGACTGCAATCATATTCTATGCATTTCAGATATATTTCGATTTCAGCGGTTATTCGGATATGGCAAAAGGTCTCGGCGGAATTTTCGGTTTCACTTTCCCCGATAACTTTGACCATCCGTACACAGCAACAAGTATAACGGATTTCTGGAGACGTTGGCATATTACACTGAGCTCCTGGTTCCGTGACTATGTATATATTCCTCTTGGGGGAAATCGCTGTTCAAAATTTCGCAACATATTCAATCTTTTTGTCGTATGGAGTTTAACGGGACTGTGGCACGGAGCTTCATGGAACTTTCTTTTATGGGGCTTGTATTATTTTCTGTTATTGATTCTCGAAAAATATGTACTCATCAGACATATTGAAAAATTACCTGTTTTTTTAAGGAAAATAATTACTTTTATATTAGTTTTATTCGGGTGGGTTCTCTTTGCCTGTACTCAGCTCAGTGACATAATGTACTTCTTCAAGGGAATGTTCGGATTTAACGGTATTTCAGATGATGCATCAGTTTACATTCTTGTTTCAAATGCCGTTATACTTATAATCATGGCTGTCTGCTCAACAAAGCTGTTTTCTGTAAAAAAGAAAAATAATGAAGGAATTTTTTCTTATATATTCAGATTTGCAGTCGTTTTCGTGTTATTTGGAATAAGTCTCATTTTCCTCATCGGTGATACTTATAACCCCTTCCTGTATTTCCGTTTCTGATAGGAGGTGCTTTAATTTTGAAAAATAACCTCACAAAAAAACAGATAAGAAAAATCCTTTACATGCTGGTAAGTATTATGTTTTTTGTAATGCTTGTCACTTTCTGCGTTGCAGGTATTGTAGCTCCTGACAGAGAATATTCTGAAGCTGAAAACAGAAATCTTGCCTCTTTTCCGGAAATTTCCGTAAATTCACTCATCAACGGCAGTTTTATGGCAGATTTTGAAGATTATATGTCTGATCAGTTTATAAACCGTGACAGCATTGTTTCACTAAAAACAACCATATCGAGACTTCTCGGAAATACCGAGGTAAATGATGTTTACATAGGTAAAAATAACAGGCTTTTTGAGGTTCCGACAGCATTCAATGCCGAGCGTGTTGACAAAACTATAGATGCAGTCAACAATTTTGCCGCTTCGTGCGGCATTGAAAGCAAGCATTTTATTCTTGTTCCGAACGCCGGTTATATTATCCCCGAGGACCTGCCTTTGTCTCTCATTCCCGAGAATCAGAGTGATATGATAAGCTATGTTTATAAAAATCTTGCAAGTGATATTATCACAACAGATGCGGCTTCTGTTCTCAATAATTACACTGACAGACAAAATCTTTATCTTAAGACTGATCACCACTGGACATCTGAAGCAGCATTTATTACATTCAGAGAATTTGCAAAGAATGCCGATATTACTTTCAATGAAAATGATTTTGAAAATATCGTATTATCGGATACTTTTTTTGGTACTCTTGCATCTTCCTCAGGAGTATATTCACAACCTGATTCTCTGAAGGCTTATATACCGAAAAATATAGCCGGAAAGTATCTCGTGCACAATTATGAAACTCAGAGCAAATATTCTACTTTTTTCGATGTTTCAAAACTCAGCGAAAAAAATCAATACGAAGTGTTTTTCGGTGGTAATTTTTCAAGACTAAAAATTTCTACACTCAATGATAACGGTAAAAATATGCTGATTTTCAAAGATTCATTCGCAAACTGCTTTATCCCCAACCTTATTCCGCATTTTGAGAATATAGTAATAATTGATCCAAGATATTTTACTGAAGATATCAACGATATTCTTGCAGATATGAAATTTACACATCTGCTGTATCTTTACAACCTGAATACGTTTCTTGAGGATACCGTACTGAGTGATATTACAATTAATAATTGAAAAAAGTGCCTCACAGCGGGCACTTTTTTCATATAATACTGTATTCTATCGGTTTTCTGTCAATGTAATAAGTCAATTTGTCAAATCCGTATTTTTTTATTACATTTACGCCCTCTTCAAGTCCGTTAGAAATACTGTCGGGAGCATGACTGTCACTGCCAAGAGTAATTCTTTTCCCTCCGAGAGATTTATACACTTCAATTATTTTTTCGTCGGGCATCAGATATCCTTTGTCAATTCCCGAAGTATTAATTTCAAGAGTTTTGTCTCGTTCAATGACAGTTTTCAATATTTTTTCAATAGTTCTGTCATATCTTGACATATCTACAAATCTGTTATATTTATAAGTTACATATCTCAGAATAACACTGAGATGACAGAGAACATCATAATCACACTGCATAGCCGTATCAAGAACATCAGCAAAATACGCATCAACATATTTCTGAATTTGTTTATCTGTGAAAGTGCTGAAATCAATGGTGGAAAAAGGCATTTCATATTTATCAAATCTCACGGCATGAACAGAGCCGAGAACCACATCCCAATTATAAGATGAAATTATATTTTCGGCTACAGACAAATCAAATATTGCTTCACCTATTTCAACGCCGCATGAAATAATCAGTTGTTCATTATATTTTTTCTTGGCGTATTTAGCTGAATTGTAGGATTTATTCAATAAAGCCTTAACTGCAGAAGCATTAATGTATTCGCAATCACAATGATCAGTTACTGCAAAGCCGAACAAATTTTGATTAACGGCACAAACCGATATTTCATCAATGCTGCCTGTCCCGTCATGTGAAAATTCTGTATGTGTGTGATTATTGAACAGTTTCATATATTGTAACCTCTGATTAAATTCAAAGAAATTATAAAACATGTATAAATATTTATCAATAAATAAATTTAAAAATAATCGTCTTTCTCTTTAAATAAATCGTGTAATGTGTTAAAATATACATAAAAAAATGTACGGAGTGCAATAATGGAAATATTCAGTGAGCTTGTTTCAATACTTCTCGAAAAAAAACTGACTATTACATCAGCAGAGTCATGTACCGGTGGCTTGTTTTCATCAGAAATTGTTTCTGTTCCCAATGCTTCACGCGTACTGAGTGCTGCTTTTATAACCTATTCGGAAGATGCGAAGTCTGAAATAATTGGTGTCAATCCGGAAATCATAAAAAACTGCGGAGTCGTCAGCGAATCTGTCGCCGTTGAAATGGCTTCAGGGGCTGCAAATAAAACGGATGCCAATGTTGCTGTCGGAATTACAGGTTATGCAGGTCCTGCAACGGATAAAAATGACGATACGGCAGGACGGGTGTGTTTCGGATTTTATGTCAACGGAAAAACAGTTTCCTCAAAAAAAGAATTTGGTGATATCGGCAGAAATGCTGTCCGCGAACTTGCCGTTATATATGCCGCAAAAACACTTATCAGCCTGATTAAAAGATTCGGTGATATAAAATGAAAAAAAGAAGGTTTTCAAATTTACAGATAATTGCACTTGGCTTTGCTTTAATCGCTTTTGCAGGCACTGTACTTCTCATGCTGCCCGTATCGTCAAAAACAGGGGAGTGGACTCCTTTTCTGACTTCTTTCTTTACTTCTGTTTCAGCATCTTGTGTTACAGGACTCGTACTTGTTGACACCGCAACACATTGGTCCTTGTTCGGTCAGATTGTTATTCTTGTTCTTATACAGCTCGGCGGTCTCGGTTTTATGTCCATTGCAACATTTTTTCTTTCTTTTACAAAAAAGAATATTGATTTAAGAAAACGAAACATCATGGCTGAAAGCATTAATACTGCTCACATTTCGGGAATGAAACAGATTTCCAGAAAAATTCTGATAGGTACAGCTGTTTTTGAAGGTATAGGTGCTGTACTTCTTTCTGTCCGATTTATTGAAGAATTCGGCTTTGTCAAAGGAATATATTACGGAATTTTTCATTCGGTTTCTGCTTTCTGCAATGCAGGCTTTGATTTAATGGGAGAAAATGAAGCCTTCTGTTCACTTGTTGATTACTCGGATGATTTTCTTATAAATATAACTCTTTGTGCCTTAATAACAATAGGCGGAATCGGTTTCCTTGTGTGGGAGGATATAATTAAAAACAAGTACCATCTGAAAAAATATCAGCTTCATTCAAAATTGGTTCTTGCAACCGGTGCAATTCTTACCATTGGCGGTGCTTTGCTGTTTTTTATATTTGAAAATAATAATTCTCTTGCAGAAATGGGGGCAGCGGAAAAAATACTGTCATCTATATTTTCTTCAGTAACCTGCAGAACTGCAGGCTTTAACACAGTAGATTTTTCTTCTCTCGGTAAAGCCACAACACTTCTTATGTGTTTTCTTATGTTTGTCGGTGGTTCATCAGGCTCAACGGCAGGCGGAGTAAAAACTACTACAGTCAGTGTAATTTTCCTGAATCTCATCAGCAGCCTAAGAGGACATAAAAATCCCGTTATTTTCGGCAGAAGATTTGAAGATGATACACTGAAAAAAGCAGTGACTGTGTGCGTCTTTAATCTTTCTCTGATTTTTATTGCAGTAACGACCATTTGTGCGATGCAGGATTTTGAGTTGAGCGATGTACTTTTTGAAATATTTTCTGCAATGAGTACGGTTGGTATGTCAACAGGCATAACAAGAGAGCTTAACACCATATCAAAACTTATTGTTATTTTTCTTATGTATGCAGGCAGAGTCGGAAGCATTTCTTTTGCTCTTGCAATTCTTGAAAAAAGAGCTCAGCCTCCCATACTTTATCCCGCTGAAGCAATTACCGTAGGTTAATAAAGGAGTAAAATCATGAAATCTGTTCTTATAATAGGTATGAGTACTTTCGGTCAGCATCTTCTTATGGAATTCAGTAAAAAGGATGCTGAAGTGATGATAGTTGATAAGGATGAAAATGTAATCACACCAATGCTTGATTATGCAATTTCCGCTAAAATTGCAGATTGCACCAAACCCGGTGTACTTGAGTCCTTCGGTGTAGATGAATTTGACAGATGTTTTGTTTGTCTCGGAGGTCATTTTACTGAATCACTTGAAGTTACCTATCAGCTTAAAGAGCTCGGTGCCAAAAGAGTAATTTCTGAAGTCAACAGGGACATTGAAAAAAAATTTCTTCTCAGAAACGGTGCAGATGCCGTAATTTATCCCGAGGAAGATATTGCGATAAGAACCGTAGGAATGGAAATCAGCGACAACATATTTGATGCAATTTCACTTGCAGACGGATTTATGATATATGAAATTGCTGTTCCCGAAATATGGGCAGGGAAGAACCTTAAAGACTTAAAAATCCGAGAAAAATATGATATAAGCATAATTGCAAGAAAAATCGGAGAACATCTGATCCCTGTTATAAGTCCGGACAGCATACTGGAAAAATCCGAACATATTTTTGTGGTATGCAGTGAGGACAAATTAAAAAAGATAATATAAGCCATAAATTTTTAATAATCAACTTTTTTGATATTTTTGTTGACAATCATATTTTATGGTGATAAAGTATTAACAAAAGCAATGACCGGAAATCAGTAACAGCAAATAAACGTTTTCAGAGAATTGTCGGTTGGTGAAAGACATAAACGGTTTTACTGCGAATTCATTCCGAGAGCTGTGGGCTGAACACTGAAGTAGGCTTCAACGGGTGCACCCGTTACAGTGCAGGAGTATAATATGTACTCCCCGAGGAGTTTTTCGTGAGGAAAACTTAAACATGAGGTGGTAACACGGTATATCCGTCCTCTGCATTAATTTGCAGAGGACTTTTCATTTTATATCGTCCTCTGTGTAAACTCAAAGGAGGAAAAGACTATGTGGCAGGAAAAAATTGAAACTATGCCAAGAGAAGAGCTTGAAGCTCTTCAGAGCGAAAGACTTATGAATCAGGTTAAAAGGATGTATGAAAGAGTACCTCTTTTTAAGGAGAGAATGGATGAAAAAGGACTTACGCCCGATGATATAAGAGGTATTGAAGACCTTCACAAACTTCCGTTTTCTTATAAGCAGGACCTTCGTGATTATTATCCTTACGGACTTTTTGCCGAGCCTCTCAGCAACATCTCAAGAGTCCACGCTTCAAGCGGTACAACCGGAAAAAAAATCGTTGTAGGTTATACTAAGAAGGACCTTGATGATTGGTCAGATTGCGTTGCAAGAATGATGCATGCTATAGGACTTGACAACAATGATTTCATTCAGGTGTCCTACGGTTACGGTCTCTTTACCGGCGGTCTCGGTGCACACGGAGGAGCAGAGAGAATCGGAGCTACGGTAATTCCCACTTCATCGGGCAATACGTCAAATCAGCTTCAGACAATGGTTGATTTCGGTTCAACTTGTCTTTGCTGTACTCCTTCTTATGCCCTTTATCTCGGTGAAGCTGCAGAAGAAGCAGGTCTTACCGATAAGCTTCAGCTTAAAGCCGGTATTTTCGGTGCAGAACCCTGGAGCGAGGATATGCGGCATGAAATTGAAAAGAAGCTTCACTTAAAAGCCTATGATATTTACGGACTTTCAGAAATTATGGGCCCCGGTGTTTCTTATGAATGCGAATATCAGGCAGGTATGCATGTATGCGAAGATATGTTCATTCCTGAAATAATTGATCCTGATACTCTTGAAGTTCTTCCTGCGGGGGAAAAGGGTGAACTTGTTTTCACAACCATTACAAAAGAAGGCTTCCCGCTTATAAGATACAGAACAAGAGATATTTGTTCTCTTAATTATGAAAAGTGCAAATGCGGAAGAACTCATGTAAGAATGAATAAGCCTCAGGGAAGAACAGATGACATGCTTATTATTAGAGGTGTCAATGTGTTCCCGTCACAGATTGAAGAGGTTCTTCTTAAGGTAAGCGGAGATATTACTCCCAATTATCAGATAATCGTTGACCGTGTCAACAACACTGACACATTTGATATCAATGTCGAAATGAGTGAACATCTTTTCTCGGATGATATCAAGAGTATTGAAAAGACAGAAAAGCTTATCAAGGAAAAACTCAGAGATGTTCTCGGCATCAGTGCAGGTGTTCATCTTGTTAACCCTAAATCAATTACGAGAAGCGAAGGCAAGGCAAAACGAGTAATTGATAAGAGAAAGATTTAAGGAGAAAAAGTTAATGAAACAGTTATCGGTTTTTGTTGAAAATAAAGTCGGCAGACTCTCAGCAGTTCTAAACACTCTTAAAGAGAATAATATTGACATCAGTGCTCTTTCACTTGCTGACACATCTGATTACGGAATTCTCCGTCTTGTTGTTGATAAGCCTGACGAAGCAATGACAGCACTTAAAGAATCAGGCGTAATGGTCAAATGTACTCAGGTCATCGCCGCAGCCATGGACGATGCTCCCGGAGGACTTGCTTATCTTCTCTCCCTTCTTACAGATGCAAATGTCGGCATTGAATATATGTATGCATTCATAGGTAAAGCTGAGGGCAAGGCATGGACGGTATTAAGAGTTGACGATATCGAAATAGCAACGGAAGTATTCAAGAAAAACGGCGTAGCCATGCACGACGACCACGATAATTACAGAAAATAAATTTATACAAATTGATTTTAAGAGATGTTCCCCCACAGGAGCATCTCTTTTTTTACCGTTCAATACACAATATTATACCGATCATTCCCGAGTGTATTGACTATAAAAATTATTGTGATAGACTGAAATTATCTTAATACAGAAAGGATATATTTTATGAAAAGAAAGTTTTTTTTTCAGCATTATCACAGTAGTTTTATTATCATTATGTTTCTGTTTTGCTGCTTTTGCTACTGAAGCGACTTCATGCATTCATACCGATGATAATCTGGATTTTATCTGCGATTTATGTAGTGAAGATTTATTGGTATTAAGTGGTAATTACGGTTACTCTGAAAACACTTATTCGCCAAATAATAATATTACCTACAAACTGCATTACAATGGTACTTTATACCTTTATGGCAACGGCAAAATGAACAATTTAAGTGCAATGCAAATATCACCTTTTTACAATAAACCTATAGAGAAAGTTATAATTGAAGACGGAATTACTTCAATCGGTCTTCGTGCTCTTAATAATAAAAGCATTAAAGAAATAGTCATTCCTGATACTGTTACTGAAATCGGTTCTGGTGCTTTTTCAGGCACATCAATAACATCTATTGAACTTCCCGATAAAATAACTACAATAGAAGAAAATTGTTTTATAAATTGCCAAAATCTTATTGAAATTAAAATTCCTGAATCTGTTAAGGAAATTAAATCACAGGCTTTTCTCAGTTGTACAGCTCTTAAAAGTATTACTATTCCTGAATCAGTAGAAATAATAGCTTCTGATGCGTTTAGATATTGTAATTTTGATAAAGTTACTATCAAAGGAGATTTTGAAGGAAGCTTAAGCATGTGTTCTGTTTCTGAGTTGGTAATCAGTGGTACTATTGGTGAAATCAATAAGAGATATGTTCATAATGGCACATACTGGGACGGGTTAGCATGGGCAGAAAGTCAGCTGACTAAGCTCACAATAACTGAAGGTGCAACTTCTATCGGGAAAGATGTATTTGCTCATAGTACATATTTAACTGATGTTGTTTTACCTGAATCACTTGTGACAATATCTTACGGAGCATTTGCAGAATGTCCTTTGTTAAAAAATATCAGTTTTTATGATAATCTTGAATCAATAGGCGTCGGTGCTTTTTATAATTGTTTTTCACTTAAAGAAGTTATCATTCCTTCAAGTGTAAAATCAATTGGTTCACAAGCTTTTGAAGGGTGCAAGAATCTTAAAACAGTTGTTTTTAATGAGGGCATTGAACATATTGACTGTGAAGCGTTCTTTATGTGCGATATTAACGAACTAAATTTACCGTCATCATTAAAAAGTTTAGGATCGCATGCTTTCACTTATAATTATAATCTCAAAAAAATCTCCATATCAGAAAACAATGAATATTTTGCAGCTGAAAATTGCATGATTTTCAATAAAGAAAAAACTATATTATATGCTTTTTGCAATTATTATAGTGATGTTATTACGATGCCTGCATCACTGAAGCAAACATCTTCAGGTATTTATATCACACCAAATGTGAATATGCTTGTCGAGCATCCTTATCCTATCGGATTAATTCATAGCTTTGAATTAAAAGAAGTCATATTTACCGCACCTGTCGACATTGGAAGTTTTACTTTTGCAGGTTGTATAAATCTTGAAAATGTTGTTCTTCCAGAAGGAACAAAAAAGATTGGAGATTCTGCATTTTTCTGCTGTCTTAATCTTAAAAAAATTGATTTACCGGATTCATTATCAAATCTTGGAGCAGATGCTTTCTATGTATGTACATCATTGGAGAATATATCTATACCCGATAATGTAACAACTATCATTAGTACATTTATTAATTGCAAGTCATTAAAAGAAATAGATTTAGGAAACGGCGTTAAAGAAATTGGCATGAGCACATTCATCGGATGTAACTCATTAGAATCAATCACATTACCTGCCTCTCTGGAATGTATTGAATCATGGGCATTCAACTATGATTATGAGGACAGTTACCAAATCATTAAAATTAAGTTTTTAAATCCAGATACAATAATCGGTTGTTATTTTGAGTATGATGAGGCAACCGAATCATTTTATCCGGTGCCTGATTCGACACCATATTCATTACCTTTAAGTTGTATAATTTACGGTTATCCCGGTTCAACAGCAGAAGAATATGCAAATCTTTACAACAGACAATTCGTAGCTATTGAATGTGAAGATGAACACAATTTCGGTGAGTGGTCAGAGTCACTTGTGCCTACTTGCGCCGAAAAAGGTGTAGAAGAGAGAATCTGTGATACCTGTAAAAAGGCAGAGACAAGAGAAATTTCTCCTCTCGGTCATTCATTCGGTGAATGGTACACTGATTCAGAGCCCACTTGTATTGCTGACGGAACAGAAAGAAGAGTCTGTTTCTGCGGTGAAACTGAGACAAGAAACATTCCTCTCATTCCCGATAATCACATCGATGAAGATGAAAATAACTTCTGCGATAATTGCGGAATATCACTTTCAGATGATGACGACATCAAAGAAGAATGCTCCCATCTCTGTCATCACACAAATGCATTTACTAAATTTATCTGGAAAATAGTACAATTTTTCTGGAAGCTTTTCAGTATCAATCCTACCTGCTCCTGCGGTGAAGCTCATTATTGATTTTTGAGAGATTTAATAAAAATGCCCTTGATGAAGTAAATTTATACACTTCATCAAGGGTATTTATTTGCAATTAAATTATCAGAACAATAAAGATTTATCTTCACCTATACCTGCCATGCCGTCAAGTATATATTTATTTCCGTCGGGGTCACAGACGAAGCCTCTCAGTTCACCGAAGGTTATATGATAATCAATATTGATTATTCCCGTTGTGACCTTCATAAGAAATTCATCTCCGATATCAAAAGTGACATCTACCATACCTTTGGTGTCCTGAATATGCCAGAGGAAAGGAGTTTCATGCTTGAAAATAACGGGTGTAAGAAGTGTGCTTCTGCCTTCAAACCAGATAAGATTCTCGTTATAATCATCCTGATTGATAGACTGATTTCTTGTAAGATTGAAGCCGAAATACTGCTCTTTACCGTCAATTTCTTTTCTGCCCATTGTGGTAACCCAATCATAGTGAGACTTTCTCGGATAATACCCTCTGTGGTCGTCGATAATTGCAGCGGTACTTTCATCTGCCACAAAACGCTCACCGTTTATTTCAAGATAACCTTCAACCTTAAAAAGGTCCTTCTGTGAATAAAGAGGTCTGTTCGAGTCAAAAGGAATGCTTACAATGCTGGGTTTTGAAACTCTCTTAAGCTTTACTCTGTAATCAATGGTTCCCGCATCTTTATTGCTTGAATAACCTGAAACAATAGCTTCGCCGTCCTGGAAATTGTTTACGTATCTTATCTTGACTCTTTCACCTTTTGAGAATGTCTCTGCGGAATTGAGAAGTGTATCTGATATACATGCCTTTGAGGCTGGAAGCATTTCCTGCCAATACGAGCATTTTTTTGTTCTCTTGTCATAAAGAACAGTAAGTGCAGTACCGAAAAGCCCCATATTGCAGACAGCGGTAAGAAGAATTACTTTATCAAAATTAATTTCAGTAGCTTCCCATAAAGTAAGCTTATACTTGTTAAAGCGGTTAGGAAGGGAAGAGGGTTTATTTACATTGAGAAAATCCATTTTCGGAAATTCTTTATCAAAAGTACCAAAATGACAGTTACCGAATTCATCAATAACATTATCGGGGGTCGCTACAGCTTCACGCTTTGCGGAAAGAAAAGATCTGAAATCCATAACAATTCTCCTTTATTAATATTCTGTATCAAGTATACAAATTAATGGCTTTATTGTCAATATTAGTGAGGTACTATAATTTATCCGAAATATTGTAAATTCGGTTTTATGATGCTATAATGAAAAAAAACAATCAGGAGACAAAAATGGAAATTTCGGAAATTTTATCAAAAGTAGATCATACACTGTTAAAGCAGGATGCAACTTCTGACGACATAATAAAAATATGTGACGATGCAATAGAATACGGCTGTGCATCAGTTTGCATACCTCCCTCTTATGTCAGTTTTGCAAAAAAATATGTCGACGGCAAAATAGCTGTTTGTACTGTTATAGGCTTTCCGAACGGCTATAACACAAAAGAAGTCAAGTGCTTTGAAACAGAGAATGCTGTCAGAAACGGTGCAGATGAAATTGACATGGTAATAAACATCGGTGCCGTAAAAGAAGGTCACTTCGGGGATGTTCTTGACGAAATAAAAGCCGTGAGAAAATCATGTGAAGGTAAAATACTTAAAGTTATTATTGAAACATGTCTTCTTAATGAAGAAGAAAAAATCAGAATGTGCAAAATAGTATCTGAATCAGGTGCTGATTACATAAAAACTTCAACAGGCTTCTCAACAGGCGGTGCAACACTTGAAGATATTGTTCTTATGAAAAATAACTGCTCACCAAAGCTTCACATAAAAGCCGCAGGTGGCATTTCAAGTCTTTCAGATGCAAAAAATTTTATTGATGCAGGTGCTGAAAGACTCGGCACAAGCAGAATTATAAAAATAGTTAAAAACGAGAAAACAGAGAGTTTGTCATATTAAGAATTTTTTGCTCGACTTATTAATATTTTTATTGTTGATTTTTGCACTTATGTATGATAAAATAACTGCAATAATTTTATGGAGGTAAAATATGGATCCTGTAGTTGTAGAAAATGCTGTTGCCGTATGGTTCAATAATATTTTCGGTTCTTTTGATTTCAACATTCTGAATTTTTATAACACTCTTCATGAAAGTGTGTTCGGAGGAATACTTGATATATTCTTCCTGATTTATACTCACCTTGGTGACGACGGAATACTTTTTATTCTTTTGGGACTTATCTTACTGCTCTTCAAAAAGACAAGAAAAGTCGGTGCAGGTATGCTCGGCGGCATCATAATCGGAGCACTTATAACAAATGTTACACTGAAGCCCTTTGTTGAGCGTCCGAGACCTTTTGAGCTTTATGAATATCTTAATGAGCCCAATGCTCTTCTTTTCAAGGAATGGTGGGAAGGAATGGGTTCTGTTGAAGCTTCTTCAATGCGTTCATTCCCCTCAGGCCATACAACATCTGCCGTTGCGGCACTTTTCCCTGTTTTCCTTTACTGTGACAAGAAAAAGAGCTGGTTGGCACTTGTTGCCGCCGTACTTATGGGAGCATCAAGAAACTATGTAATGGTTCATTATCCCTCCGATGTACTCGGCGGAATAATTGTGGGTGCAATAGCAGGTATCCTTGCTTTCCTCATTGTAAATTTCGTCTATAAGAAGTTATCAGAAAATGATAAAATAGGCAAAAAAATAGTAAGCTTTGATTTAGCTGAAGTAATAAAAAGCAGGAAAAAAGCCTGATATCTGACCGCTGTTCATCCGAACAGCGGTTTTTGCTTTAAAATATTTTATTATAATATTGAATAACTGAAAAGAATGTTATATAATTATTTTCGTATAAACAGAGGTGATTTAATGCTTGTACCAATGAAAACACTTTTGCATCAAGCTGAAAAAAATAATTCTGCTGTCGGAGCTTTCAGCGTCGGAAATATGGAAATGGTTATGGGAGCAATAAAAGCTGCTGAAGACATGAAAACTCCGATAATTCTTCAGATTGCTGAAAAACGACTTAAAAACTCGCCCCTTGAACTTATGGCTCCGATGATGATATCGGCAGCAAAGAATTCATCGGTTGACATTGCTGTTCATCTTGACCACGGTTTAAGTATTGAGTGCATCAGAAAAGCACTTGATTACGGATTTACTTCCGTAATGCTTGATTGCTCTTTGAAGCCCTTGGAAGAAAACATAAAACTTACCAAAGAAATTGTTTCACTTGCAAAAACTACTGATGCAACCGTTGAAGCAGAACTCGGTGTTGTCGGCGGAAACGAAGGGGACACTGAAAAACATATCATCACATGTACCGACCCCGATGTTGCGAAATATTTCTGCTACAAAACAAAAATTGATGCTCTTGCAGTTGCAATAGGAAATGCTCACGGAAATTATCCTGTACTTCCCGAACTTCGTTTTGATGTCCTTGAAAAGATACATAAAAAGACAGATATTCCACTTGTACTACACGGAGGAACAGGAATAACAGATGAAATGTTCAGAAAAGCTATTTCTCTGGGAATAAGAAAAATCAATATCGCAACTGCAAGTTTTGATTCACTTACAGAATATGCAGAAGATTATCTCACAAAAGAAAATAATCACGATTATTTCACTCTTTCAGCAAAAATGGCAGAGGGTGTTTATAAAAATATAGTAAAGCATATCGAAATTTTTAACAACAAGGAGAAGTTGTCATGAAATACATAGAATTTGACAAAAGCAAAAAATACGACCTTATTCTTGTAGGCAGAGTAGCAGTTGATTTCAATCCCGTTGATTATTACTGTCCTCTTAATGAAAGCACAACTTTCAAAAGATATCTCGGCGGTTCACCCGCAAATATTGCGGTAGGACTTGCAAGACTCGGTAAAAAATGCGGTTTCTTTGCAAGAGTTTCCGATGATCAGTTCGGTACATTTGTAACGAACTTTTTCGATAAAGAAGGAATAGATACCTCAAGAATAGTTCGTTGCAAGAACGGCGAAAAAATAGGTCTTACATTCACTGAAATCAAGTCAGAAACCGAAAGCAGCATCGTCATGTACCGAAATGAAGCTGCTGACTTAAAACTTGAATGTGAAGACATTGACGAAGAATACATAAAAGATGGTGCGGCTGTTCTTATATCAGGTGTCGCTCTTGCAGAGAGCCCCTCAAGAGAAGCAACTCTTAAGGCAATGCAGATTGCAAAGAAAAATAATATTCCCGTTATCTTTGTTCTCGATTACAGAGCATATAACTGGAAGAACAAGGATGAAATTGCAGTTTATTATTCAATAGTTGCTTCAAATGCTGATATGATAATAGGCTCCCGTGAAGAATATGACCTTCTTGAAGGACTTCTCGGTCTTGACGGTACAGATAAGACATCCGCCGCCTACTGGCAGAGCAAGGGAGCCAAAATCGTTATTGTCACCCACGGTAAGCAGGGCTCAACTGCATATACCAATGACGGTCAGGATTTCTCAATAAAACCCTTCCCCGTAAAGCTTCTTAAATCTTTCGGAGGCGGAGACGGATATACTTCTGCCTTCCTTTACAGTCTCTTTGAAGGTAAAGAAATAATAGACTGTCTTGAATTCGGTTCAGCATCTGCCGCAATGCTCGTTGCAAGTCATGCATGCTCTCAGGATATGCCCACAGCAAAGCAGGTAGAAGATTTCATAGCTGCCGAAAAAGCCGAATACGGCGAAATGGTAGCAAGAGTATAAAGGAGACATTTTATGTTTGAATACCCTTCCTTTGACAGCAATAATGTTCGTCTTCTGTGTGAGATGAACGGCAAAAATGCTGATATGAACATGACAATATATGTTAAAAAGCTTCTCAAAGGCGAAGAATTTTCTCTTTGCGAAGAAAATAATGAAACTGCTGTACTTCTTCTTTCAGGAAATGTAGTTTTTTCCTGGGGAGACGAAAACAGAGAGTGCAAAAGAGCCAATCCCTTTGAAAAAAAGCCCTATGCACTTCATGTTTCAAAAAATACATCATTTACAATAAAGGCACTGCAAGACAGTGAATTTATTGTAGAACAGACAGATAACGAAAAAGAATTTGAACCTCATTTCTATGATCCCGAAAACTGTCTCTATCAGGAGTTCGGTCTCGGTCAGTGGGGAGGTGCCGGTCACAGAATAGTATCAACTATGTTTGACTACGATAATGCACCTTATTCAAATCTTGTTCTCGGAGAAGTCTTTACTCAGCCGGGCAAATGGTCAAGTTATCCGCCTCATCACCATCCCCAGCCTGAAGTATATTATTATTGCTTTGATAAGCCGCAGGGCTTCGGAGCCTGTTATATAGGCGAGGAAGTGTTCAAAAGCAAAGACGGTTCTTTCTGCTGTATACCCTCAGGTGAGGTACATCAGCAGGCTGCAGCTCCCGGATATGAAATGTATTATGTCTGGATGATAAGACACATTGACGGTGACCCATGGTACAAAACAACAAGATTTGTTCCCGTTGAACACATCTGGCTTACAGAATGCTAATTTGAATTAAGGAGTAAAACTTATGGCTATAATGACAACAGCACAGGCTCTTGTTAAATTCCTCAATAATCAGTATGTTTCCTTTGACGGAAAAGAAACAAGATTTGTAGACGGTATTTTTACTGTATTCGGACACGGAATAGTATGCGGTCTCGGTCAGGCTCTCGATGAAGCCCCGGGTGAGTTGAAGGTTTATCAGGGAAAAAACGAACAGGGGATGGCTCATGTTGCTGCATCCTTTGCAAAACAGAACAACAGAAGAAAAATAATTGCCTGTTCATCATCCATAGGTCCCGGTGCCGCGAATATGATAACAGCGGCAGCGACAGCTACGGTCAACAATGTTCCGCTTCTTCTTTTCCCTGCGGATACATTCTCCTGCCGCCAGCCCGACCCCGTTCTTCAGCAGTTTGAACAAAGTCACTCTCTTGCAATAACAACAAACGATGCATATAAACCCGTATGCCGTTATTGGGACAGAGTCGCACGTCCCGAGCATCTTATGAGTGCAATGATAAATGCTATGAGAGTACTTACAGATACAGCAAACACAGGAGCAGTCTGTATTTCACTTTGTCAAGATGTAGAAGGGGAGAGCTATGATTTCCCCGAAGCATTCTTTGCTAAAAGAGTACATAAAATAACAAGAATAAACCCCGCAGACGATGAACTTCAGGACATAGCTGAAATTATTCTCTCAGCAAAAAAGCCCCTTCTTATAGCAGGCGGCGGTGTGCGATATTCGGAAGCAGGTAAAACCGTTGAAGATTTCTGTGCAAAATTCAATATTGCACTCGCTGAGACGCAAAACGGCAAGAGTGCGGTTCTTTCTTCCCATTCCCATAATCTCGGCGGTGTAGGTGTTACAGGTAATCTTGCGGCTAACAGAATCGCTAAGGCTGCCGATGTTGTAATAGGCATCGGTACAAGATTCTCCGATTTTACAACAGCATCAAAATCACTGTATCAGAATCCTGATGTAAAGTTTGTAACAATTAACACAGACCGCTTTGATGCTTATAAGCTTGATGCCGTAAAATGTGTCGGTGACGCAAAGCTTACTGTTGAAAAGCTTGATAAAATACTTTCCGACAAGGGATATAAGACAGAATATACGACTGAAATTGCAGATGCAAAAGCTGATTGGGCAAAGGAAATGGATATTCTTTCTGCTTATTCATATAACGAAAATTTTGAGCCTCTGATAAAGGCAAGATACGAAAAGACTATTCCCGAATTTGTTGATATGTATAAAGGTGCCGTAACTCAGACCGCAGCACTCGCTTATATCAGAAATAATATTGCCGATGATGCCATTGCAGTTGCCGCCGCAGGTTCTCTTCCCGGATGTATGCAAAGAATGTGGACTTCTGATGTGAGAGATACATACAATATGGAATACGGCTATTCCTGTATGGGCTATGAAATCGCAGGTGCACTCGGCTCAAAGATGGCAGAGCCTGACAGGGAAGTATATGCTTTCTGCGGAGACGGAAGCTATCTTATGCTCCATTCCGAACTTGTAACCTCAATTCAGGAAGGTAAGAAAATAAATGTACTTCTTTTTGATAATGCAGGATTTGGTTGCATAAACAATCTTCAGATGAGTAACGGTATCGGCAATCTTGCAACAGAGTTTAGAAAAAGAGATGAAAACGGAGAGCTTTTAGGAGACCTGATGCCCATTGACTTTGCAATGTCAGCAGCCGGCTACGGTGTGAAGACTTATTCCGTAAGAACCATGGATGAACTGGCTGCTGCACTGGAAGACAGTAAAAAACAGACCGTTTCAACTCTTATTGACATAAAAGTACTTCCCAAATCAATGACAGACGGCTATGATGCCTGGTGGCATGTGGGTATTGCTTCAACTTCATCAAAGGATTCCGTAAGGAATGCATATAAAAATAAAGCAGAAAATCTTGAAAAGGCAAGGAGATATTGATATGCTCAATAAAAACAAAGTAAAACTCGGTATAGCCCCTATAGGTTGGACAAATGACGATATGCCAGACCTTGGAGCAGAAAACACATTCCAGCAGTGCGTTTCCGAAATGGCACTCGCAGGATTTACAGGCTGTGAAGTCGGCAACAAGTATCCTAAAGATACAGCTGTTCTCAAAAAGGCACTTGACCTTCGCGGAATGCAGATTTGTAATGCATGGTTTTCAACATTCCTTACTACAAAGCCCTATGAAGAGACAGAAAAAGAATTCATCAAACACATCACATTCTTAAAAGAAATGGGTGCAAAGGTTGTCGGTGTTTCCGAACAGGGACATTCCATTCAGGGAACTGAGCTTTCAATCTTTGATGACAAATATGTTATGAATGATGATGAATGGGATATGCTCACGACAGGGCTTAACAAGCTCGGAAAAGTTGCAAAGGATATGGGAATAGCTCTTACTTTCCATCACCACATGGGAACCGTTGTTCAGACAGCAGCTGAAATTGACAGACTTATGGAAAATACAGATCCCGAGCTTTTCAGCCTTCTTTTCGACTCGGGTCATCTTGCATACTGCGGAGAAGATTATATGGCTGTGCTTAAAAAGTATGCAAAGAGAATCAAGCACGTGCACCTTAAAGATATCCGTCCTGATGTTATATCCAAGGTAAAAGAAGAAAAATTAAGCTTCTTACAGGGGGTAAGACTCGGAACATTTACCGTTCCCGGTGACGGTGCCATTGATTTTGCACCCATATTCGATGTACTTGCAGAAACAGGCTATGAAGGATATGTGCTTGTTGAAGCAGAGCAGGATCCAGCAATCGCAAATCCTTTTGAATATGCACTTAAAGCAAGAAAATATATTGCTGAAAAGGCAGGACTTTAATACTAAAGGAGAATATAAATGGCTGAAAAATTAAAATATTTTTGTAACGGTCAATATATTGAATCAAAGACCGAGGTTTATTATGACCTTCATAACCCCTCAACAGGAGAAATCACAGGATATGCTCCCTGCTGCACAGCTGACGAAGTAAATGAAGCTATCGCAGCTGCAAAGGCAGCATATCCCTCATGGAGTGCAACTCCAGCAATCAAGCGTTCTCAGATTCTTTTCAAGGTAAGAGAGCTTATAATGGAGCACATGGAAGAGCTTACCCGCCTCGTTGCTGAAGAAAACGGCAAGGTATGGGCAGAAGCTGAAGGTGATGTTCTCAAAGCAAAAGAAGGAACCGAACTTGCAATTCAGGCGCCCTCACTCATGATGGGCGAGAGCCTTATGGATGCATCAAAAGGCTTTGACACAGTTTTATATCGTGAATCAATGGGGGTTTTTGCAGGCATAGTACCCGTAAATTTCCCTGCTATGATTCCTTTCGGTTGGATGGTTCCCGTATGCGTTGCTACGGGTAATACAATGGTTCTCAAAGCCGCATCTCTTACACCGAGAACAGCACTTCGCATTGCTGAACTTTATAAAGAAGCGGGACTTCCCGACGGTGTTATAAATGTAGTTACCTGTTCAAGAAAAGAAATTGATCTTATACTTGAACATCCTGATGTAAAGGGAATCACTTTTGTAGGCTCTACACCTGTCGGAAAGCTTATCTATCAAAAGGCTGCCGCAAACGGCAAACGTGTTCAGGCACTTTGTCAGGCAAAGAACCACGCACTTGTTATGTCCGATGCACCCATTGAACGAACTGTTGCAGGTATCATAAATTCCGCTTACGGTTGTGCAGGTCAGAGATGTATGGCTCTTTCATGCTGTGTTGTTGAAGAAGCAATAGCTGATGAATTTGTTTCAGAACTCAAGAAACAGGCTTCTCAGATTAAAGTCGGTCCCGCAGTTGATAAGACTTCAAAGCTCGGTCCCATTACATATAAAAAGCACTATGATGAGGTTATTGCCGACATTGACAAGGGCATCAGAGAAGGTGCAACACTTGTTCTCGACGGCAGAGACTGCAAGGTTGAAGGCTTCCCGAACGGCTATTATGTCGGTCCCACAATTTTTGATAACGTTACTGAAGAAATGACAATCGGCAGAGACGAAGTTTTCGGTCCCGTCCTTTCAATCAAGAGATGCAAGACTTTCCGTGAAGGTCTTGAAATTATGAATAACAACCCCTATGCAAACGGCTCTGTTATATTTACACAGAATGGCTATTTTGCAAGAGAGTTTGTTCGTCATACCCACGGTGGTATGGTCGGTGTCAATGTCGGTATTCCCGTGCCGATAGGGTTCTTCCCCTTTGCAGGTCATAAGGATTCCTTCTTCGGCGATCTTCATTGCCTCGGCAAGGATGCATACCGCTTCTTTACTGAAAGCAAGTGCGTAACACAGCGTTGGTTCGATGAAGAAGAAAAGACAAATACGGCTGTTTCCACATGGGACGGCACAATTTAAACTATAAGGAGAAATAAACTATGCTTACAATCGGTATTATAGGTGCAGGAAGAATCGGTAAGGTTCATCTTGAATCAATTTCCTATCACGTAAAAAACGCAACCGTAAAGGCTGTCGCAGACCCATTTATGAACGACGAAACAAAGGCTTTCTGTGAAAACTTCGGTGTAAAAGATATTTATACAGATTACAAGAAGATTCTTGAAGATAAAGAAATTGATGCAGTTCTTGTTTGTTCTTCAACAGACACTCATTCATCCATTTCTATTGAAGCTATTGAAGCAGGAAAACATGTTTTCTGTGAAAAGCCCGTTGATCATTCTATAGAAAAGATTCAGGCTGTTGCAGACGCTCTGGCAAAGCATCCGGAAATTAAGTTCCAGGTAGGATTCAACCGCCGTTTTGACCACAACTTTGCCGCTATAAGAAAAGCTTATGATGCAGGTAAAATCGGTGAAGCTCACATTCTTAAAATTACTTCCCGTGACCCCGAGCCTCCCAACCCCAAGTATATAGCTGTATCAGGCGGCATCTTCCTTGATATGACTATCCATGATTTTGATATGGCTTGTTTCCTTACAAACAGTGATGTTGAAGAAGTTTATGTAAATTCTGCAGTTCTCGTTGACCCTGCCATTGGTGAACAGGGCGATGTTGATACAGCAATTATTACAATGAAGATGACAAACGGTGCACTGGCTGTTATCGACAACTCCCGCCGTGCAGCTTACGGTTACGATCAGAGAGCCGAACTCTTCGGTTCAAAGGGTATGGTTGCAACTGCAAATGATACTCTTTCAACTGCTGTTATTGCCGATGAAAACGGTGTAACAGGGGAGAAGCCACTCTTCTTCTTCCTTGAAAGATATATGGGCTCTTTCTCTGAAGAAATGCGTCAGTTTGTTGATGCCTGTGAAAACAACACAGAAGTTCCCGTTGGTATCCATGCAGGTATGCAGTCTGTAAAGATTGGCCTTGCAGCAAAGAAATCTGTCGCAGAACACAGACCTGTAAGCCTCTGTGAAATAAAGTAATTATCTGATATGTGCCCGTCGATAATCTCGGCGGGTTCTTTCATTTATGTGCTTGATTTGTTCTGTCGGATATTGTACAATTTAATAAAAAGGTAAAAGGATTATAATTATGAAAATTGAGCTTATAGGTAAACCTGAAGTTATTATGTCAAATCCCTTTTCAAAGCATAATTATTTCGGTTGGCCCTCTGTGGTAAAACTTTCCGACGGAAAAATTATTGCGGGTGCATCGGGCTTCAGACTCGAACATATTTGTCCCTTCGGAAAGGGAGTTATTGCATACTCTCAAAATGCAGGAAAAACATTTTCTCCTCCGATAAGTGTTATAGATACCGTACTTGATGACAGAGATGTGGGACTTTGTACTTTTGGAGATAACGGACTTATTGTAACATCCTTTAATAATACACGTAAAATGCAGCGATACCACGGCAGGGCTCACGAAGAAAAAAGAAAAAATTATATTTATTCTTATCTCGATTCAATAACTGATGCCGAGGAGGACGCGGCAATCGGTTCTAATTTCCGCATAAGCTTTGACGGGGGAGTGACCTTCGGAAAAATTCACAAAAGTCCAGTTACCTCTCCTCACGGTCCGGTGGAGCTTTCCGACGGAACTGTGTTATGGGTCGGCTCAAATTTTTACAGAAATAATAATGTTGAAGATTTTGACGAATATGTAGCAGCTTATAAAATTGACACAAAAACAGGAAAAACAGAATTTGTCGGAAGAGTTCCGGATATAACAGAAAACGGCAGCATATTAAAGGCATGTGAACCATATATGCTTGAACTTTCTGACGGGTCACTGATTTGCCATATAAGAACAGAACCGAATTTTACGACCTATCAGACAATTTCTCATGATAAGGGCAAAACATGGTCTGTCCCCGAAAAATTACTGCCTGACTATGGTGGTGCCCCATGTCATCTTATTGAGCATTCCTCAGGCGTACTTATTTCTCTTTACGGTTACAGACAAGCTCCTTATGAAATAAGAGCCATGTTTTCAACTGATGGCGGAAAATCATGGGATAAAAACTATACAATATATGCAAACGGTGTCAGCGGTGACCTTGGATATCCTTGTTCTGTTGAACTTGACGACGGAAGTATACTTACCGTGTTCTATTGCAAAGAAGATGAGTATTCCCCCTGTGTCATAATGCAACAGAAATGGAAAATAATAAATGATACAGACCCGACATAAGCAAGTCTGTATCATTTCACGAAATATTCAACAATACCAATGCACAGAGAATTAAAAGCATTGCAAACCATTGAAGTTTATTCAGTTTTTCACGAAAAACAACCGTACCTGTTAGAGTTACAATTAATATTGTTGCAACACTGAAAGTCGGATAAACGACCACTGCAGGCAATTCATTTAATGCAGCAAGTAAAAACTTTGATGAAAAGAAGTTTGGAATTCCTATAAAAAATCCGTAAAACATTTCCCTTTTACCCGGACACTCTTTTTTTAGCATTGCAAGAAAAGTACAAATAAGAAATGCCGTAAAAAAGGTATAAATAAGATACTGAGAAGATAAGGCGATACTGCCAATGTATTCGTAAACTTTAGACATTGCATCAGCACATCCGCCTGCAAGAAGCAGAACTATGAGCCCTAAGCCGAAAGAACGCTTTTTTCTTTCATCATTCTTTAAGTTTATAAGGATTATTGCTCCGATAGCAATTATAAATCCTGCTATCTGCAAAGGTAATGGCATTTCTCCAAGAAATACTGATAACACCATCGGAACAAGAAGTCCAAGTTTTATAAATACCGAAGACAAAACCATACCGTTTTTAACGGTATTTTTTTGCAGAAGGATAAAACTTATAAGATACAAAGCACCCGTAATTATGCCAAGAAATAACGTCACAGAAAAAGAGTTTGCTTTATAAGGAAAAACATCAAAGTCTGCAAATATCACTCCGAGAAAAGCACATACTATGTAATTGGCAGAAAGCATACTAAGTTCAGAACTGATTTTGTTGCTGCTAAAACGCATCAATACTGATATCAACGAACTGCTTACTATTGCAAGAATCAGGAATACCATAAAATTCCTCCATAGTTTTTACGATATTATAACAGTTTAATTTTTTAAGTGCAACCTTAATTAAAAAACATATTGCTTCAGAAACACTTTGTACTGAAACAATATGTTTTTTACCTATTTTGCCGCTTCAAGCATATTTTCAATAATTATTCCATAACCTTTTGTAGGGTCATTAAGAAAAACATGAGTTACGGCTCCGACAATCATATCATTCTGAATAATAGGGGAGCCACTCATGCCTTGTACGATACCGCCCGTAATATCAAGAAGTTCATCATCCGTTACTTCAACAATCAGATTTTTATTATCTGAATCCGTATCTATTTTTTTAATTTCAATATCATAGTATTTCTTTGTATTGCCTGCGACAGTTGATATTATCTGAGCTTTTCCCGTTGTAATTTCTTCTGGATAAGCAACAGGATAAACATCATCAGAATGTGCTATATAATATGAATCTGCATAAACTCCGTTTTCGCAGTTAACGGTAATCTCTCCGTAATTTTCCGAGCCTATACTTCCTATCAGTTCACCTGCTGTTCCACCTGTTCCTTTTTTTACACCGTTTAGGTTTGCTGAATATACCTCACCTGAATCAACAGGCAGCAATTCTTTTGTATCTACATCATAAATTCCGTGGCCGAGAGTTGCAATAGTTCCGCTTTCCAAATCAGTATAAGTGAGAGTACCTATACCGCCGGTAGAATCACGTACCCATAATCCGCCTTTATATAAGCCCGTCAAAGATGATTTCACTGGTGTAAAGTTCAGACAAAGACTATTACCGTTTCTCAAAATATTAAAATTCAATGTTTTTCCTGCCGAATTTTCAATAATAGTCGAAAGTTCAATATTATTATAAACTTCCTGACCGTCAATACTAACAATGATATCTCCGACAAGAATTCCTGCCTCAGCCGATGGATCTGCCATTCCGTTCTCACATTCAAACTTTTCTGTACCAACGATAACCACACCTTTGGTTTTAAGTTTTAGTCCAATAAGCTCTCCGCCGGCTATTACTGTTTTTCTTGAATTATTATAATGATTCGTGTTTACTGTTAATGAATTATCATCTTTTTCAGCACAAAATTGCGACAACAAGAATTCATACTTCTGAACTTGTCCCTTGAAAATACTGCTGACAAATTCTGAAGAAGAAATACTGCTCGTTTTAAGAAATAAATATTCCTCTGACGGAATAAGTATCAGAGAAAATACAAGACCGCACAATAGCAGGGAAACTATTGGAATATACAAGATATATTTTTTTATTTTTGCTTTCAACAAATCACCTCCGCAATTATATATTTCACCGAAAATGAGAATTTTATGTTTGTAAAACATACTTAAAATAAACTGTTTTTTCTAAAGGAAATAGTGTTAATTTTTTTGAATAAAATATTATAATATGTGTAATTTCACCAATTACATAGCAGAATTCAAAATATTATCAGTATAAATAGTAGGACTTGTTAAAATTTACAAATTAATGTTGCAATAAAAATTAATTTTTGATATGATAAATTGTGCAAAATATAATGGAAATACAGAAGGAGGAATTTTTATGAGCACAATCAAAAGAACTCTCGGCATAGTCATTTCATTAATTATGGTATGCACATCCATGTTTACAGTTTTTGCAGTCAGCAATGATGCTGCAGCTGCCCCTGAAAGGCTTTGTGTAGCAGAAAGCGGTGACCCTGCAGATCATCTTGATGTTGAAATGTCTGAAGATGGTGAATATTTCAACTGTTATGCCTGCAGAAGATTCTGCATAAAAATTGAAATAAACGAAGCTGTATGTGATGTTTTCAGCACTGATCCCGCAGACCATCTTGATATTGAAATGTCTGAAGACGGTGAATATTTCAACTGTTATGCCTGCAGAAGATTTTACATCAAAATTGATGTTTCAGTTGACGAGACTACTACAGAAGAAGACATTTCAGATGACGAAACAACCACAGAAGAAGATGTTTCAGATGATGAAACAACTACAGAAGAAGATGTTTCAGATGATGAAACAACTACAGAAGAAGATGTTTCAGATGATGAAACAACCACTGAAGAAGACATTTACGACGACGAGACTACTACTGACAATGATAGCACTGATGATGAAGACAAAATTGACTCATCCGACTGTCACTGCATTTGCCACCACACAAATAGGGTCAGCCGTTTTGTATACGATTTAGTTCAGTTTATCAGAGATCTGATAGGAATGAGAAGCGTATGCAACAGTTGTGGTATCATTCACACTGCTCGCAGATAAATTAAAGAGCCGGTTTAGCAGACCGACTCTTTTTATTTATGAATTATTAAATATAGCTGGATGCTCAATCAAAAAAAGTCACTTCCGTATTTTTCGCGGAAATGACTTTTTTAACTTATTTAATGATTTCACCCATTGCATTGCCGCCGGCAAGAACTGCATTAGCTTCATCAGTGTCAATGTGCATTGCAAGTGCAAAATTATCATTTACTCTTACAACAACATCGCCAAAAGTAAGTGTACGTTCGGGGGATTCAATTTTTACACTTACAACTTGCTTATCGGAAAGTCCGAATTCTTCAGCATCAGCACTTGTCATGTGAATATGTCTCTTTGCAACTATAACACCTTCGCTGATTTCAACTTCACCCTTGGGGCCTACAAGCTTACATGCACCTGAAGAAGCAATATCACCTGATTCTCTTACGGGAGCTGTAACACCGATAGAACGTGCATCAGAAGCAGAAATCTCAATCTGAGTTGCATTACGAACGGGACCGAGAATTGAAACACCGGGGAAAGAACTCTTGGGGCCTATAACCTGAACTCTTTCTTCGCATGCATACTGACCGGGCTGAGAAAGATCCTTTTTCTTTGTAAGCTCATAACCTTCACCGAAAAGAACCTCAAGGTCTTCTTTTGATACATGAACATGTCTTGCAGAAGTTTCAACAAGAATTTTCTTATCCATAATTTATTCCTCCAAATATTTTTTCTGTTACATTATACATATTCCGGACAAACTTTACAAGAGCAAAAAGAGTTAAATTGAAAATAAATGAAAAATTTGTTAAAAATATAACAAAAAAGTCAATTTTCTTTATTTTTCCTATAGACTTAAAAAAAACATTATGATATAATACACAATGAATGGCTATGTGCCGTTATTATTAATTTCACCAAAAATCGAATGGAGGAAATAAAGAATGGAGAAAAAAATCAGTAAACTTCCTTTTGTCGACACTCCCGAGCAGGCTGCAAAACTTGAAGAAGCAATAGCTGCTGCAAATGGCGACAAAAGCCGTCTTATGGCAGTAATGCAGGATGCCCAGGCCATATACGGATATCTTCCTTATGAAGTTCAGTGTAAAATAGCAGAAGGACTTGATGTACCCGTAGAAAAAGTATACGGTGTTGCAACTTTCTATGCTCAGTTTGCACTTTCTCCCAAAGGTAAATATAATATTTCAGTTTGTCTCGGCACTGCTTGCTATGTTAAGGGTGCACAGCAGGTTCTTGATAAAATCTGTGAGACACTCGGCGTTGAAGCAGGTGAATGCTCCGAAGACGGTAAGTTCTCAATAGAAGCATGCCGTTGTATCGGTGCTTGCGGCCTTGCTCCCGTTATGACAATTAATGACGATGTTTATGGCAGACTTACTGCTGATATGATTCCAGGAATCCTTGCTAAGTACGAATAATGGCTTGTTTGCCGAAGGAAAAAAAATATGAAAATCAGTACCTTAAAAGAATTGCTTGATGCGGATATTCTTTGCGGAGAAGAGTTCCTTGAAAAAGACGTTCACTCTGCATGCGGAAGTGATATGATGAGTGATGTTCTTGCTTTTGTCAAGGATCAGGCTGTACTTATGACCGGACTTGTAAATTTACAGGTAATCAGAACTGCAGAAATGATGGATATGATTTGCATTGTATTTGTTCGCTCCAAGCGTCCGACTCCCGAAATGGTGGAGGCTGCAAGAGAAAGCGGAATCGCACTGCTTGCCACTGACATGCGTATGTACGATGCCTGCGGAACTCTATATAACAATGGATTGACAGGTACCAGAATATGAGTGAATCACTGAATTTCCATTTTGATGTCGACGGCGATAATTTTGTATCAGCAGGACAGGCATCAGTACAGACCAAAAAGAACCTCAGAAGACTGGGGCTTCCGCCTGAAATTATAAGGCAGATTTCCATTGCTCTTTACGAGGGCGAAATAAATATGGTAATACACGCCGGCGGCGGGGAAGCAGATATCAACGTATATGAAGATAAAGTTGAAATCATTCTTGCCGATAAAGGTCCGGGTATCCCCGATATTGATCTTGCCATGCAGGAAGGCTATTCTACCGCAACCGAAAATGTCCGCTCACTTGGCTTCGGTGCCGGAATGGGACTTCCTAACATGAAAAGATATACTGATGAAATGAAAATTGAATCTAAAGTCGGAGTCGGAACGACAATTACGATGTGTGTTTACCTCAAGTAAATAAGGTGATGGTTTGAATTCTTACAGACACTCTGTTGTTCTCGATGTGGACAAATGTACAGGCTGTACAACTTGTATAAGGCACTGTCCCACAGAGGCAATAAGAATAAAGGACGGTCACGCAGAAATAAATACTGACAGATGCATAGACTGTGGTGAATGTATCCGTGTATGTCCTCATAAGGCTAAAAAGGCAATGTGCAGCAAGTTTGAGCACTATCTTCATTATAAGTGGAAAATTGCTCTGCCTGCACCTGCATTATTCGGTCAGTTTGACGGACTTGATGACGTTGATTCAGTTTTGCAGGGACTTTGCGACATTGGTTTTGATGATGTTTATGAAGTTGCCAAAGCTGCAGAAATCGTTTCAGGATATACAAGAGTGTATCTTAAATCTGATGCAATCAAAAAACCAGTTATCAGTTCGGCGTGTCCCGTTATTTCAAGACTTATATCACTGAGATTTCCGTATCTTAAAGATAACATTTTACCTTTGCTTCCCCCGATGGAAATAGCAGCTGCTGAAGCAAAAAAGAAAGCTAAAGAGCAGCATCCCGAATTTTCAGACGAGGATATCGGAGTATTCTTCATCTCTCCTTGTGCTGCAAAAGTAAGCTATATCAGAAACGGATACGGTGATTATAAAAGCAATGTAGATGTTGTGGTTTCACTGAGCGATATATATTTTATGTTGCTTAGTGCAATGAAAAAAAATGTTACCCCTCAGATTTCTTCAGAAGCAGGAATGATAGGCATAGGATGGGCTTCCTCCGGCGGAGAATCATCAGCAATATTAAACGACAGTTATTTATTTGCTGACGGAATTGAGAATTGTATTCAGGTTCTTGAATCCATTGAAAACGGTAACATTCCTCAGATTGAGTTTGTTGAACTCAATGCATGTATCGGTGGCTGCGTCGGCGGAGTAATGACTATAGAAAATCCGTTTATTGCAAAAACGAGATTACAAACAGTCAGAAGGTATATGCCTGTCTCCAGGAACTTTTTACGAAATGATGTAAAGTATATTCCCGACAGTTTTATTACCGATTCATTGCCGAACTACACCCCGATATCCCGTCTCAGCGACAGTCTTTCCGAATCAATGAGAATGATGGCACGTATTCAGGAATTAAAAAAGACTCTTCCCGGCATTGATTGCGGAGCCTGCGGTGCCCCTACATGCAGAGCTTTCGCAGAAGATGTGGTCAGAGGAATAAATGATGACCGGAAATGTGTTGTTCTTGAACATACAAAAATTTCAGAAAACAGTGAGGCGACCGAAAATGACAGTTAAACAACTTGCTGAAAAGTACTCATTTGAAGTATTATCGCTTCCTGAACCTGACAAAGAAATTTCGGGCGGATATGTTGGTGACCTTCTGAGTTGGGTCATGGGTCGTGCTCAGGCAGGCAATGCATGGATAACTATTATGACAAATGTCAATATTGCAGCAGTTGCTGCTCTCAGCGATGTTTCTGCAGTTATTGTTGCAGATGGTGCTAAGCCTGATGCATCTGTCATAGATACAGCAAATGCCAAAGGTGTAAATATTCTCGCAACAGCAGATACTGCTTATAATACCGCTGTCAGAATATGCAATGATATATGAACAGATATTATTATGATCTTCACATACATTCATGTCTGTCTCCCTGCGGAGATGATGATATGACACCGAATAATATCGCAGGAATGGCAACTCTTGCAGGTCTTAATATCGTTGCCCTGACAGACCATAATTCTGCACGGAACTGTCCTGCATTTTTTGAAGCTGCGAAAAAAAACGGTATTATCCCTGTAGCAGGTATGGAGCTCACAACTGCAGAAGACATTCATCTTGTCTGTCTTTTTGAAAATCTCAATGACGCATTATCTTTTGATACATTACTTCAGAACCACAGAATACTCATCCCCAACAGGGTTGATATTTTCGGGGAACAAATTATTATGGATGGTAATGACGAGGTAATTGCTACAGAGAAGTTTTTACTTTCAAATGCAACAGATATCAGTGTTGATGACGCCCCGCGGCTTGTAAAAGAACACGGCGGAATATGTTATCCTGCCCATGTTGACAGAGAAGCGAACGGTATAATTGCCACACTCGGTATATTTCCTGATGACGAAAATTTTCTGTGTGCAGGTTTTCATGACGGCAGTAAAATCTCTGAATACTGCGAAAAATATCCCGCTCTTAATACAAGACTTCCTCTTGTTTCTTCAGATGCCCATTATTTATGGGATATAAGAGATAAGAAGTATTACCTTGAGCTTGATGATGAACCGTACTCAGGAGATTTAGTAAGAAAAGAATTATTCAGGGTACTGAGAGGTGAGAATACGTGAAAGAACTGTCACTGAATATTCTGGATATTGCCCAGAATTCAGTTAAAGCAAAAGCTGATGTTATCAGAATAATGCTTGAAGAGACTGAAAATACATTGTCAATAAAAATTATTGACAACGGCAGTGGTATGAAAAAGGATTTTTTAGATAATGTAACAAATCCGTTTACAACTACGAGAACCACCAGAAAAGTAGGACTTGGTATTCCTCTTTTTATGCTTGCTGCACAGCAGACAAACGGAACTTTCAGTATAACTTCACGCCATGAAGACGAGTATATAAATGACCACGGAACAGAAGTTTATGCTCTTTTTTATAAAGATCATCTCGATTTTACACCGCTTGGAGATATAGTATCAACACTTACAGTCCTTATACAAGGACAGCCATCTATAAGATGGATTTTTGACCACAAAACGCATAAAGGTTGCGTATCTCTTGATACCGATACCTTAAAAGAAGTTCTCGGGGATGTTCCTCTTGACACCTTTGAAGTAATTGTATGGATAGGGGAGTATCTTAAAGAACAATATAATGAAATTGGTTATTATTAAACAACAATACACTTAAAACATGAAAGGAACATTTTTATGAAGTCATTAGCAGAACTTGCAGCAATCAAAGAAAAAATGCAGAACAAAGTTGTACTTCGTGAAGGAAGCTCCGATATCAGAGTAGTTGTAGGTATGGCTACTTGTGGTATTGCAGCAGGTGCAAGACCTGTACTCAATGCATTTGTTGAAGAAGTCAACAATCTTGAACTCAGTGACAAAGTAACCGTTACCCAAACCGGTTGTATCGGTATTTGCCAGTTTGAACCCGTTGTTGAAATTTTCGAAGCAGGAAAAGAAAAGGTTACTTATGTTAAAATGACTCCCGAAAAGGCAAAAGAAATTGCTGAAAAGCACCTTAAGGGCGGAAAAGTTATCGCTGAATATACAATCAGCAATATCTGATATAGTAAAATTTGAAGTGATATATTGGAGGTATAAATTATGATTCGCGCACAGGTATTGATCTGCGGCGGTACCGGTTGTACTTCATCCGGCAGTAATAAGCTTATCGCCGAATTTGAATCTCAGATCGAAAAAAACGGTCTTATTGACGAAGTCAAGGTCGTAAGAACAGGCTGTTTCGGTCTTTGTGCACTCGGTCCCGTTGTTATCGTTTACCCCGACGGAACATTCTACAGCCAGGTAGAAGAAAAGGATGTTGAGGAAATCGTTACCGAACATCTTCTTAAGGGTAGAGTTGTCGAACGCCTTGTTTATAACGAAGTTGCTGAAGGCACAGTTATTGAACACGGTAATGTTTCCCTTAATGATACAACTTTCTATGCAAAGCAGAAGAGAGTTGCTCTTCGTAACTGCGGTGTTATCAATCCCGAAAGCATTGATGAATACATCGCTATGGACGGTTATGCAGCACTCGGTAAATGTCTTACAGAAATGAAGCCTGAAGATGTTATCAAAGTTGTTATGGATTCAGGTCTTCGCGGCCGTGGCGGCGGCGGATTCCCCACAGGCCTCAAGTGGAGTTTCACAGCTAAGAATCAGGCTGACCAGAAGTATGTTGTATGTAACGCTGACGAAGGCGACCCCGGTGCATTCATGGACCGTTCCGTTCTTGAAGGTGACCCCCACGCCATCGTTGAAGCTATGACTATCTGCGGTTATGCTACAGGTGCTACAGAAGGTTATGTTTATGTCCGTGCAGAATATCCCATTGCTGTTGCCCGTCTTCAGAAGGCTATAGATGATGCCCGTGCCTATGGACTTTTAGGTAAGGATATTTTCGGTTCAGGCTTTGATTTCGATCTCTTTATCCGTCTCGGTGCAGGTGCATTCGTTTGCGGTGAAGAAACTGCTCTTATGACTTCCATTGAAGGTAACCGTGGTGAGCCTCGTCCCCGTCCTCCATATCCTGCAGTTAAAGGTCTTTTCGGCAAGCCCACAACAGAAAACAATGTTGAAACATTTGCTAACATTCCTCAGATACTTCTTCACGGTGCTGAATTCTTCAATACCATGGGTACTGAAAAGTCAAAGGGTACAAAGGTATTCGCACTCGGCGGTAAAATAAACCACACAGGTCTTGTTGAAATCCCCATGGGTACTACTCTTCGTGAAGTTATCGAAGAAATCGGTGGCGGCATTCCGGGAGGCAAGACATTCAAGGCAGCTCAGACAGGCGGTCCCTCCGGCGGATGTCTTCCTGCTTCCATGCTTGATATCGAAATCGACTATGATAACCTTGTAGCACAGGGTGCTATGATGGGTTCAGGCGGACTTATCGTTATGGACGAGGACACCTGTATGGTTGATATTGCTAAGTTCTTCCTTGAATTCACAGTTGATGAGTCCTGCGGTAAGTGTACTCCCTGCCGTATCGGTACAAAGAGACTTTATGAAATTCTTGAGAAGATTACAAACGGTCAGGGTACACTCGAAGACCTCGATGAAATGGAAGCTCTTTGTAATTACATCAAAGACAACTCCCTTTGCGGTCTCGGTCAGACAGCTCCCAATCCCGTCCTTTCTACATACAAGCGTTTCAAGGACGAATATATTGCTCACGTTGTTGACAAGAAATGTCCCGCAGGCGTTTGTAAGAAACTTCTTTCAATCGTTATTGTTGAAGATAAATGTAAAGGATGTACAGCTTGTTCCAGAGTTTGTCCCGTTGGTGCAATTTCAGGCAGCGTAAAGAATCCTCATGTAATTGACCAGTCCAAGTGTATCAAGTGTGGTGCTTGTATCGAAAAGTGCAAGTTCAATGCCATTATCAAGAAATAAGGAGGAACGGAAAAATGGCTGATGTAAACATTAAAATTAACGGCAGAGACTATACCGTTCCCGCCGGCAGCACTATTCTTGAAGCTGCCCGTATGGCAGGAATAGAGATTCCTACTCTCTGCTTCCTCAAAGAAATCAACGAAATCGGTGCCTGCCGTATCTGCGTTGTTAAAGTTAAAGGTGCAAGAAGCCTTGTTGCTGCTTGTGTATTCCCCGTAAATGAGGGTATGGAGATTTATACAAACTCTCCCGATGTTATAGAAGCAAGAAGAACAACTCTTAAGCTTATACTTTCAAATCATAAGAAGGAATGTCTTTCCTGTGTTCGTTCAGGTTCCTGCGAACTTCAGAAGCTTTGCCATGATTACGGCATAGATACCGAAACTGCTTTTTCAGGTGCTAAGACTTCTTCAGTTATTGATGCTTCTGCTTCTCACATGTACAGAGACAATGAAAAGTGCATCCTTTGCCGTCGTTGCGTAGCTGTCTGTGAAAAGAATCAGGGTGTCGGCGTAATCGGTGCCAACGCCAGAGGCTTTGATACTCATATCGGTTGTGCTTTTGAAAAGCCCCTCGGTGAAGTCTCCTGTATTTCCTGCGGTCAGTGTATCACTGTTTGTCCCACAGGTGCTATTGCAGAAAGAGATGACACTCAGAAGGTTCTTGAGGCAATCAATGACCCCACAAAGCATGTTATCGTTCAGACTGCTCCTGCTGTAAGAGTAGGTCTCGGCGAAGAATTCGGCTATAAAATGGGCACTGTTGTTACAGGTAAGCTCGTTGCTGCTCTCAGAGCTCTCGGCTTTGATAAGGTATTCGATACCAATTTCTCTGCTGACCTTACAATCATGGAAGAAGCAACAGAATTCCTCGGCAGATATGAGAAGAAGGAAAATCTTCCTCTTATCACTTCCTGCTCACCCGGATGGATCAAGTTCTGTGAAACTTACTATCCCGAATTTATTCCTAACCTTTCTTCCTGTAAGTCACCTCAGGGTATGTTCGGTGCGGTTGCAAAGACATACTATGCTGAAAAGATGGGTATTGATCCTAAAGACATCTATGTTGTAAGTGTAATGCCCTGTACAGCTAAGAAGTTTGAAGCTGAAAGACTTGACCATACAGCAGTTGAAGGTCTCGCTGATATTGATGCAGTTATCACAGTCAGAGAACTTGCAAGAATGATTAAGAAGGCAGGTATCCTCTTCAATCAGCTTCCCGATGAAGAATATGATGCTCCCTTCGGCCTCGGCTCAGGTGCAGGTACCATCTTCGGTGCTACAGGCGGTGTTATGGAAGCTGCTCTTCGTACAGCTTATGAAACTCTTACAGGTGAAGAACTTGAAAAGCTTGAATTCAATGAAGTAAGAGGTGTTGAAGGCATCAAAGAAGCAACTTACACTATCGCAGGAAACGAAATCAGAGTTGCCGTTACCTCCGGTACTGCAAATGCAAAGAAACTTCTTGAAATGATCAAGTCCGGTGAAAAGACTTATGATTTCATCGAAGTTATGGCTTGTCCCGGCGGTTGTGTAAATGGCGGCGGTCAGCCCATTCAGCCGGCAGCAGTTCACAATAATGTGGATATCCGTGCTGCAAGAGCTGCAGGTCTTTACAATGACGACAAGAATCTTCCCGTAAGAAAGTCTCACATGAATCCCGATGTAAAGGCAATTTATGCTGAATATTTCGGTGAGCCCAATTCTCATAAAGCTCATGAGATTCTTCATACAGGATATATTGCACGCCCCAAGTATTAATATGAGAAAAAGCCGCTGTGAAATGCAGCGGCTTTTTCATAAAGAATAAAACAACATATTAAATGAAGAAATCCACTGTTATCATTAAGAAACAGCGGATTTCTTTTTGTTATGCTTTCGTAAACGCTTTTCAACACCTGCAATTTTAACAAGTTCGATCATTGCAGAATACATGAAAATAATTGAATAAAAACTTGCGATCATTGCAAAAGTATTCATCATATAATGTGTCCTGTTGATAAATATAATAATTCTGAAGAAAACTGCAAGAACAGCAATAATTATACTTGCAATAACAAGAGCGATTCCGAAAACTCTTAAAACTCTGTCAGTAATTCTCTTAAACTTGCAGGTTGCACAACATACACAGAAAAATGCATAAGGAATCATTTCAATCATCGTTATAAACGGATATGTATCTCTCACTCCAACCTCGACAGCGATAAGCTGGTTTATAAGAAGCGATACAAAGAACACTGTAGGGGGACATATCAAAATTATAGGTCTGTCCATTGCCATAGTAATGGCATAACAAGCAAAACACACTGCAGCAGTAAACGGTATTATAATATCAAAAACGATATTTATTGCATTTTTGTCCATTAATATCAGTTCAATAACAAGACATACACAACTGGCAATACAGTAACCTATGGCATACCGTACTTGCTTATGGGACATGACAAAAGCAGGCATATCTTTAATAGGCATTTTAATTTCTCCGTAATTTTCTTTTTTATTATAATATCATACTTTAGTGCCTAATTCAATAATATAAAAAGCGATTTTTACTTTTTTATCATAATTACCTCCTGATAAGTCAAAAATAGTACGGGATGTGATTATTTGAAGAGAAACAAATCGACTATAGTAAAACGGGCTCATATACTTTTCATTTCAGTTATATTCATACTTGGAATGTTATCATTCAGAATTCTTATGATTCAAGGAGATACACTCGTTGATGTTGCAGAAATACAATCAACAAAATCTGTAACTCTTGCAGTTTCAAGAGGTTATATTTACGACCGCAACGGAAATCCGCTTGTAAACACGGTAAAAACCGATAAATCCGTTGTTTTATCAAATAATATGACAACAAACACAATTAAGAATCTTTTTTCATCAGAAGCGGCAAAGGATGGCATTTTTATAAAAACGGGAACTATCGCAGAAAAAGATTCCGATTATATAAAAAATTTTTATGAACTAAAAAGATATTCAGATAATCAGCTATGTAAACACATTATAGGATATACAGATTCAACCGGCTATGGGGTATGCGGCATAGAAAAGGCATTCGACAGAATACTTGATGAAGCTAAAGGTTCACTTAAAGTCTCATTCAAAACGAATGCACAAGGCAACGCATTGGTAGGCAACGGATTTGAAATTTTCAACGACAACTATGATTCATCTGCAGGAATATCCCTCACCATAGATAAGGATATACAACGTATAACAGAAGAAGCAATGAAAAACTCTGATATTACCTGCGGGGCTGCAGTGGTAATTGATGTTGAAACAGGAGGAATACTTGCAAGTGTAAGTTTACCTGAATATGATATAGAAAATCTTGGTGAATATCTCAACAAGGAAAATCAACCGTTCCTTAACAGAGCACTTAATGCTTATCCTGTCGGATCCGTAATCAAGCCATTTATCGCAGCAGCAGCTCTTGAAGAAGGATTTAATCTCTTTTCTGTTTACGAATGTAAAGGATATTATAATACCGGAGGAAATGTTTTCAAATGTTATAACTCAAATAAACACGGAACGGAAGATTTAAATACAGCAATTCAGAATTCATGCAACACATATTTTATTAACATCGGTATATCTGCAGGTAAAGAACAGATTATCAGAACACTGGATTTATTCGGCTTCGGAAAAGAAATTCAGCTTTGCACAACGCTTATAGCCTCTTCAGGAAATCTGCCGACTTCCGAAGAAATTACATCTGATTCTCAACTTGCAAACCTATGTTTTGGACAGGGTGAGCTTACTGTTACCCCGATACAGCTTGCTGCCGCATATTCTGCACTTGCAAGAAACGGCGAATATAAAGAACCTTATTTGCTCAATGAGTTATATGATAACAATAAGCAAATATATGGTTACTATAAAACGGAAAATAAATATACCTCAGTCTCAGAAAAGACCTGCGATATAATAAATACAAGTTTATATAATAATATGCTGAACGGAACAGGTTCATCGGCATGTCCTGAAAATGTAACAGCTGCAGGGAAGACAGCAACAGCACAGACAGGACGATATGATGCAAACGGAAATGAAATACTGTGTACATGGTTTGCAGGATTTTTTCCTTACGAAGACCCTCAGTACACATTGGTAATCTTTAACGAGTACGGGAGCAGTGCATCTGAAGACTGCGGCCCCGTATTTAAACAAATTGCGGAGAAAATAACAAAAAATTCAAAGCAATAAGTTTTTTGTATATAAACTTATTGCTTTGTTTTCAAGAGTATTTATTATAGGTTTATCTTTTTTCTGTAAGCAATGGTTGCATCTGAATGTTTTCAAGTGCTTTATACATTGCCTGACTTGTTTTTGTAAAATCAGCAACTACAGAAGCAGGTTTATTTATATGGTCATCTTGTCTCAGAGGTACAAAGAATACGTTCTTATAATTCATAAGATGACCGATATTTTTAGCAGCTCCTGCAAGTGCATCATTAGAAGAAACTGCTATAAGGACAGGACGGGAGTTTCTGAGATGCGACTTAGCAGCAAGAGTGACAGGCGTATCAGCTATACCGTTGGCAAGTTTTGCCAATGTATTACCCGTACAAGGTTCAATAATAAGAATATCCAACAGTTTCTTAGGGCCGATAGGTTCTGCTTCATTAATTGTAGCGATAATCTTATTATTGCTTATATCTTCAATTCTGCTTCTGAACTCCTGTGCCTTACCAAATCTTGTGTCAGTTGAAAACGCATTGAAGCTCATTATCGGAATTATATTATGTCCCTCGTCTGCAAGATTTTTCATTTCAGGCAATACTTCCGAAAAAGTACAGAATGAACCGCACAAAGCAAAACCTATGTTAATTTTTTTCATAAGTACAACCTCCTTTGATAATTTCATCAATGGTCTGTGCTATTATAATACCTGCTGTTTTCGGTCTTTTTTTGCCGGGCAGAGAAAAGGCTTTTATCACATTTTTATTGAGCCTGTCACAAGCATCAAAAACAAACCCGTAAGGGGCAGATGCACACTCAATAAGTACACATTCTGCACTGATTTTTTTAATTGTATCATTTCCTATCACAGGATACGGTACAGTATTAACTATGCAATCATAAATTGAAGCTTTATCATGCAATTCATTGATATCAAAAACTTTATGTCCTCTCAGTTCTGCCTTAGTTCGTTGTAAAGAATCTCTTGCAAAAACTGTTACATCGGCACCAAGGTCTTTAAGCATTGAACATAAAAAAGTACTTATTCTGCCGTAACCTGTCACAGCAGCTCTCATTCCGCTTACTGAAACCTTAATTTTTTCAAGAATTATCCCAAGAACACTTTCAGCTGTAAGAAATGCATTTTTATATATAAGTTTTTCAATCAGATAATAATCACATACTAATTTTGCTCTTGCCTCAAGAAGCTTTACTAATGATTTGTTTCCCATTCCCAGAAAAACAGTATTTTTCTCTGTCGTCAATTCCGCAATATCTTTAATTTCAATATTCAAGGAAGACAGGGGAGAGTTGAGTGTTTTGCTATTTTTTGATACAGGCAAAGGCAATATAATAAAATCTGATTCAAAAGCATTTTTCAGATTTTCTGATATATATATCTGACCACCGATTTTACCATGTTCACATGCGTAAATCCCGACCTTATAACCTAAGAAGCTCAGATGCTCTGCAGCATAAATCTGTCTGGAATCTCCGCCTATTACAGATACGGTTTTATTAATCATCAAAATTCCTCCTCAGTTTATACTATGTTTTTTTTTCGTATAGGTGCCGTAAGTCAAAAAATACTTGACAAACCTTATTATTTATTTTAATATATATTATATTGAAAGACTATGAAAAAGAGAGTACGCATATATCGAAGATCAAAGAGAGCAGGGAACAGGTGAGAGCCTTGTATCGACAGAATATGCCGAAGATCACTTTGGAGTTGTCGGTTTGAAATATAGTAGGACTGAACGGAAGTCTCCGTTATAAGACAGCATATTAACGTATGTAAATAGGTGGTATAAACGAAGATCCTTTGTCCTGTTATGCGGCAAAGGATTATTTTTTCAGGAGGTATATCCATGTACGAAAAGGTTTCAGCAAATCTTAATTTCGTAGAAAGAGAAAAAAAAGTTGAACAGTTCTGGAAAGATAATGATATTTTCAGAAAAAGTATGGCTTCCCGTGCAAAAGGTGAGTCCTATGTCTTTTATGACGGACCACCCACAGCAAACGGCAAACCTCATATAGGTCATGTTCTTACCCGTGTTATCAAAGACATGATTCCCCGTTACCGCACAATGAAGGGCTGCATGGTTCCGAGAAAAGCAGGTTGGGATACTCACGGACTTCCTGTTGAAATCGAAGTTGAAAAGCTTCTCGGTCTTGACGGAAAAGAACAAATTGAAGAATACGGTCTTGCTCCTTTCATAGATAAGTGTAAGGAAAGTGTATGGAAATATAAGGGTATGTGGGAAGATTTCTCAAGCACTGTCGGCTTCTGGGCTGATATGGATGACCCTTATGTAACTTATGATAATAATTTTATAGAATCCGAATGGTGGGCTCTTAAGACTATATGGGAAAAAGACCTGCTCTATAAAGGCTTTAAGATAGTTCCTTATTGCCCCAGATGCGGAACTCCTCTTTCTTCTCATGAAGTCGCACAGGGCTACAAATGTGTAAAAGAACGCTCTGCAGTTGTCCGTTTCAAAGTAAAAGGCGAAGATGCATATTTCCTTGCATGGACAACAACACCCTGGACACTTCCTTCAAATGTCGGTCTTTGCGTAAATCCCGACAATGAATATTGTAAAGTTAAAGCTTGCGACGGCTATACTTACTATATGGCAACAGCTCTTCTTGATAAAGTTCTCGGTTCACTTAAAAGAGAAGAAGGGGAGAGTGCCTACGAGATACTTGAAACATTCCCCGGCACAGCACTTGAAAGAAAAGAATATGAACCTCTTTTCGAGTGTACGGGAAAAGCTGTAGAAAAGCAGAAAATCAAGGGACATTATGTTACTTGTGATAATTATGTTACCCTTACAGACGGTACGGGAATTGTTCACATTGCTCCCGCTTTCGGTGAAGACGACGCTAATGTCGGAAGAAGATATGGTCTTCCTTTTGTCCAGTTTGTTGACTCAAAAGGTGAAATGACAGAAGAGACTCCTTATGCAGGACTTTTTGTTAAGGATGCAGACAAGCCCATACTTGTTGACCTTGAAAAGAACGGTTCTCTCTTTGATGCTCCTAAATTTGAACATGATTATCCTCATTGTTGGCGATGTGACACACCTCTCATTTACTATGCAAGGGAATCATGGTTCATCAAGATGACGGCAGTTAAGGAGGACCTTGTTAAAAACAATAATACCATAAACTGGATGCCTGAGAGCATCGGCAAAGGCAGATTCGGCAACTTCATTGAAAATGTTCAGGACTGGGGACTTTCGAGAAACCGTTACTGGGGTACTCCTCTTAACATCTGGGAATGCGAATGCGGTCACAGACACTGCATCGGAAGTATTGAAGAATTAAAATCCATGTCAGATAACTGTCCCGACGATATCGAACTTCACCGTCCCTACATTGACGCTGTTACACTTAAGTGTCCCGAATGCGGTAAGGAAATGAAGAGAGTTCCCGAGGTTATCGACTGCTGGTTTGACTCAGGCTCAATGCCTTTTGCACAGCATCACTATCCTTTTGAGAATAAAGAGCTCTTTGAAAAACAGTTCCCGGCAGACTTTATTTCTGAAGCCGTTGACCAGACAAGAGGATGGTTCTATTCTCTTCTTGCAATATCAACACTTATTTTTGATAAAGCTCCTTATAAGAATGTTATCGTGCTCGGTCATGTTCAGGATGAAAACGGTCAGAAAATGTCAAAATCCAAGGGTAATGCTGTAGATCCCTTTGAAGCACTTGAAACTTATGGTGCAGATGCAATCCGTTGGTACTTCTATACCAATTCTGCCCCCTGGCTTCCCAACAGATTTTACGGTAAAGCTGTTCAGGAAGGTCAGAGAAAGTTCATGGGAACCCTTTGGAATACCTATGCTTTCTTTATTCTCTATGCAAACATAGATAAATTCGATGCAACAAAATATACACTTGATTACGATAAACTCAGTGTTATGGATAAATGGCTTCTTTCACGTCTTAACTCCACAGTGAAGGAAGTTGATGAGCATCTTGCAAATTACCGTATTCCCGAATCAGCAAAGGCTCTTGAAAACTTTGTTGATGAGCTTTCAAACTGGTACGTAAGAAGAGGCAGAGAGCGTTATTGGGTTCAGGGATTACCTGAAGATAAAATAAATGCTTACATGACTCTTTATACAGCTCTTGTTACAATAGCAAAGGCATCTGCTCCTCTTATTCCTTTCATGGCTGAAGACATTTACAGAAATCTTGTTTGCTCACTTGATAAGACAGCACCTGAAAGTGTTCACCTTTGTGATTATCCCGAAGTTAACGAGAAATTCATTGATGATGAACTTGAAAATAACATGAAGCTTGTTCTCAACATTGTCGTACTCGGCAGAGCAGCAAGAAACGGTGCGAACATTAAAAATCGTCAGCCTCTCGGTTCAATTACCGTTGTTTCAGATAACAAGCTTGATGAAATGTACTCTGCAATTATCCGTGATGAACTCAATGTCAAATCAGTTAATTTTGCTGATAATGCAGACGGTCTTGTTTCTTATATCTTTAAGCCTCAGCTTAAAACTCTCGGTCCCAAGTACGGCAAACAGCTCGGTGAAATCAGAACACTTCTTGAAAATCTTGATGGCTCTGCTGCAAAAAAAGAGCTTGACACTGAAGGACATATCACTCTTTCCATTTCAATCGGTGATATAGAACTTACTGCTGACGATCTTCTTATTTCTGCACAGCAGATTGATGACTCTTATTCACTTTCCGATAACGGTGTCACAGTTTCTCTTGACACAAAACTTACAGATGAACTCATTTCTGAGGGATTTGTAAGAGAGCTTATCTCAAAAATTCAGACTATGCGAAAAGACTCTGATTTCAATGTTACCGATCACATTAAAGTAGGTATCACAGCAGGAGAAAAGCTTGAAAAGATTATTTCCGAAAATTCTTGTGTTATAGCCAATGATGTTCTTGCTGACCATGTCGGCATTAAAGAAAACTTTGAAATCACAAAAGAATGGGATATCAACGGAGAAAAAGCCATTATTAGTGTTGAAGTAGTTAAATAATTCATTTACGGGACTGTTACAAAATATCAGTCCCGTAAACATTAAAGGAGAAATTTATTATGCCATATATTAATGTTAAGCTTACAAAAAAAATCGGTGCCGCTCAGGAAGATCACCTTAAGGAAGAACTCGGAACTGCAATTTGTCTTTTCCCGGGCAAAAGTGAAGACTGGTTAATGTGCAACATAGAAAGTGAACAGAAAATCTGGTTCAGAGGTGATAATTCAAAGGACGCAGCCTTTATAGAGGTAAAACTCTTAGGGGATGTTGATAAGAAAAGTGCCACTGATTTCACAACAGAGCTCTGCAATTACATGAATATACATCTTGGCATTTCGCCTTCAAGAACATATATAAGATTTGAAGGCGGAGAACACTGGGGCTGGAACGGCTCTAATTTCTGATATAAAAAAAGCATTCTGTACTGAAAAATGATATAGTGTACAGAATGCTTTTTATTATATTTTAAGTATTACGGTTGCGAAATAGAAATATACAAGAAGAGAAACAGTGTCAATAAGAGTTGTAATAAGCGGACTTGCCATTACAGCAGGGTCCAGACCGATTTTTTTAGCAAGTAAGGGGAGTGCACAGCCGATAATTTTTGCAGAAACAATGGTAGCAAACAAAGTAAGTCCGACCACAAGTGCAACAAAAACAGTAACTTCAGGGTTGTGCATCATCAGATTATCCACAATCATGACTTTCCCGACAGCGGCTATACCGAGAACAAGACCGCAAAGTATGGAAACTCTGCATTCTTTCCATAAAACCTTGAAAAAATCTCTGAATTCCACCTGTCCCAATGAAATACCGCGTATTACCGTAACTGAAGCCTGACTTCCTGCATTACCGCCGGTTCCCATTAACATGGGAATAAATGCGGTTAAAATCGGAAGTACGGCAAGTGCATTTTCAAACTTAGAAATAATCATACCTGTAAAAGTTGCGGAAATCATAAGAATCATAAGCCATGGAATTCGGGAAGCCCATAATTTTATGACAGAAGTTTTCAGATACTCAGTATCACCCGGAACAATACCGGAAATTTTTGAGAAATCTTCTTCAGTCTCTTCCTGCATAACATCAATAGCATCGTCAACAGTGATGATGCCCACAAGCCGGCTTTCTTTGTCAACTACAGGAAGTGCAAGAAAATCATATTTTCCGAACATCAGGACTACCTGTTCCGTATCCTCGAGAGTATTTACATAAATAACATTTTCTTCCATTATTTCCGAAATACACTCATTAAGTTCAGATAACAAAAGGTCCTTTGCTGTAACAATACCGATAAGATGATTCTTATCATCGGTGACATAGCAGGTATATATTGTCTCCTTGTTTACACCGACACTTCTGATAAGGTCGAGTGATTCCTTGACAGTAAAATGTTTTTTAAGTCTTACAAACTCAGTCGTCATAAGACTTCCTGCACTGTCTTCGGGATATTTAAGCAGCTCATTCACTGCTTTTCTCATATCAGGGGAGACGATTTTAAGAATTCTTTTAACTACATTTGCAGGCATTTCTTCAATTATGTCTGCAGTATCATCGTAATAAAGCTCATCAAACACATCTTTCAGCTGACTGTCACTGAAAGCATTTATCAGATACTCCTGCTTATCCGTATCCATTTCAACAAAAACCTCTGCCGCAAGCTCTTTAGGGAGAAGTCTGTATACAAGAATGGATTGCTGGTCATTAAGTTCATCAAAAATATCGTTGATGTCTGCAGGATTTTCTTCTTCAAGAAGAGTTTTAAGCTCTGCAAATCTTTTATTATCAATAAGTTCAAGTGCTTTTTCAATTAAAGTATAATCAATAATCTCTTCCATGTGTAAACCTCCTAAAAATTAATTTACAGGAGTAACACAAAACCGAGTGGGGAAGACGGAAATTAAATTCCGATGCAATCAGGTGAGTTTAATAGTATAAATTCATCATAATAACAGCACATTCTTCGACCGCCCGAACCTGTGCTACTATCGCCTGTATCCATAAACTCACTTCCTTTTAATAGAATTAAAATATCCCGTTGACTTGAGACAGTCAACGGGATGAAACCGTAGTTACTTACGATTAAGCTGACCGTCTGAGCTTTAGCTTTGCAGGGCGTGGTAAAAATACCTTGTAATTGCGTTGGACTATACCTTGCTTTCGATATATCCTGTTTGACCGGCGCACGTTGTCTCCACCGTTTTGCGGCCGCAATCCATATCCCTGTAGTAGCCTCACCTATCGGAAATATTTACGTTATTATTATAGTACCAATGCAATCGACAGTCAAGACTAAATAAATATATTATGTCAAATGATTATTTAAAAAAATAATAAAAAAATGCTTGACTTTTTATCTAAATACTTATATAATAATCAAGCAGTTTGAAACGGGGCATTAGCTCAGTTGGTTAGAGCAACCGGCTCATAACCGGTCGGTCCGGGGTTCGAGTCCCTGATGCCCCACCATTATCAAATTGCACATAGGGGTATAGCTCAGTTGGTAGAGCAGCGGTCTCCAAAACCGCGTGCCGAGGGTTCGAGCCCTTCTGCCCCTGCCAAAGAAAAGTCCGAAAAACCTTGATTTTACAAGGGTTTCGGGCTTTTTTCATACCTAAAATCAATTTTGCTAAAATCGCAATTTACCGTAAAATATCGTACATTTTCGAGCACTATATGTCCCCCGATATGTCCCCCGTAAAAGACCGCGAGCCCTGTTGTGATAAGGGGGTTTGAGCTTTTTGTTAATTGAAAATATAGCGTTTTTTAGGGTATTTTTTACCGCGTGCCCTGATTTTGGTGTTTTGTCACTCATTATGTATAAAAATATATCGTAAAAAAACAGAGCAGAAAGGCCTTTAAAATCTTTCTGCTCTTAATCGTTTATGAAACTAATGTTTCCTTAATAAATTTGTCTTGTAGCATAGCGGCATTGGTTTTTGTAGCATCATCAACATGAGTGTAAATATTTGCTGTTACACCGTACTCACTGTGTCCCATAAGCTCCTGTGCTGTTTTAATATCAACACCTGACCATTGAAGCATAGAACAGTAGGTGTGGCGAAGCTGATGTGCGGTAAACTCTTCAAAACATTCATCCGCAAAACAGAGGTTGTTCTCGTGTGCACAGTCAGCTACCCTTAACGCTTCCATATAGCTCTCGAAAAGGCGTTTCCACGCTGTTTCCGTCATTCTTCCTCCGTAAACCTTCTGAACGACATAGGAGCCCTTAGAATGCTTTTTAGCTTCAAGAAGTAAATTGCAAAGAAAATCATTCATAGGTATTTTTCTCATACCGGCTTTGGTTTTAGTTTCCTTCAATTCGCACTGTTTGAAATCATAAGATTTATTAACATTGATGATTTTGTTCTTGAAGTCAATATCAAACCAAGTCAGAGCCGTAAGTTCACCTCGTCTGAGACCTGCAAGTAGCATTATACAAGCAGGGAGTTTAGCTCTGTGTTCAGTAGTAAGGATTAGTTGGATAGTATGCTTATTTATAGCTGTACGGGTTTTGGTGACTGAATTTTTAGGGATTTTCAAATCCTCGCAGGGATTACAGAAATTATAGGCTCTCTCTTTTCTTGCAAATTCAAACACATTAGCAAGAGCTCTGATATATCTTTGAATAGTTTTCTTCGCCGTAGTTTTGCCTGTTGACGGATTTTTCTTGTATAATTCGTTTACGGCGGGTTGAATGTGAGAAGGAAGAATATCATTGAGCTTTGTTTTTGCAAGAAGTCCGACTTTGTAATCTACAAAGTATTGCAATCTTGCTTTCAGAGTTTTATATTCTGACTCTTTGATATTATCACACATAACCTCACTTTCTATTGTTTCAAGATAGTGGTTAACCCATTTTATGAGGGTATCATTATTTTTCAGAATGTTAAGACCGCTGTCTATTGCGTTCTTGTATTCTCGTACTCTCTTCTCAAGCTCTTTCTCCGTCTTAGCCTTGAGCTTTTTGTATTTGGGTTTTCCGTTGGCATCTGTACCTATATAAAGTCGGGTACAAAAGCTGTTTTTTTCTACATAAATCTTATTCATTTTGTCCTCCTGAAAAAGTATTTGAGGGATGCTTTCGCACCCCTCACGTCAATATTACTGTTTAACGTCATTATCATCAAATGTGCCGAGTCCCATTTTGAGAAAATCATCCTGACTGACACGCCATTCTCTTCCGATTTTTCGAGCCTTGATTGTACCTTTCTGACAGTATTTCTTTAACGTCTCATAATTAAATCCCGTCAGACCTGCCACCATCTCCAGAGTAAGCAGATAAGGTAAACCGTCAAGGCTTGAAATATAATTTCTTTTAATTGCATTAATCTTCAATAAACATCACCTCCTTATCGTGAATCCCTGTCTCTTTGACGGAGAAGGTATCTGTAATAGTGCTCACAGGCTTTCAGCACGAAACTTTCAAAGTCTTTGTCCTTAATCTTAGGAGCAACTTTTTGCAGCTTCTCCATAGATACTTTAAACATAGGCTTCTGATTTGCCTTATCTTCCTGCATAATGGTTTCAATATCATCGTCAGAAAGATTTCCCGCCTGACTTAACTTTTTGAAACGGACAGCCTGTGAAAGTGAGGGTGTTCTGTCTTCAACCTCAATGACACCGAGAAGTGCATACTGTTCTTCGTCGGTAAGGTATGAAAGCTCAACCGCAGGTGTGAGTGCGATTTTTTCTTCATCAACAAGGTCAAGTAATTCGGGGATGAGATAAGTCAGACGAATATAACGTTGAATTTGTCTACCACTGTCTGTATCTGAAATTTCATCCCGTGACTTGTGGCCAACTTGTCCACAAGTGATACCCTGATGCTTCATTGCTTCAAGCTTCAATTTGTAAGCAAATGCCTTCTCTGACGGGAGAATATGCTCTCTGTGCAGATTACTGTCCACAAGCATAATAGCCGCTTCATCACGGTTTATGGCATAAATAAAAGCAGGTACTGTTTCCAGCCCTGCCTTCACTGATGCTCTCAGTCTTCGATGACCTGAGATTACCTCGTATTCGTCTTTTGTGTTTTCAAGCGGTCTTACAACAACAGGGGAAATGATACCTTGTTGCTGTATGCTTTCAATGAGAAAGTTCATTTCCTCATTGTCAAGCACCTTGTAGGGATTTCCCTCAAAGGGATGAATTTTTGATACCGGGATATTTACCGGTGATTTAATTTTTTGATTAAACATAGTTTACCTCCATTAAAATTAATAATTTCTTTTATACTTTTTCTGTTCTGCTCTGATAATCTGTAAGTGTTTTCTGACAGAGTACCGAGGTGTACCCGAATACTTGGAAAAATATTCGCTTGATGACATTTCTTCTTCATAATACTCATCACTGTCAGCCTTTTTCTCTTCCTGCATTTTCTTGCATAATTCTTCAGCGTTCATAGCATCTACCTCCCTTCATAATGTTTTTCTTTGACCTGAGTTCTCTCGGGAAAGTACCATTCACGGATAAGTGCTTTCTCCGCTTCAAGGTTTTCCTCAATTCCCGGTCTGTCTTTGATGATTCTTTTTGCAATGTTAATCTTTTCACGCAGTATGCCGATTTCACACGTAAGAAAATCCCGACGGTCAATAAGGTCTTCCTTAGCCGTCGGGTCTTTGCATCTTCTGATTTGGTTGTAAATTTTGTTTCGCTGAGTTTTAAGCTCCTCCATACGAATCTCTGTTCTTGAAATGAATTTATCAACCTCGGCAAAGTCATAAAGCTTTTCGTTTATTGCAAGCTCAATCTGTTTATTCATAAATTCTATCCTCGGTGCTGAATATTTCATCTTCGGTGAGAACGGGTGCGGGTTGCAGTTATTCTTTTCAGCTATTGCTCCCACAAAGAGAAGAGCAAGAAATAAAAGAGAGATAACAGGTGCACCGAGTACGGCTCCGCCCACAATCAGCTTTGTAAAATCAGAAACAGTTCTGTTAAAAGTTTCAGGGTGACGATAATGCTCTGCTGATTCTTTAAACTCATAACCCTTGTAACAATAAATAAAAGTTTGGTTACGCAGATAATTATTTGCACGGGTATAGTTATAAAAATTTTCATCTACTTCATAAAGACTCTGATGGTTAATTCTATCCCAAAGACTTTCATAAGAGTATTCATCACCAAGGTTTGAAAGCTTAACCCCGTGCTTATCGGTACGGTAACCAATCTTTCCGTCATCAAACCAATAACCCTTCTGACTCATAATTCTGAAAAACTGTTTTATACTTCTGCTTCTCGGAATAGCGTAATCAATATCTTCACGCATATAATCATATTTTGTTTTGATACCTTTCTGCTTTGCCTTGTAAACATTGTAGGGTATTCTTTTGCCCTTCGGATTTTCAATAACAGACAAGCCGTGTTCAAGACAGATTTCATCACTCGTCTTTCTGAACAAACGGTACATCGCTCTGTCTTCATTCATCTTTCTTCCGTCAGTCATTGAAACAGAATTAATGACGATATGACAGTGAACACAATTAGCATTCAGATGGGTGGCAACAACCATCTCATAATCTTTTGCCCACATCTTACTTGCAACTTCCATTGCAACCTGCTGTGCTTCTTCGGGTGTAACCTCTCCCGGCTTGAAGGAAATATATGCGTGGTAAGCAACAATGCCTCCCGTCTTTCCATACATTTCTTTTGTATCAATCATCTGCTGTGCAGCAATGTCAGGGTCACAGTTAATGCCGTCAACAAGAAGTCGTTGTTCGTTTTCCAGATTTGTTTTGTCCTTGTCGGCGGCATAGTGAAGTGATGAAACGAGGTCAGAATATTTTGATAAGTCAGTTTTACTTTTATTAGCAGCGTAAGACACAACCTGATGAATGTTATTTTTTATTGGCCATATTCTTGTAACTGCCATTAAACAAATCTCCCTTTACCCGGTTTAAAATATTTTGCGATATCCGATTCAAGTGAACGAACCTCAGATAAAACTTCCTTGCACTCATTACGGTCAATAAAACCGATTGCATTTGCTTTAGCAGTAAGCTGATTAAGATTAGTACCGACTCTGCGAAGTTCAATGATAAATTGTTTGTAATCAACAGGCGGAGCTTCAACAAGCCTTGTACCTAAAATCATAGCTCTGATAATTTTGCTTCGATCAGTTTTCATAACCTTACAAAATTTGTTTAACACTTCATTTTCTTCTTCATTAAGATAGACATGAAAATCAATTTCTCTTTTTCTTTTTGACATAGGACTTCTCCTTTCTTTGATTTTTGTGTTGGGGTGTGGTGGTAAAAACGCTCTGTTTTTACGGATTTGAGGATACAAATCCAATGCTTGCTAAACTTCGGACCAAAATCCAAACATTAAAAGCAGGCATTGGTTTGTCCTCGTTTAATTACCTGCTGCATAAGAAAAGGCGAGCTGTTCAGGCTCGCTTTCTTCAATGGTTATTATCTTACCGGGACCAAATGGTAAGTCTTCATCTTCTGAATCTTCATCCTCATCAGTCGGTAAATTTTTGTAAAAGGTTTCCTTTGAAATGCAGATAAGCCTCTTGGGTGTACCGAACACTCTGACATTCCTTGTGCATTCTCCCTTTGAACAGATGCTGACTCCTTCATTCTTAAGAGCTTTGACTAATGCTTTCTGTGTTAACGGGAAATGCTCACCGACATCGTAACAGGATTTTATGACTGCCGCATAAGCCGCATCAGATTCAAAGTAAAAGTTTTCATCGTCATAATATCCGACAAGGTTTCTCGGCATATCAATCGGTCTTATCATACGCTCAACAAGATTTACTTTACCCACATCAATAAGACAGCGAAGCTTACGGATAAATATTTCTGTCGGCTGTTCAGTTTCTGTGAGTGCCTGCTGTGACACAGCGAGCCTTAACAAAATTTCATCAAGCTCATCTAACATTTCTGTTTTCATTTCATTGGTGATGCCTTCATAGTACAAAAGAGTTTCACAGTAAAGTTCAAAGCCGATTCTTAAGTTTGCAAGGTCGTCACATAATCTTGGTCTGATATGAAAATTCATTTCATCAGCTTTGGCTTTGTAAAACTTTCTGTTAGAAAGAAAACCGCTTTTGAGTTTTTCTAAAAGCTCTTTCACTCCGTTTTCTTTGTCAAGAAATTTTGCTTTCAGCATTTCAGTTGCAAGAAAAGTAAAGTGTGATAAGGTTCCTTCCTCTGCTTCCTTCTGATACTTTGTAAGGTCATTAAGGTTAATGTCACCGGGCTTCAGCTCAAGAGAAAGGAATCTTGCCACACCGCTTTCACCCACATTGGGAAGATACTCTGCAGTCATTATTACATTACACTGGGGTCTTTTGGCTGCTCTTTGTCTTCCGCTTTTATCAAGAGCACCTCTTGCTTCTCTGTTACATATACCACGGATAAGAGCCTGAGTGGTTGCATCCTGTGCCGACTGTTCTCTGCCTGAGCCGGGATGATAATCGTCAATGATAACTGCACAGTCTTTAAGTGTGAAGCAATAGTTCAATATACTCTTCGGTGTATCACGGAAATTCATCGGGATATTGTCTTCATTGAACCTGCCGAAAAGTGAATTGATTAAAAGTGACAGTGTGGTTTTCATAGAACCTGTTTTACCGTAAAGCATAATAACCGTTTTAGTTTCCTTACCCGCCTTTGCCATAAAGGTTCCGAGTATACTGACTAATGTGTAAGCGAGCATAGGAAACATAATCTCTTTAGGTGCAACGGAGTACGGTAAGACTTTCATCAGGTTCATTGTTTCTGTTATATCAGCATCAGTTTTAAATGAATAACCCTTTGTCTTTTCCGTCAGTTCAACCTCTGCGTTGCTGTTGCCCGGCATACAGAACTGCCAACCCGTTGCAGTTTCCCACCAGCCTGTTGTACCGTAAATAGTTTTCGCCTCTGCGTACTTTGCTGTTGACTGAATAGCCTGACGAAGATTATCACGGTTGCCGTAGCCTGACTCGATAACACAGTTGATACCCCAATACTCCTGAGCCCAATCAAGCTGTGCGAAGTTTTTCAATGGTACTGTGATTTTTCTAAGGTCGTTTCCTTTCTCGTCCGTGCCGACAATAGAAAGGAATCTTTCGTTCTCGGCTCCGTTAGTGCAGGTAATATCCTCGGTTATTCTTGCAAGAAAATTACTGAGCTTAATGTTGACCGGCTTACCGTTTATCGTCCTTTCAATATACAATGCGTTGTTATATGCAAAGAACGGGTCTGAATAGTATAAATAGTTTTCCAAATTTTTACCTCTTTCTTGTAATGATTTTCCGAACATCCGTACAGACATTGCGAGTGCCCAATAAACATAAAGGCTTTTGTGTTCGGTTTGTATCCGTACAATGTGCCACAGTGTACGCTACAAAAACGAACAGCACAAGGCAGTAGCACAGGGCTTCATAGCAATTTGTTCGTTTGTTCGGATTTCAGATTTTTGTTGTAAAATGTTTCTTGTTTGTGTGGATGTTTTAAAACGCAACAACATAAAAGTATATTGCTTCTGTCCTTCTGCCGTTTTTAAGCCTTTATTTTGGCGGCTTCAGGACATCATAAACATCCACCCGAGACCTTTTTGCAGACATATATTCTGCATTTCTCTGTCGCTGTTTCTTCTTTGCACAGTCGGGACAGAACTTCTGATTTCTGCCTGTTCGCTCTGTTTTCTTACCGCAAAGAGAACAGACCATCATTACTACCGACTCACTTCTTAAATCTTTCAGCAACGTCTTATCGGCAGGGAGAACTGCATCAAGAAAATATCTGCAGATAATATGGCTCGGTGTTATGAGCTGAGGACAGGTGTGAGTGTCACCGTCATCAAGAAGCAGACAGTTGCCCTGATAACAGTTACAGCATCGGCTTTTAAGCATTGTCTTGATTTCTGCAAATTGCTTAAGGGTAAGGTTGATTGTTTGCATAAGGGGTACCTCCTTTCTTTAAAAATTTTGTTGTACTGCAAAAAAATGTGACGCAGTATTCATATACTCAAAATCACAATTTTAGGTATAAAAAAAGCACCTGCTACTTTTGAAGTAACAGGTGTATGTAACGGATTGAAATTTGTGATGTGGTTGTGGTATAATGAGTTCGACAAATAAGAATTTGCAGAGGTGCTTTATGAGAAAAGAAATTGATATAAACACTTGGGATAGAAAAGAACACTTTGAATTTTATTCTGATATTGCAACACCTCATTATTGCGTTGCATTCAATGTTGATATAACAAAGCTTCTTGAGTTTACAAGAGAGAACAAAATATCTTTCTATTACTCGCTTATATATCTTTGTACACAGTCGATTAATGAAATTGATGAGTTTTTACTTGAAACTGAGGATAACAAGGTTTATAAGATTGACCGCCGTGTGCCTTGTTTTACGGATTTGAAAAAAGGTGCAACAAGCTTTCATATGGTGTCACTTCCTTGTGATGGTAATATTATAGAATTTGCAACTAACGCCCGTAAGGAAAGTGAAAACAATCCTTTGTCAGTGCATTCTCTTGGTGGCTTGAGAGAGTCGCAGATTGTATTTTCCTGTATTCCTTGGGCGGACATCACAATGTGCTCAAACGAGCGTGATTACACCGACCCGAAGCTCAAAGACGATACCGCACCCATTCTCGTTTGGGGAAAATACACCGAGCAAAACGGTAAATATATCATCAATATGACACTTGATGTGAACCATCGTTTTATTGACGGATATTTTGTCGGTCAGTTCGTTCAGAAGCTTGAAGAAAAAATTGCAGAGCTTAAGTGATGTGACAAATAAGAATTTGAAGGAGAGAATTTTCTGACAATGAATCAACTTGAAACAGACAATAAAAAAGGATTTTATAAAGAATTATTCGCCCTCGCTATCCCGATAGGACTTCAAAATTTGCTCATTGCCCTCATTGGTGCGACCGATGCGTTTATGCTTGGCAGACTCACGCAGGATGCAGTTTCTGCCGTATCTCTTGCCAACCAAATCTCGTTTATTATGAATTTGTTCGTTGGCGCGGTCGTGGGAGCAGGCGGTGTGCTTCTCGCTCAATATTGGGGCAAGGGAGACAGAACGATGGTGAAAAATCTGTTCTGTATGATTATCAAATGGTCATTTGGCATTAACGTAGTATTCTTCCTCTTGGTTTTGCTCATTCCCGAAGGGCTTATGCGTATTTACACAAGTGATGCAACTCTCATAGAGATAGGCGCATCATATCTTCGCGCAGTAGCTCCTTCGTATCTATTTGTCGGTGCAACACAATGCTATTATGTTGTGATGAAATTAGAGGGCAAGGCGAAAAAGAGCGTGTATGTCTCTATCTTCACGCTCGTTACCGACGTGGTGCTTGATATATTTCTGATTTACGGACTTATCGGCGATTTCAAGGGCTTTGGCGCAAACGGTTCGGCGTATTCCACCGTGTTTGTGGAGCTTGGCGCACTCGTTTGGTGCATAGTCGAAAGTCACAGAAAGGACAGCATTCGCCCCGACATCAAGGGATTGACTTGGTTCTCCAAAACAATCACAAAGGACTTTTTCAAGATTATGTTTCCTATGCTCGGTAGCTCGCTTGCTTGGGGCTTGGGATTTTCGATGCACTCGCTTATTATGGGGCATCTTGGAAACGATGCAACGGCAGCCGCATCTATCACCTCGGTAGCGCAGGAAATTATCACTTGCGTATGTAAAGGCATTTCCGCAGGCGCAGGTATTATGGTCGGCAAGTTGCTCGGCAAGAGTATGTTTGACAAAGCAAAGGAATACGGCGCGCGATTTTGCCGTGTGTCGCTTGCAACAGGCCTTATTCATATGGGATTGCTTTGCGTGCTTGCGCCTATCGTTACGGCGTTCTTCGTATTGACCGAAACGGCAAAGCAGTATTTGATTTTTATGCTTCTGTTTAGCGGTTTGTATGTGTTTGCGTATTCTATCAACACCATAATCGTCTGCGGTGTGTTTCCGGCAGGCGGCGACTCTAATTACGATGCTATCAGCGTATTTTTATCCTCTTGGTGCTTTGCGCTTCCGCTTGCACTCCTCGGCGCTTTCGTATTCGACTTACCCGTTATTGTGGTCTACATATTGATGTGTTCGGACGAGATTGTCAAGCTCCCGTGGTTATTCAGAAGATATAAGAAATATAAGTGGTTGAATAATTTGACACATGAAAATTCATAATCAACAAATTCCAATTTGTCGAACAGAATACTCCAAACTGCTCTCCCTGTGAGGGCAGTTTTTGTATGCTATTCAAAAAATGTGACGCAGTATTCATATACCCATATCTTGCATTTTTTATCTTGCTGATATATAATTATCACAGTAAATTTCAGGAGGTGAAGCTATGACCGGTGTAAGATATAAAATACCTATGCTGTCCGCAAAAGCAATTCTTGCTTATGCAAAGCCTGTTGGCGAGGATATATACTCTTTCAATCTCAACAAAGCGGAAACTGCAAGTGTATTATTGAATCACGGCGATACCTATCAGGATGATAATGCCGTTTTCTATCAGCTGATGTCTATGCTTCACAGAGACGGTTATTCACCTGAAGATGATGAGTTGATAATTGATGATCTGTACGACGCAATTATCTATCTTGATTTTGCAGGTATCTTTGACCGAAGTGCAGAGTTTCCGAAAAATGCATTAAGACAGAAAAAAGCTGAATCAATGTTCCGTCCTGAAGGTATTACTCTTGACCTTGGTAGCGGTCAGCATAAATATCTTGCCTTTGAGCGTTCTGCTTCTATGAGCAGAAATGCAAAGCTCTCTTTTGTCCGTGCTGACCTCTATGATGAAATTACACGCAGAATAACCCTTAATCTAAAAATTGATGTCTGTGAGCTTTCAAAGCTTTATGCATATAACGGACTTCTTTTTTCGTCAGGTATAAGAGTTGAGCCTGATAATAAGTTTTTCCTTGAAAATGTTGCTATTGTGCCTAATCCCAAACATATTACAAATTATGTTTCTTATGTGACAGTTGCAGATGTTACGGGTGAAGGCAGTATCAGAAAATATGAAAGAACAGAATGTTTGGGTGATATTGAAACAACACGCTTTGACGGCATGGGACTGATTTCACCTGAATTTGCCCGTGAGCTTGACAGCAAAATCGGCAGTAAAAAAGAACATTCCTCTTTTCAGATTCGTATGCCATATATCAAAGGAATGGTACATAAAACCGATTTCAAATCTCTGTTCAAGGAAGCAGGTATTGAAGCAATAACCGACATATGGGGAAGGAAACACAATACAGACACCCTTTGTATGATACTTACAGAAAGTCAGTTCAAGGGTTACAAGTGGCTGAAACAGTATAATATTTCTTGGCAGACATATGTGCAGCTCTGCCGTGCTTATGAGCACACCATATATATCACCAATGTCAGCAAGACAGAAGCTGAGGATACAACCGAGCTTAATTATCAGTTCCTTAATACGGTAAAAATGCTTTCATCCGAGTTCAGACCCGATGATTTACCTTTGGGTTGGAAACATTCTCCTGCAGATGATGAAAGAATGTGGCTGACCAAGCCGACGGAGCAGAGGTATTATGACCTTCGCTATGATACTGATGCCCGTATAAAGTATTTTACCGATAAGGCTGATGAATGGACCTTTGGCAGAAAAAGCAGAAGCTATCACCTTGCAGAGCTGCTGAGGAAAAATCCAAAGTTTATCAATGAGCCGTATTTTGTCCGTCAGCTCGACGATGCGGCAGAAAGCCTACTTAAGGATTACTCCATTGGTCGCTTACTTGTTGACGGTGACAACCGTTTCTTTGCGGCTGATATTATGGAATTATTCTATGAGCTTATCAGAGATAACGGCGGAAGACCTGATATATTATCTGCTATTAAAAATGAATTTCTTGATACGAATGAGTTTTATGCTCCCGGTGCTGTATATTCAAAACAGGATGTCTATGCACTTCTTCGTAATCCCCATATCGCAAGAAACGAAGAAGCTCTTGTTAAGCCGTTAAAGAATATCGGCACTTACAGAGAAAAGTACCTTTCAGGTCTTACGGATGTAATTATGGTAAATTCTGTTTCACTCCTTGCCGAAAGACTTGGCGGTGCAGATTTTGACGGTGATATGATTAAAACAGTTGCCGAGCCGAAGCTTACATCTTGTATTGCAAATAACTACAGTGAGGGTAATTTCACACTCGGCGGTAATCTTCCTCTTTTAAGCATACCGTCCGCAGAGCCAATCATTGCTGATGCAAATGATTGGTATAAACGCTTTGAAACAATACGAAACACATTCTCATCCCGTGTAGGTCAGATTTCAAATGCGGCACTTGACAGAAGTATAATAGCCTATGACGAAAACACCGATGATGAAAAGAAGGAGCAGTACCGCAAAGAAACAGAGGTTCTTGAGATACTGACAGGTCTTGAGATAGACTCAGCCAAAAGCGGTATAAAGCCTGATCTGACAGAATATCTTGAAACCAACAAAGCTGAAAGAACATCCTTCCTTAAATACAAGGCTCTTATTGAAAAGGCAGAGGGAAAGCGCCGTTGGTATGAGCCTACCTTTGATGAACGCTTTAAGAAATTCTTTGAAGGTAAGAATTGGGATGAAGTCAGCTCTAACCTTGAAAAGCTTCCGTATTTTGCAAGAGAGCTGAAAAAGAATACACCAAGGGCAGATTGTCATCAGGCAGATGCAAGTGAGCTCTTCACCTTTGCAAAGCCCGGTTGGAAAAAGAAGCTTGACCCGAAGATTCTTGACTATGTTGGCAGAGTAATCTCTGATTATGAAGAGTGCCTTAAAAGAATAAGGGCAAGGCGACACGCCGCAAGCAAGCTCAAAGCGAAGCACAATGACATTAACCGTATTCTGTATATGCAGAACAAGGAAAATGATTATGAAGCAGACGAGCTTGTAGCCGCATTTATTAACCTGCCCGAAGAGAGAGTTAATGAAATGTATTTTGCGGTAAGAAATGAAAATTGGCACTTTATGAAAGAGGATGAAAGATATGCCTTTCTCATAAAGCATCTGCCCGAAGAAGAGTACAGAGAGTATTATGATATCTTTGCAGATTTCCGTTTCGGCGGGTATAAATTGTTGACTGATATTATTACAGAAACCCGTAACTACAATATATCTGCAAATGCTTCTGCTATGCAGTATCCAAACGATTCCGAGGAGCTGACATTGATGGTAAAAGCCTATCTCAGAAATCCTGTAGGCAATTACCGTGAAACTGTTTCAAAGGAAGCGGCAAGGATAATAGAAACTCATGTTATTTCCTTCAATGCTTCGGTAAAGTACATTGTTGCACTCGGTAAGCGTGATTTTCTTTATGATGCCTATTACAGGCACATTAACAGATTTGCAAAGAAGGGAGATAAAATATATGACTAACGAATGGCTTGAATTCAAGGCATATACAGACACTCCCGTTTTCCTTGCAGAAAACAAACAATCAACTGCTTTCATAGGTAGATTTACAGTAAGAATGATTAAGCAGAACAAGGGCTTCAACCGTATATTTACCATTCTTGCAAGAGGTTATCTTTTTCATAATGCTGACGGTACACTCCGCACCGATGATCCTTACGCAAGAACAGAAGAATCACGGCGTTTTTTATGTGCTTGGTGTAGCCTGCCATATGAAACAGTATCAAACAGGGCATTAGCTTTTCACACATCATTTCCTGAGCTTCATAATGAGTTCCCGAACATTATTGATGAAAACGGAGCAGGATGGTATTACAGATACTTGCATACTCTTTCCGATTACATCAAAAAGAACAAGGAGAATGTTACAAAGAAGCTTCACTGCTTTGCCGAAAAGAAGACCTTGAAAGCCATTGAAAGCACTTGGGCTAAAAAGCTGATACAGTTTCAGTATTCCATTTACAACAACAGGTCTTCTGCTGATTTCCCGTTGCTTTTTGATACAGCTATTGCCGATGCTCTTGTTCTCGGTCCGCTTCGTACTGAAGCGGTTGTACTTTCAGATGAGACTCTTCAAAAAATCAAGGCTTACGGTGTAAATGCGAAAACCGAAAGGCTTATGATTACTCTTGCCGAATACTATATCGTAAACAAAGAGCCTGACTGTGAGTGGGTTATTATGCCGAGGACTAACATCTCTGCTTATCTCGGTTCAGCAACATATATGGAAAGCTATGAAGGCAAAATTCCTGATGGGTTTATGGAGAAAAAGCCTGAAATGGGCGGTGTGTCAGCGGTGAGAATTAATGTATAACGAAAAAAAGCTCCCTGAATCGGTTTTGCCGAGGTAGGGAGCTTTGTGTTGTTTATGAGGATTATTTTTCCTATTATTTATTCTTCTTAACAATTGCAACAATCAGACCGATGACTGCAACGGGGCAGATAACAGCAAGAGCCTTTTTCATTTGTCAGTCCTCCTTTCGTTAAACAACTTTATTTAATCAGTTAATTATGGTGCTTAATAAGTCCTAATGCTTTAGAAAGTTCCATAACAACTGTAGGAACAAATATTAAACCAAGTGCAATCCAATAAAGCTTTGCAGGAAGTACAACAAGGCCAAAAGCTACTCTCAAAGGAGTAAAAATAACCAGTGCTACGAGTGATGCGGATATAAGTGCCGCCCAGTTGAGCTTATGATTTGAGAACACACCTATTTTGAATAACGAGTGTTCAGAACGCATATTAAATGCCTGCACTACCTGTGAAAGAGCCAGAATAATAAATGCCATTGTCTGACCGCCGGCGAGAGTACCGGTTACATTTTCGCCAAGTTTAAATCCAATCAGAGTAAGAATTGCAAACATAATGCCCTGCAATACTACACGAATGCCGAGGCCATGAGCAAATATGCCTTCATCTTTCGGCTTAGGTTTGCGATCCATAACATCTTTTTCTACAGCTTCCATGCCGAGCGCTATTGCCGGCAACGAGTCAGTAACGAGGTTTATCCAGAGCAATTGCATTGAGAGCAACGGGGTTTTGTGCCAAAGAAGCATTGATGCAAATACGGTAAACACTTCGCCTATATTTGTACCAAGCAAGAACCCGACAACCTTTTTGATATTGGCATAAATGCCTCTGCCTTCCTTTACTGCATCAACGATGGTAGCAAAGTTATCGTCAGTCAGAGTCATATCTGCCGCACCCTTTGCAACATCAGTACCCGTAATACCCATAGCACATCCTATATCAGCGGCTTTAAGTGCGGGTGCGTCGTTTACACCGTCACCAGTCATAGATACAACCTGACCTTTTCGTTGCCATGCCTTGACTATACGAATTTTATTTTCGGGTGAAACACGAGCATATACGCTTATATTCTCTATAACTGAGTCAAATTCATCATCGGTCATTGCATCAAGCTCTGCACCCGTAATTGCACGATCTCCATTTTCAAGGATTCCCAGTTCTCTTGCAATAGCTGAAGCAGTAACAACGTGATCACCTGTAATCATAACAGGTTTGATACCCGCGCGGCGACATACAGCAACTGCATCCTTTGCTTCCGGTCTCGGTGGGTCAATCATACCTACAAGTCCCATAAAAGTAAGACCGTTTTCGAGCTCTTGTGAAGTAGGCTCAGCAGGAACTGTATCTATCTCTTTATATGCAATAGCCAACACACGCAAAGCATCTTCGCTCATTGCATCTGTGATTTTTCTGGCGTTTTCAAGATCACCTGTAATACAGCGTGATGCCATAATATCAAATGCACCTTTAACAATAACTATGTTTTTGCCGTCAATTCTGTTTATTGTGGTCATTAACTTACGGTCAGAGTCAAAAGGTATTTCTGCAAGACGAGGATATTTTTTATTCAAATCGTCTTTGTTCATACCGTTTTTGTGTGCCGCAAGCACTATGGCTGTCTCAGTAGGATCACCAATGTGCTGTTCTTCTGATTCATTAAAAATAACGGAACCGTCACAGCAAAGTGTGCCGTACATAAGAAGTTGCTTAATATTCTCAGTATTGCTGTTGCTTATATTTTCAGGTGCGGAATAACCTTCGGCATATGCTTTTGTAAGTGTCATACGGTTTTGTGTTAAAGTACCGGTTTTATCGGAACAGATAACTGATGCTCCGCCAAGAGTTTCAACAGCAGGCAGTTTACGGATAAGCGCATTTTTCTTAACCATACGCTGTACACCGATGGAAAGCACAATAGTAACAATGGCAGGCAATCCTTCCGGAATGGCAGATACTGCCAAAGACACGGCAGTCATAAATATTTCGAGAACAGGAATACCGTTTACAAGACCTACAATAAAGATAATTGCACATGCAACAAGTGCCATAATGCCAAGATATTTGCCTAGCTGAGCTAATTTTTGCTGCAATGGTGTCTGAGTACTTTCTTCATTATCGAGAAGATTTGCAATTTTACCCATTTCAGTATTCATACCTGTTGCAGTAACAACAGCTAAAGCGGTACCGTATGTAATACTACAGCCTGAGAATACCATATTACTTCTGTCGCCGATGGGAGCCTTCTCATTTACTTTCGCCTCAGCATCTTTTTCAGACGGAACAGACTCACCGGTCAACGCAGACTCTTCGGATTTCAGGCTTACGCTATGCAGAAGTCTTGCGTCGGCAGGCACAAAGTCTCCCGCTTCAAGTTTTATGATATCGCCCGGAACAAGGTCTGCGGCATCGATAATCTCTTCTTTTCCGTTGCGGATTACTCTGGCATGAGGTGCTGACATATTTTTCAGGGATTCCAATGCCTTTTCAGCTTTTCCTTCTTGATACACACCCATAACGGCATTCAGAATAACAATAACAACTATAAGCAGCGGTTCAAAGAGCTCACCCCAATTTTGCTCAGCGCAAACGACAGCAAAGGATATTACTGCCGCAGCAATAAGAATAAGAATCATAGCATCCTTAAACTGATCGAAAAAACGCTGAATTGTAGTCTTTTTCTTTTTTTCACGAAGCTTATTGGGACCATATTTGCTTTTTCTTGCCTGAATTTCTTCGGCATTAAGACCTATTTCGGAATTTGTCGAAAGCTTATTCAGAACTTCTGTTTTGGGTTCACTGTGCGGTAACATTTTTTCCTCCTAAAAAGTTATTTGAATATTTATAAAAAAGGGTTTTTTACCCTATTTTAACGAAAATTGTTAATTAAAATGTCTGCAATAAACTAATTTATAAAACTTCCTGTACAAAGACAGAACAAATATGTAAACGGAGCTACAAAGAGCATACTGTCAAAACGGTCAAGCACACCGCCGTGACCGGGCAACAGCTTTCCGTAATCTTTTATACCGCATATTCTTTTGACCGAAGAAAATGCCAAATCGCCGAACTGTCCGAGTACGGAAGCAGAAAGAAGATAGACAGCGAGTATGCCGTAATTTACGGTAAGAATGTTCTGCTTTGATAAAATCAATGCAACTATCATCAGAATAGCAACTGCACATATTGTACCTCCGACACTGCCTTCGATTGTTTTCTTCGGGCTCAATACCGGAGCGAGCTTATGCTTGCCGAAGCCTTTGCCGCAAAGATAAGCAAAAATATCCGTAAGCACTGAAATAAGCATAGTAACGCCTAATAAATAAACTCCCTTTTCAGTATTTCTGATGCCTGAAAGCGATTTGAAAAAGAAGGTTATCATAACCGCAATAATTACTGATAGCAGAGGCTCAACTTTTTCTTTCACTTTTATTTTTGACATTAACATACCAAAAATTATAATTGCTGTCGTAAACAAAACAGCAACTATATAGACATTACCGGGTATTGCTTCAAAGGACAAAGCAATCGCAGCAGCGCAGGAAACTGTCGTTATTACTTTGTTTTTGTGAAGTCCCGTTGCCTTGTAAAGCTCATATATACCCTTGACGGATAAAAAGGCGATAAGAGTATTTAGGACTGCGGGAATGTGAGAAAAATATACAATCGTACCCAAAATTACGGTCAGAACTGCACCGGTCAAAACTCTTGTCAGAAACATAAAATTCCCCTCTTTTGTATTACTTGATTACAGATAAAGAATAAATGAAGAACTTCAACATATATTCAACCTAATATCAATTTTTGTTGAAAAAGCGGACATCAGCTATTCGCCGACGCCCGCTTTTTGATTTATATATTCAATTTCTGTTTAGTATAACGGTAAACCTACAGCCACCGCTTTCAAGATTTTCGGCATAGACCTCACCACCGAGAATTGTAACAATCCTCTTAACAAGAGCAAGCCCTAATCCGTTTCCTTCCTGCTTATGAGATGAGTCCGCCTGATAAAACTTATCAAACAAATGCTTTTTTGCTTCTTCAGTTAAGCCGGGACCGTTATCTTCAACAGTAAAGAAAATGCTGTTCTGCTCCTTAGTAAGATTGATTTTGACAGCACCGCCGTCAGGGCTAAACTTTATTGCATTTCCGATTATGTTGGACCAGATATGATAAGAAAGAGCCTCTGAACCGTAGTATTCAATTTCCTCGAGTTCAACATTCAGCTCAATGTCTTTTTCCGTCCAGCTCTGTTCAAGGGCAACAATCGTTTCCCTTATCTGCTCATCAAGCCTGAACTTCACCTGTTTGGTCTGAATTGACTGATTTTCGATTTTTGAAAGCAGGAGAATATTGCTGACAAGTGAAGACAGCCTTTTTGTGTTGAAAAGGATTTTCTCAATGTATTCGTTTTCCACTTCGTCAATATTTTCTGTGCTTTGCAAAAGTGTTGTGTAGCCTTCGATGGCATTTATAGGTGTTTTGAATTCGTGAGAAACATTTGAAACAAAGTCAGTCTGCAGTATTTCTGTTGAGGCAAGCTCTTTTGTCATTATATTGAATCCGGAAAACATATCTTGTATTTCAGCAGAGGTGGATTTTGTTTCAATTCTCGTGCTGAAATCACCTTCTGCAACCTTTTGCATTGCCTCTCTGAGGGTTTTTATCGGTTCAAGAAAACGCTTCAGAATAAGTCTTGTTGCAATCATCGCAATAATAAGACAAAAAACATTCAACTGTAAAAGGAGATGAAAATTAGAGGCTTGAGGATTAACAAGTCTTATAAGATTTACAATGCCGAAGGCTACAAGCACGCTGGCAAAAACAACACAGCCAAGAATAATAGTGAGCCTCGTGTTAAGGCTTACACGGGAAAGCCTAAAACTTCTGTTTTTCTCTTTTTTCATATCTTACTCACCTTATACCCTACACCTCTGATCGTAACAATTTTAAAATCATTGTTATCCTTAAATCTGTCTCTGAGTCTTCCTATGTGAACATCTATAGTGTGGGTATCGCTTTCCGAATCATAGCCCCACACATCATCCATAAGCTGTTGACGGGTGAATATCCGTCCCGGGTAGGATGCCATTTTATAAAGAAGCATAAACTCCTTCTGCGGAAGCGATACACTGCCGTCAAGGGAGTGTACGGTAAAGGTATCACATTCGAGAACAGTATCGCCTATGGTCTGCCTTCTCTCATTTATCATCTGGGCACGGCGTAAAAGAGCCTGAACACGGATAACCATTTCATTGACATTGACAGGCTTAATCATATAATCATCCGAGCCCGACAGAAAGCCCAGACGCATATCATCAAAGGCATCCTTGGCCGTTATCATCATAACAGGTGTATTGTTGCCATATTCACGAAGGGTACGGACAAATTCATAACCGTCCATATTCGGCATCATAACATCAGAGATTATTACATCAAAATAATCGTTTTCCATTGCGTCAAGAGCTTCCTTGCCGTCGGAAACCTCTTTGACTGCAAAGCCGTTTTTTATAAGCACATGAGCGAAAAGTCTTCTTAACTCACGGTCATCTTCAGCAATAAGTATTTTAAACATTTATAAGCATTCCTTTTGTAGGTTTATTTTTTTATTTTATTATTTAATTTCAGTACTGTCAAGTTGCTTTGCCTTCTTTTTGCTGTATGAATGGTAAATCAGTCCACCTAAAGCGGCGAGCACAATCGTAATAAGTAATATTATCAAGGATAAAGCATACTGTCCTTCAGATGCTACCTCTCCGCAAATGGTTGATGAAAACACTGACGGAAGCCGTGCAATAAAGGTCAAGAGCATAAAAGGAAACTTTTTGACAGGTGTCAGTGCAACAAAATATGTAAGTCCGTCCTTGGGTGAGCCGGGAATCAGATACAGAAAGAACAAAAGCCAATAAATGTGAGTGCTTTTATTGAAGGTATCTATGATTTTCTTATCGTTTCTCGGAAAAAGTGTATTTATAAGCTTTTTGCCTAATTTTTTTGTAAGAGCAAATATTACAAGGGTACCAAGCATATTTCCTATAACACAGTAAAACATCCCGGGGACAGCACCCCATACATAGCCGGAACCGATTTCTAACGGCTCGGCGGGTATGAATTTAAATACAGTCTGGACAGCCCTTATCAAAATAAAAATCATTTCATCAAAGGCACCGAATTGTTCAAGCCACCCACGAAGCAAATCAGGCTCCGTTACAATTTTTGCCATTTCCTTGCCGGAGATTATATAACAAATCAACATAGCAAGAAGAAAAATCAGAACGGTCGCTATGGTAAGAGCCTGTTTTTTGTCGGGCTTTACTATTTTCCATATAGCCTTCACCTGCTTTTTCAGGCTTCGGTCGGGCTTGCCTTTTTTCTCTTTTATTTCGGGATAAAAGGCATTAAGCACACCCTTATAATCTTCTAACCACGGCTTATATTTTCCGTTATAATGAATAATTGCAGTGACACTCTTAACACCGTCAAAATCAAAGCCGAAATTCTTGTTATAATAATTATAACTTTTTTCGTCGAGGTTATATATTCTTTCATCAAAAATGAAGATTTTACCCGAAAACAGAATATTGATCATATCCTGGTCGCCTAAAATAAGACGTTGCAGATTCTTTTTAATTAATGACAAAACCTCTTCGACAGTACAGCTTTGGCGGATTTTTGCAACATCTATAAGCAAAACGCCCGAATTTACATAACGGCTGTGCTCGACACCGCCTATACGGGTTTTACTCAATATATTTAAAAAACCGTGCAGATGGCTGCCTGCCGCAATCATATTTTCACCCAAATCGATATTATAAAGAGAATGCAGCGGTTTGAGTATGTATATGTCAGGGTCAAGATACAGACAGCGTTCAACACTATCCGGCAAAAAATCAAAAGCAAGAAGCCGGTAAAAGGATTCCTCGGGAAGCCTTTCGAGAACGGGTGTATCGGAAAAATAATTATGCTCAATTTTAACAGGAAGAACAGTAACACCTGAACCCTCAGTTTCTTTTTCAAGTATACTAAAATCCTTTTGTGTCAAAGAGGAGTGTGCTATATATAAATTAGTTTTATCCGAAGGATGTACACTGATGTAAGAACGAAGCATGGTGATAAGAGCTGGGAGATAATTGCTGTCAATAGTCACAAGTAAATTTATAACATCATTGTCAGCTGATGTGTCTTGCATTTTAACACCTCCGTTTAACAGTTTACTATATAAATTCTATTACTGTTTTTTCATATTAATCTCAACAGAACCTCAACAATTGTTGAACTTGAACTGATGTTGAGTTTATTTTTCTGTTTTATAATTCCTTATAATTAGTAAAACTCTGTCAAAAAGGAGAAAAAAATGGAAAATTATCACATACTTTATAACCCTTATGCAAACGGCGGAAAAGGCAAAGAGAAAGCCAAAGAACTCTCCCGAATGCTTGAGAGAAACATCATAGCTTATCACGATATGACAAAAATTGAAGACATGCAAGATTTTATAAACAGTATTGACAAGGACGAAAGCATTATCATCTGCGGCGGTGACGGTACACTCAACCGATTTGTTAACAGGGTTGACACCGATAAAACAGAAAATGAAATTTACTGTTACTGTACGGGCAGCGGAAACGACTTTCTGAGGGATCTCGGTGCCGAAGACAGCACTATGCCTGTACGGATAACAAAATATCTTAAAAATCTCCCTGAGGTTACTGTTAAAGGTAAAACCTATAAATTCCTCAATAATGCTTCTTTCGGTCTTGACGGCTACTGCTGTGAAGAAGCCGATAGACAAAGACGAGAAAAAGGCAAATCATCAAACTACGCACTTCTTGCCATAAAAGGTCTTTTGTACGCGTATAAGCCACGAAACGCAACTATTATAGTTGACGGTGTTAAAAAGGAGTATAAAAAGGTGTGGCTTGCCCCCACAATGAACGGAAGATTTTTCGGCGGTGGACTGATGTCAGCGCCGGGTCAGGACAGACTTAATGAAAAGCATACCGTTTCGGTAGTTGCTATGTATAATGTGAGCAAGATAAGAGCCTTGTGTATCTTGCCGTCGATGTTCAAGGGTAAGCACGTTAAGCATACTGATATTATTGATGTCACCGAAGGCCGCGAAATCACCATCATATATGACAGACCTGCTCCGATGCAGATTGACGGTGAAACAATACCTGATGTTATAAGGTGCGATATCAAATCAGCACCAATTAAATAAAAAAATAACTCCACGGCTTTCTGAGTCGTGGAGTTAATTCTTTTATAAGTTTTCCTTTCCCATTAAATATCTGTGTGCAACAACATATTTTATGGCTGAACGGGGAGCTTTACTGTGTATTTCATAATATGTTTTATCCGTAACAATAAGAAGATTCATTTTAGAAGCTATGCTTATCTTTTTTATACACTCCAAAGGTATACTGTCAATGAAATCGTCACCGCTGATTTCAAGGCAGTCACCCAAAAGGACAACCTTACCGTTATCACTTTTCAGAACTCTGTTTTCATTTTCAAGGGTATATATAATTTGCTCCGAGTCGGCAAAAATCAAATCCGATGTGTTTCTCTTATTTTCGATTTCTTCTTTGAGTATGCTTTTTTGAAATTTATCCCATTCGACTATATTGTCAAAGGGCATATCCTCACTGTGCCAGAAGCCGTAATCGTCAACCCTCGCTTTGAAATCGCATTTAGTACAGGAAAGAGTGTCACCGTGACTTTTAAGAGTACCTATTCTCTTACACTTCGGACAGGCATAAAGGATTATTTCAGCACTTTCGGCAGGGTTTTCGGCTGAATATATCTGCGGATTGATTTTCTGTTCATCATATATATTAAAACTTAAATCTTCTTTAATATGTTCAAATATTTCGTCAACAGACATCTTTGAGAGTTCATCTCTCGAATAAACTCTGACAACCTCACCGCTGATTTTGCCACTTCGTTTATTTTCTGCCCAGCGGGGAGCCTTAAGATAACCGCCTTTGTTTCTGAATGTGACAAGAGCGCAGTTGCCGTCCTTTACCATCTGTGCATTACGCTTTGATATGTAGCCTGTTTCACCGTTGTTGGTTTTGCCGCCCTCTATATGTATTGCAACATTAACACCTGCATTAAGATTATCCACAACCTCGTTATAAAGGGAATCAGAGCCTTTTTCACGGTGATAAATAATGGGGGTTGCAAGAAAATTAAGCATTACACGCATAATGGGTTTTCTTGTAAGATGGTCGCTCATAACAAATCGCATAAAGTTCCTTATACCTGCAAGCTCTGCGGCAGCATCAAAATTGTGCCCGTGATTTGCCATAAGGATAAAGGGCTCTTCTTTTATTCTTACCTTATCACACTCAATATCGCAGATTTTTTTAAATGCTGGGCCGATAATATTTCTTGCCGCAAAAATGATAAACTGCGAGCGACGGTATCCCTTGCGGATTTGTTTTCTCTTTTTATATTCATTCATTTTTTCTTCCAATTCGTAAACAAGCTCTGTCATTTTTAACCTCCGTTATTTTTCGAGATATTCTTTCAGTTTTTCATAATTCCTTTTCGCATCCTCAACACCAAGAAAATATAATTCTCCCAGCTTTTCCATGTCGGGCTCAAGTCTGCCTATTGTCACAGGCTCTGAAGGGCTGATAACAAAAACTCTGCCCTCATCACGGAGTCTGTCAAGTCTGTCGCACTGTTCATTGTAATTCACATCGTTAAAGGGAAGAACCCTCGCAAATTCGGGATAATCTTTATATATAAAGCTTGCAATTTTAACCTGCTCCGGCTTTACTTCATCAGGTTTACGAAAAGAATCCTCTCTTGTTTTAATAACAATTATCTTTTCATAGCCCTCATTTATTGCCCAGTCAAAAGGTATTTTACACACACAGCCACCGTCAAGGCAGGGAGTGCCGTCAACGGGAACGGGCTTTGAAACCAACGGCAGACTTGCCGATGCTCTTATTGCCTGCAGAAAATCAGAGCACCCGTCTCTGTCAATATATTCCTCTTTGCCTGTCAGAAGATTGGTTACAACGGCAACAATACGCTTTCTTTTGTCATACATTCTTTCTCTGTCAAGGGGCTCAATTTTTTCAAGATCGTTATAAAGAAAGTCAAAGCCGATTATTCCGTCATTTTTCCTTATTGCCCCTAATCCTACATAATCGCTGTTGTGACGGAAACGCAGATTTGTTCGGGCACTTCTGCCAATCTGTCCCGAAACATAATTTGCCGCATTTATTGCACCTGCCGAAACTCCCACGGTACAGCGCATATTTATACCCTGCGTCATCAGATAATCAAGAACACCCTCGGTATATACTCCTCTGAAGGCACCACCCTCAAGAACCATACAGCCTTCAATTACACTATCAGGAGCCGTGCCGCTTAATATGTTATCTATTCCCGAATATACCTTGTTTTTCATCATATTTATCCTTTCACATATTTTTGGTTTTACTTACCAATATTAGAGTATTATTTTCAACGGTTCCTCAACCTAAAATCAATTTTCGTTGACATTCAGTTGAATATGAATTGAAACAGCAGCTGTAAAATAAAACCATCATAAAAAAGAAAGAACGAAAAATATGATTAACTCTTTATCCCACTCACTTCAGCGAAAAGCTGTCGGAGCTCTTGTTGATATGGCAATGAGCAAAATAGGTAAAAACCGTGAAGAAGCACTTCTTAAAACAGTGGATATGGCAGAGCAGTTCTGGAACGGCGATTATCCGAAAGAAAAATTTGATAATGTCAGAAGCGAAATCAAAAACACCGACGGAAAATGGATGAATATTGTGAATTATCTTCTTGACGAAATCAATCCCAATGTTGCAAAAACAACCGTTCTCAACCTCGGCTACGAAGCATTTTTAAGAGGCACAAAAACCATAAGAAAAAACAGAGAGCTTCACGGCTGCAACATTCCCTGGCTTATTCTCTTTGACCCAACCTCTGCTTGTAATATGCACTGTGCAGGCTGCTGGGCAGGCACATACGGAAACAAGCATAATTTAAGCTTTGAGGATATGGATAAAATCGTAACAGATGGCAAGGAATTAGGTACATATCTCTATCTCCTTACAGGCGGCGAGCCTCTCGTAAGAAAGGATGATTTGCTTCGTCTTGCCGAAAAGCATAATGATGTCCAGTTTGCCGTTTTCACTAACTCAACTTTAATTGATGAGGCTTTCTGCAAAAAAGTTACCGAGGTCGGAAATATTGCTTTTCTTGTTTCTATTGAAGGCTCACCGGACACCAATGATGCAAGAAGGGGTTCAGGACACTATAACGCCGTTATGACAGCTATGGAGCTTATGAAAAAGCACGGCATTATTTTCGGCACATCTATCTGCTATACAAAAGATAATATAGAAGCTGTTACAAGCGACAGCTTTCTCACAATGCTTTCAGATATGGGTGCAAAGTTCGGGTTCTATTTCCACTATATGCCCGTAGGAAACAAAGCAGTTCCCGAGCTTATGCCTACAGCTGAACAGAGAAAATATATGATTGAACGCATAAGATACATAAGAAGTAAGGAATGTAACATTCCCTTCTTCCCAATGGACTTCCAGAATGACGGCGAATTTACCGGCGGCTGTATTGCAGGCGGCAGAAACTACTTCCATATAAATTCAGCAGGTGATGCAGAGCCTTGTGTATTTATCCACTATTCTGATTCAAACATCCACAATTCTTCGATTCTTGAGATACTGAAAAGCCCGTTATTTATGGCATATCGCAAAAATCAACCCTTTAACAGCAATCACCTCAGACCTTGCCCTATGCTTGAAAATCCCGAATGTCTGGAAAAGATAATCGCTGAAACAGGCGCAGAAAGCACAGACTTAGAATCACCCGAAGCGGTAGAGCATCTGTGCGGTAAGTGTAAGGCTTATGCAGAAAAGTGGACTCCTTACGCTGAAGAAATATGGGATGAAACCCACTGAAAATAAATAATAAAAGAGGAAAAAGCAATGAAAGAAAAACTGTCATTTTATTTTAAAAACTGGAAGACTATACCGAATCTCATCTCCTTTATAAGAATATTGCTTATACCTGTGTTTGCCGTTTTGTTTTATAACGGTCATACGATTGCTGCAGCTGTTATTCTTGCTTTGTCGGGTCTGTCTGACCTTGTTGACGGCAAGATAGCAAGAAAGTATAATCAGATCAGTGAGCTCGGCAAAATTCTTGACCCCGTCGCCGATAAGTTGACGGTCTTTGCAATAGCAATAATACTTTATCTCAAATTCAGTAAGGCTCTGAATCCGACACTGAATGCATTTTCATGGGTGTTTCTCCTTTTCATAATCAAGGATTTTGTAATGATATTCTTTGCCTTTATTATGATTCTTCTCGGTCTTCGTCCCTGTGCTGCAGAAATTTTCGGCAAGGTTGCAACAACGGCATTTTATGTTGTAATGGTTATAATTATGGCAATCGGTCCCGAGGTAGGAGCTTTTAGAAATTTCTTCTGCTTACCCGACAGTGTGATGATGGTTCTTGTTTCAATAGCTGCAATGCTTACCTTTGTTGCCTTTTTCAGCTATTTACCTGATGTATTCAGACAATTCCGTTCACTAAAAATAGAAAAACAGGAGAAGAAAAATAACTGATATCAGAAATAGTCCTATTATAAGTGCTGCAAAAATTATCGTAGAAATTATTATTTTATTCAGGCAGTAAGCTTATACTTCGACATAATTAATTTTAAAATTTATGGCCGTTTCAAAGCTTGTTGAGGACACTACAGATATAGTTGTCTGTTTTTCACATAAAGATAACACAAACAAAAATCCGTTTTAAACAAGCAATTTTTTCAGTGTGTACTTGCGTTTGACCGAATAAAATTTCATGCAATTTCTCAACAGGTTTTCAAATATAAATAAATATGCTATAATAAGCATATAGGGGGTGTTGTTATGAAAATACAGTTTATAGGTGCAACCCACGAGGTAACAGGAAGCTGTACACTTTTGGAAGTAAACAACAGATATTATCTGGTTGATTGCGGTATGGAACAGGGTAAAGACATTTTTCAGAATATAGATTTACCTGTACCGGCAAGCCGGATAGATGCAGTGTTTCTGACGCATGCACATATTGACCATTCCGGTATGTTACCAAGATTATACAAGGAAGGCTTTGCGGGTAATATATATGCAACCGATGTTACCTGTGATCTTTGCAATATAATGCTGCGTGACTCTGCACATATACAGGAATCTGAAGCAAAATGGATGTCCCGTAAGGCTGAACGTGCAGGTTCAGAACCTTTCTCTCCTGTTTATGATATGCAAGACGCGCTCGGAGCTATATCCCTGTTTCGCAGATGTAATTACGGTGATATAATATATCCTGCAGAAGGAATTAAACTCCGATTTACTGATATAGGTCATCTCCTCGGCTCTGCATGTATTGAGCTTTGGCTTACGGAAGGTGACATTTGCAAAAAAATTGTTTTCAGCGGAGATGTGGGAAATACTAATCAAAGGATTATCTGTGACCCTAAACAGGTGGAGGAAACTGACTATCTGGTTATAGAATCAACATACGGCAATCGATTACACGCAACTGACCGCAGTAATGTTGTGTCTGATCTTGCAAAATACATACAAACTGCTCTTGACCGCGGAGGTAATGTAATTATTCCGTCATTTGCGGTAGGAAGAACGCAAGAGATGCTTTATGCTATACGTGAAATCAAGCAGAACGGAATGATTAAGGAGCACGAACATTTTCCTGTATATGTTGATAGCCCACTGGCAGCAGAAGCAACGGCAATTTTTATGCAATGCAATACGGTTTGCTTTGATGAAGAAACCTTGTCACTTATTAAACAGGGTATTAACCCTATCTGGTTTGATGATATACGTATATCAACCACCTCTGATGAATCGAAACAAATAAATTTCAACAATGAACCAAAGGTGATTATTTCTGCCAGCGGAATGTGTGAGGCAGGACGAATCCGCCATCATCTCAAGCACAACCTATGGAAACCCGAAAACATAATTCTTTTTGTGGGTTATCAGGCTGAGGGTTCATTAGGCAGACGCCTTTTAAACGGAGAGAAAAGCGTGATGCTGTTCGGAGAAGAAATTATGGTGAACGCTGAAATCTGCTCCCTGCAAGGCACCAGTGGCCATGCAGACCAGGCAGGTCTTCTTTCCTGGATTGAGGGTTACAGAAATAAACCGGATATGATATTTGTAAACCATGGCGATGAAAATGCCTGTGAAGATTTTAAGGAATTGCTGTCCCGAAAAGGGTACCGAGCGGAGGCTCCGTACAGCGGAACAGAATACGATCTGATAACAGGCAGAATGACAATTTATACCGAAGGCAGAACAATAGACAGAACGCATATATTCAAAGGCAAAACCCGCGCCGATATGATTTACAATGAGCTTGTCGCAGAAGCAGAAAAGCTTCTTTCACTCGCTAAAGCACGCAGGGGCAGACCAAACAAGGATAATGCTAAGCTTACATCTCAGCTTCGGGAGCTTTGCAAGAAAATGAAAGACTGAAATAGTTTATATAGTTGCTGATATTTGAACAGACAACTGAATATTCATATCGTGATCCTGCTGCTTATATTGAAAACGGCATTATATATCTGTTTTTCACTTTAGTTGAAAACACTCCTGAAAGACAGTATTTTTATGTTGCAATGAGTCAAAGCAGAGATTTTGTTAATTGGAGTAAGTTTGAGATACTTACGGAAAAGGATAATCTTAAGAATTATTCGTCGCCCGGAAATGTTATTAAGTTTAATAACGACTATTATCTTTGTCTGCAAACCTATCCGAGAAAAGACGGTCAGATTTACGGTAACGAAAATTCAAGAATCTTTACAATGAAAAGTAAGGATTTACTGAATTGGGAAAAACCCGTTTTGCTGAAAGTCAAGGGTGATATTTCCGAATGTGATATGGGTAGAATGATTGACCCTTATCTTCTTGATGACGGTAATAAGTTTATCTGCTTTTTTAAACAGAACGGAGTTTCTTACAGTACATCAAAAGATTTAGCAAATTGGCAGTTTCAAGGCTTTACTGAATGCGGTGAGAATGTCTGTGTTATAAAAGAAAATGACGAATATCTAATCATTAATTCTCCCAACAACGGCATAAACATTATGGCTACCAAGGATTTTAAAACATTCACAGATGTCCGGACTTTGTATCTTAACCAGGAAAACAAGCCTTGGGCGAAGGATAGAATTACTGCAGGTTTTGTTATTGATGCAAGCAGTATTTCACCGCATAAATATGCTATGTTTTATCATGGTGATAATGAGGATAATTATCTTTTTGGGGCATCTCTTGCAGTAGCATTTAGTGATGATTTGATAAATTGGAGCAAAGAATAAGGACTGCCTTTAAGGCAGCCCTTGACCTGTTCAATCATACATATATCAGTTCCGCACAAACTATTTCTCTCGCTCGTTGCTGAATATTGCCCATCCTCTGTATCCACTCCCATTGGTCTTGTTCCTTTAATTCTTCTGTAACACCTTCTGCCTTTTTCATCTGTTCAACAATAGCATCAAACATATCTCGTGCCTGATTTTCTATTTCGGCACAGTGCTGATAAAGTTTGCCTTGCATAAGCAGTGTACTAAATAGCACTTTCTTGTGATTTTCAAGATAGGTCTTGTGTAACATTCCCCATTTGCCAAGCTTGACATTTGCTTCTTCAGGCGGTATTATTAGGTTAGGAATTAAATAATCCCCAACCTGACGGTATGTAATCTTTGACATAACAATCATCCTTTCATTTCAGATATAAAAGTATCATAAGTAAATCTTGCACCAAGTCTGAAGCCTGTTATAAAGCTATCGGAATTACCGATGCTTGAAAATTCATTGTAAGCAAGAACATAATTTACAAACAACTCTTTTTCCTTTTCGGGTAGCATAGCTGACAGCTCTTCCTCTTTTTTTGCAAGTGAACTCAGCTTCTTTTTGAGCTTGGGTGTGATTTCCGTTGTCAGCTCCTGCGGTTCAATATTCCCGTAATAAAATTCTTCTATAATACTTGACATAAAATCACTCCTTACTTTTCATAAACATCAATGAGTTTTAAAAGTAATTCGTCAACATCCTCTGTGGGTAACTCTTCCGCTAAGAGCATATTGCGAAACTCATTCATGCCGTTGATAAGTAAATTGCACTCGAAATTCGTAAACTTGACTTTAATTTTTCTGCTCATAAAATAACCTCCCTGTATTTGGTAGCTTCATTCTACCGCATAAAGAGAGGTGAGTCGAATGTACGGGAAAGCAAAATAAAATAATAGAAAAATATTGTTATATGTCCCTCAATATGTCCCCCTAAGCCTCTGAAACCGTATCAAATAAGGAAAGAATACTTGTCTCCAAAACCGCGTGCCGAGGGTTCGAGCCCTTCTGCCCCTGCCAGAAAAACCGACTTGTTTCGACAAGTCGGTT
>SVQH01000020.1 GCA_015065425.1 Oscillospiraceae bacterium
ATTTTTCGGAGTGCCGTTTTAAGAATTACATTAAGTCTTTAATTTTAGACAGTCTTTCAAGGGCTTCGTAGAGTGTTTCGTCTTTCTTTGCAAAGTGGAATCTTGCGAGGTGGTTTACATCCTCTTTGAAGAAGGATGAACCGGGAACTGCTGCCACGCCTACTTTATATGCAAGTTCTTCGCAGAATTCAATGTCGGTTCTGCCTTTTTGGAAGTCGGAAATGTCAACCATCATAAAGTATGAGCCTTCTGGTTCTGAGAATCTCCAACCAAGGTCTCTGAGACCACCTACAAATATGTCTCTCATGTGAGTGTAATGGTCTTGAAGCTCTTTATAGTAAGACATGGGAGCAGTAAGACCCGCAATAACTGCTTCCTGCAAGGGTGAAGGAGCACATACGGTAAGGAAGTCATGAATCTTCTTGCAGCGTTCCATAAGCTCTTCACAGGCAACAATGTAACCGAGTCTCCAGCCGGTTATTGAATATGTCTTTGAAAGAGATGAACAGCAGACAGTTCTTTCCCACATTCCGGGAAGAGAAGCGATATACGTGTGCTTATGAGGCTCAAATATGATATGTTCATATACTTCGTCAGTGATTACGATAACATCATATTTGATTGCAAGGTCTGCAATTACCTGAAGCTCTTCTCTTGTGAAAACACGTCCCGAGGGGTTAGAGGGATTGCAAAGAAGCATAGCTTTTGTTTTCGGGTCTTTGAATGCTTCTTCAAGTCTGTCTGCATCAAAAGTGAATGCAGGGGGATTAAGGGGAACGAAAATAGGTTCTATTGAGTTGAAAAGGCTCTGTGCAGCGTAGTTTTCAAAGTAGGGGGAGAAGATTACAATCTTATCTCCGGGATTTGAAATAGCCATCATTGTAGCCATCATAGCTTCAGTGCTTCCGATTGTACCGATAACATTCTTGTCGGGGTCAAGGTCAATTCCCATGAATGTGCCGACTTTTTTAGCTACAGCGGCTCTGTAGTTATATGCACCCCAAGTAGGAGAATACTGGTGAGGACCTGCTGTTGCCACATTTTTGAGGGCATCCATAATGAACTGAGGGGGATCAAAATCGGGAAACCCCTGTGAAAGGTTAATAGCACCGCATTCCATTGAAATTCTTGTCATTCTGCGGATAACAGAGTCAGACAGATGTTCAATTTTTCTGTTTAATTCTTTCATGTTTTTTCTCTCCTTATGAATTGTATCCGAGGTCGAATGCCTTAAGATTAACTTCAAGGAATTTTTCGGGTACTGTATTTTTTATTGTTTCAATCCATACATCGTATGGAATGTCTGTATTTTTAGCCATAACACCGATAAGAACAACATTTACAGCCTTCTGATTGCCCGCCGTCTTAGCAAGTGAAAGGGCATCAACAACGGTTGTAGCAACAGTGTTTTTAAGTTCATCGGCAATATTTTCAGGGTATTCACAAGCACCGATAATTACTGGCATAGGGTCAATTTCCTGAGCATTTACAATGATTTTACCACCTTTTTTAAGGTAAGGCAAGGCTCTTTTTGCTTCGAGAAGCTCAAATGCTAAAATTATATCGGCACCTCCCTTGTCAATGATGGGGGAATGTACCTTTTCGCCGTAACGTACATAGGTAACAACGGAACCACCTCTCTGACTCATTCCGTGAACCTCGGATACTTTGACATCATAGCCTTCGCCTATAACTGTATTTCCGAGAATACGGCTTGCAAGAAGTGTACCCTGACCACCGACGCCGACAATCATTATGCTTTTGGTTTCCATTTACACTTCCTCCTTTTCTATGGCATCAAAAGGACAAATATTCATGCAGAGTGTACAGCCGTTGCACTGAGTAGGATCAATAACCGGTTTTCCGTCTTTCACCGTAATTGCGGGACAGCCTGCTTTAAGACACATCTTACAGTTTTTGCATTTATCTGTAATTAAGCATCTTCCCGTGTATTTTACTGTTTTCAGAAGTGCACAGGGACGCTGAGCGATAATTACGGAGGGCTCGTCCTTTTCAGTTTCTTCTTTAACGACCTTTTCAAAATTCTTTACATCAAAAGGATCTGCAATTCTGACACTGTCTATTCCCACAGCTTTACAAAGAAGTTCTAAATCAACCTGTTTTGTGGCTTCCCCTCTTATTGTTTTACCTGTTGTGGGATTGTCCTGATGTCCCGTCATGCCTGTAATGGAGTTATCAAGTATAATAACTGTGTTTGCTCCTTTATTGTAAACAATATCAATAAGTCCCGTTATTCCCGAATGCATAAAAGTAGAGTCACCTATAACGGAAACCAGCTTTTTGTTGAATTCTGCCCCTCGTGCTTTTGCCATGCCGTGAGCAGCACTGACTGATGCACCCATGCAAATTGTAGTATCAATAGCATTAAGAGGAGCTGCCGCACCGAGAGTATAACAGCCGATATCGCCAGAAACCGTAAGACCGAGTTTTTTTAGCACATAAAAAGTTCCTCTGTGAGGACAGCCTGCACACATTACGGGAGGCCGGACGGGAATTGGTTCAGGGTTTATATCGGGTACGTTCTCTCCGAGAACCACCTTTTTAATAAGATTTACACTGTATTCACCGAGAAGTGTAAAAGCCTCTTTTCCGATGACATCAATTCCGTTTATCTTGCAATGTTCTTCTATAAAGGGGTCAAGCTCTTCAAGTACATATACCTTTTTGCATTTTACGGCAAAATCTTTTATAAACTTTACAGGCATAGGATATGCAAGTCCCAGCTTTAAGAAATTAGCCTTATTTCCGAGAGCTTCCTTTGCATAACAATATGTAATACCCGATGTAATGATACCGATTTCGGCACCGTTATCCTCGACAGAGTTCAGAGGTGAGCTTTCGGCATATTCTTCAAGAGCTCTCATTCTGTTTTCAACATCAATATGTCTTTTTATTGCATTTCCCGGCATCATAACATATTTTGCAGGGTTCTTTTCATAGTCTTTGAGCTCATCATTTTTTCTGTCTGAGAGTTCGACAAGGCTCTGTGAATGTGAAACTCTGGTAGAAAGACGGAGAAAAACGGGAGTGTCAAATTTTTCACTGAGGTCGAATGCAAGCTTTGTGAATTCTTTGCATTCCGAAGAGTCAGAGGGTTCAAGCATCATAATTTTAGAGGCTTTTGCATAGTGTCTCGAGTCCTGCTCATTCTGAGATGAATGCATACCGGGGTCATCGGCAACTGCGATTACAAGACCTCCGTTTATACCTGTGTAAGAAGCTGTAAAAACGGGATCAGCCATTACATTGAGTCCTACATGCTTACAGCATGTCATAGAACGTGCTCCTGCTATGGCAGCACCTATTGCTACCTCTGCACCGACCTTTTCATTGGGTGCCCATTCGCAGTATATTTCGTCATATTTTGCTGCATTTTCCGTAATTTCCGTACTGGGCGTTCCGGGGTATGAGGAAATCACTCTTACACCGGCTTCATAACAGCCTCTTGCTACGGCTGCATTTCCAAGCATTAACTGTTTCATTTATATTGTCCTTTTCATTAGTTTAATTCGTTTTGTATGGCAACAAGATTTTCGCTCTGATATTTTTTTCTGAGTACAGGTTTTTCAATTTTACCTGTAGGATTTCTCGGTACCTCGGCAAATATTATTTTCTGAGGTCTTTTGTATCTCGGAAGATCGAGACAAAAATCGTTGATTTCCTCTTCAGAAAGAGTAAAGCCCTCTTTAACTTCAATAATAGCGGCTGCAATTTCACCGAGTCTTGCATGGGCAAGTCCGATTACTGCCACATCTTTAACAGAAGCATGTTTTCTTAAAAAGTCCTCTATCTGAACGGGGTAAATATTTTCACCGCCTGAAATTATAACATCCTTTTTGCGGTCAACAAGATAAATAAAGCCGTCTTCGTCACACATAGCCATGTCGCCGGTGTAAAGCCATTCTCCTTTAAGAATTTCTTCTGTTGCTTTTTCATCTTTATAGTAGCATTTCATAACACCCGGGCCTTTAACAGCAAGTTCACCGACTTCTCCGTTGGGTACATTATTGCCGTTTTCATCGGCTATTTTTACATCCCATCCGAAACCGGCTTTTCCGATTGCTCCTACTTTATGTATGTTTTCAACGCCGAGATGTACGCAACCGGGGCCTATTGATTCACTGAGCCCGTAGTTTGTATCATATTCATGTGTCGGGAAAACAGCTTTCCATCTCTTGATAAGTGAGGGAGGAACAGGCTGAGCACCTATGTGCATTAATCTCCAACGGGATATGTCATATTGTGAAAGGTCAATGTCACCTGCATCTATTGCATCAAGAATATCCTGTGCCCAGGGTACAAGAAGCCACACGATAGAGCACTGTTCTTCACTTGCCGTATTTATTATCCATTCGGGCTTTATTCCTTTGAGAATTACTGATTTGGCACCTACTAAAAATGAGCCGAACCAATGCATTTTAGCTCCCGTATGGTAAAGCGGAGGAATGAGAAGAAATACATCATCTTTGGTCTGTGAATGATGAGCCTGTTCAGTCATGCATGAATGCATAAGTGCTTTGTGAGAATGAAGAATAGCTTTAGGGAAGCCTGTGGTTCCGGAGGAATAATAAATTGCAGCATCGTCTGAGTCTTTAATCTGAATTTTCGGTGCTTTTGATGAACAGTAGGATATAAGTTCATCAAAACTGTCGGCAAATGAGGGACAGTCCTCACCGCAATAAAGCCACATTTTTACTCTGGGAACTCTGTGGCATATTTCTTCAATTCTTCCCGTGAATTCAGGACCGAATACAATAAAATCTACATCTGCTTTGTTGATACAGTATTTGATTTCTTCTGCAGTATATCTGTAATTGAGCGGAACTACTACTGCTCCGGTTTTTAACACTCCGAAATATATGGGGAGCCATTCTATGCAGTTCATCATCAGTACCGCGACTTTATCGCCCTTTTTTATTCCTCTTGTCAGAAGAAGATTTGAGAATCGATTTGATATTTTATTGAATTCCCCCCAGGTCATTTCTCTTCTGTATGCCTGAGAGGGGTCAGTAACAATAAGAGAATACTCTCGCCATGTCATTTTACTTTTATTGTCAAGTTTAGGATTTATCTCGACCAATGCAGTGTCGTTCGGATAAAAATCGGCATTTTTCTGCAGGATTTCGGTAATTGGCATTGTTGAAAGATCCTTTCATTTTTTTGCAAAATTTTCAGATATAAATAATAATTTATCACTTTTGGACAATCAAGTCAATCATTATTACACATAAATAATAATTTATATTATAATGAAGAAAAATGTCCTTTTCTGTTATCTTTGCCTGAGGTTGTAACAAGAAAAGCTGCCGTCAGCAAGAAGCTTTTTATTGTCATCAAACAATTCAACACGGACTACTGTTACGGTTTTTCCGCTTTTTATAATTTTTCCTTCACAGTAAAGATATTCAGTGTCAACAGCCGGATGCAGGTAGTTGAACGCTGAATTCAGTGTTGTTACAACCGTGCCTTCAGTCATCGCAGCATAACTAGCGATTGTATCAGCAAGAGAATAAACACATCCGCCGTGAACAGAACCGTGCAGGTTCTTGTGATGGGACTCTATTTTTATCCTGCCGTTACAAAAACCGTCAGAATATGAAATAAGTTCAATACCGTTGTATGCAATATACGGGGTTCTTGCCGCTTCTTTTATATAATCAGGTAAGTTTGTTCTCATTGTTACCATCAATCCTTTCCCGTAAATTATATATATTTATTATTTATTTGTAAAGAAGATTTTAAGACAGTTTTAAGCAGATTAAAATAAAGTCTTTATTAAGAGAAATTTTTATGATATTATATAGAAAAAACGGAGGTTTCTATGCAGATACTTGTTGTTGAAGATGAAAAACGCCTTGCAGAAGGCTTGGCTCAGATACTTTCCGAACAAAAATACATGGTTGATATTGCTTTTGACGGGAGAGACGGTCTTGATTACGGACTCAGCGGAATATATGATATGATAATACTTGATATCATGCTTCCGAAAATGAATGGTTATGAAGTTGCTGCTCAGTTGAGAAAAGAAAAAATTGCAACTCCGATTCTCATGCTTACTGCAAAAGATCAGATTGCCGATAAAGTAAAAGGTCTTGACGCGGGTGCAGATGATTATATGACAAAACCTTTTGCTCCAGAGGAGCTTCTTGCAAGAGTAAGAGCACTTACAAGACGTCAGGGCGAAGTTGTAATTGATGAAATTACTTTTAATGATCTCACACTTAATCTTTCTACTTGTGATCTCAGTTGCGATGCAAAGAGTGTTCATCTCAATTTCAAAGAATTTGAAATAATGAAAATTCTTATGCAGAACCCTCAGGTGGTTACCACAAAAGAAGACCTTATTGTCAAGGTGTGGGGATATGATTCCAATGCGGTTGACAATAATGTAGAGGTGTATATATCTTTCCTGAGAAAAAAACTTGACTTTATTTCAAGCAGGGTTGAAATATCTTCACTAAGAAAAATCGGTTATCGCCTTGAGGTGAAGGACAATGCTTAAAAAACTCAGACGGCGTTACGTTGCAATTTCAATGTCCATAATATGTATGGTACTGATTTCATTTTATCTCATGACATGTCTTATGTTTTTTTTATCATTGAGCTATGATGTCCGAACAACTTTGCAAAAGTTTTCATCCGCATCAGTATCATCTTCTTTGCCTCAGATTGGAGCCAATAACGAAGATAATTCAGGATTTGCTCTTCACTCGGGCAGTGTATGTGTCATAGAGGTAAAAGAATTCGGTTCAATAGCGATTCTTGATTTCAGCCGTGCAAATATGGACGAAGCCATTCTTTCCGAAGCTGTTTCCTATGCGTTAAATTCTGATTCTGATTTTGGTCATATCAGTAAATTTAATCTCTTTTATGATAAAACCAAGATTGATTTCGGGTCAAGAATTGCTTTTGCTGATTCGACGCAGTATTATGCTTATATGCGAACATTTACCGTTGACGGTGCAGTTCTTATTTTCATCTCTGTTCTGTTTTTGTGGTGGATAATGAGATTTCTTGCTAAATTAAGTCTCAAACCTGTTGAAAAGGCGTGGGTTCAGCAAAAGAATTTCATCGGTGATGCTTCGCATGAGCTGAAAACACCGCTTACCGTTATTCTGACTAACAGCGGAATTCTTAAATCTCATAAGGATGACACTGTTGAAAATCAGATTAAATGGGTAGACAGTACTTATGAAGAAGCAACATATATGAAAGAACTTGTCGATAAGCTTCTGCTTCTTGCAAAAACAGATAATATGAGTCAGAAAAATATGTTTGTTGACGTTAATCTTTCTGAACTTGCAATGCAGTTAGCTTTACAGTATGAGCCGGTTGCTTTTGAAAAAGGAGTAATGCTGTTTTCTGATATTGATAAAGATATTATTATCAAGGGCGACAGTGTTGCATTAAATCAGATAATACACATCCTTCTTGACAACGCAATAAAATATTCAGGTGAAAACGGGGAAGTGACTCTTTCTCTTAAACGGAGACCGGGATATTCCTTAGGAAAAAAATCAGGATATGTATATTTGTCAACAAGAAATACAGGTACTCCCATACCAAGTGAGGATATTCCTCATTTGTTTGAACGGTTTTACCGTTCAGATAAAGCACGTACCTCAGGCAGCGGGTACGGTCTCGGTCTTTCCATCTGTAAAAATCTTGCTTCTTTGCATAAGGCAGATATTTCAGTTTCAAGTGATGCTGAAAAGGGTACTGTTTTTACCGTAAGGTTTAAGCAGAAATCTTAAGAAATGCCATACAAAAATAACTATATGCAAAACACTGTTTATCTTAACATTTATGATGTCAGAAAACAGTGTTTTTATTTTTTATTATTTTTTCGGTATTTTTACAGTGAAAGTTGTTCCTTCTCCGAGTATACTTTCAACTTTGATTATACTGTTAGTAATATTAATGATTCTTTTTACGAGTGCAAGGCCGAGACCGTTTCCGTCAGTGGCTCTCGAAGTGTCGCACTGATAGAATTTTTCAAAAATCAGTTCTGTCTGCTCCTCCGGAATACCGCAACCCGTATCAGCAATTTTTACTACGGCAAATCTGTTTGTCTGTGTCAGAGAAACTGTAATTTTTCCGCCTTCGGGAGTAAACTTGAATGCATTTGATAAAAGGTTATTCCATACAATATTCAAAAGCTGTTCATTTGAATTGATGAGTATATTTTCGTTAATATCTGTGTCTATCTCAATATTATCCTTTTCCCAGATATCTTCAAAACCCAAAAGACATTCACATAACTGTTCACTTAAGTCGTATTTTTTTATATCAGAAGGAATATTCTGATTTTCAAGCTGGTTCAGCTTTAATATGTTTGTGACAAGTTCAGTCATTTTTTTTGATGAATCCATAATTGCTTTTGAGTATTCAATTTGTTTGTTTTCAGTAATGGAAGTGTCCTGTAAAAGAGTGGCATAATTGCTCATAACGCTTAACGGCGTTTTCAGTTCATGAGAAATATTGGATAACAGCGAAACTTTGAGGCTGTCAAGAGATGAAAGTTCATTTGTCATAAGATTGATATTATTAACGATTGTTGAAAATCGGGTAGGATAATATCTTCTGTTGAGCTTTGCAGAAAAATCACCTTTCTTAATCCTGAGAAGAACCTCATTGATATCATTAATGGGCTTTTCAACACTTAGTTTTTTCCACACTGTTCCGATAACAGCAAAAATTACCGATATGAAAATGAGATTAAAAAAAGTAATTGGTGCGGCTCTTCTTAAATGCTCAATGGGTAATGCAAGGAAATGATGAAAAACATAAAATGATGATACTGCTACAAGACCTGAAAACCAAAAAAATCCGATGAAAGTTATAACGAAGTTGAAAACAAGTCTACGCCTGGCTCTTTTTTTCATTCTTAAGCACCGCCTTATATCCGAGTCCTCTTACCGTTACAATTTCAAATGCATCGCAATCTGCAAGTTTTGCTCTGAGTTTAGTCATGTAAACATCAACGGTACGTGTTCCGGATTCTGTATCTGCTTCCCAGAATTCATCCATGAGCTGTGAGCGGGTAAAAGCTTTTTTCGGATATGAAAGAAGCTTGTACAGCAGACTGAACTCTCTTGCTGTCAGAGATATTTCTTCACCGTTAAGATAAGCAGTATATTCATTGATGTTCATTGTAAAGTTACCAACAGTCAGAATCTTACTGTTGTTTATACCCGCTCTTCTTAGTATTGCACCGATTTTTAACAGTAACTCGTCGAGGTCTATAGGTTTTACCATATAATCGTCTATTCCGACCTTATATCCTTTTTCCTTGGAAGCAAAGTCATCCCTTGCAGTAACAAAGAGAATTGGTATGGTATCGTTGATTTTCCTTACATTTTTTGCAAATTCAAATCCGTCGATATCAGGCATCATTATATCGGAAATGATAATGTCAAATACTGTTTCGTATAAAGCAATAAATGCATCTTCGGCATTAAAACAGCCTACTGTATTATATCCGTGCTGATTGAGATAGGAGCAAAATGACTTATTGAGAGCTTTATCATCTTCAACTATTAGAATATTAAACATTACATGACCTCCGCAAATAATATTTATGTTATTATAACACTATTTTGTTAATATAATGTTAGATAATTAAAAAAACTGCCGAAAAACAGTGCTTTCGGCAGGAAATTCAATCAGATGGATTTTAATAAAGGCGGTAGTTTTGTTATAGCGGGTCCGATTCTTGCAATGATTTTCATAAGTCCCTTAAAACTTGATTTGTCATCATTAAGAATCATAAGAAGACCTTCTGCCATCTGTTCTGAGAAGACTCCCATGCTCATTGCAATAAAGTTTCTTATGGGAATCTGAGTAGCCATTGCTGCCAGCATTTTTCCGTCACCGTTGGCATCTGAACCGTTCTTTGACATAATACCTTCAATAAGGGAGCATATTTTTCCGCCCCATTTTGTATGTCTTGCATCATCAAGACAACAGTAGATATCAATGGGCTTTGATGTATCTCTTTCGGATGCGGGAAGTTTTCTTCCGAGAACTGCTTCAAACTGAGTGCCACTCATGCCGTTTGAATCGGCTGTATAGTAAGCGGGTGCTGTTGATGAATAATCGGGAATTGCATCAGTACAATCAGAATTAACAGTAACTGTCTTTGAAAGTCTGATATCTCTTGAAGAAGCACCTGCAAGTATATCAAATTCGCCGCTTTCAACCTGGAATTTGCCGGTATTTACATTGAAGAAAGCAAAATCTCTCTGTGAAAGAGTGAAAATTATTTCTTTTTCTTCTCCCGCATTCAGGAAAACTTTTTTGAATGCCTTAAGTTCTTTGTCGGGACGGAAAATGGTAGATTCTTTATCCGCAACATAAAGCTGAACAACTTCAGCACCTGCGACAGAGCCGATATTTTTTACCTTGAATTTTACTGTAAGAGATTCTGTATCTTTGACAGATTCTTTTGAAACAGAAATATCACTGTAAGAAAATTCTGTATATGAAAGGCCGAAACCGAAGGGGAAAAGAACATCTTTTCTTGCTTTATCATAATATCTGTAACCGATGTACACAGATTCTCTGTGTTCGCTTGTAACAGGACCGCCGGGATAGTTTCCGAAGGTCGGATTGTCAGAAAATGAAAGAGGATATGTTTCAGATGTCTTGCCTGAGGGATTAATAGCACCTGTAAGAATGTTTGCAACAGCACTTCCTGTTGCCTGTCCGCCCAGTCCCGAATTGAGAAGTGCTTTGACTTCATTAATCCAGGGCAGATTAATAACACTGCCGCCTGCAAGAACTACAGCAGTATTATTGTTAACTTTTGCAATTTCGCTTACGAGGGCATTGTGAGATTTCGGCATGTCAATATCGATTCTGTCATAGCCTTCACCTTCAAATTCTTCTGTAAGTCCTACAAAAACGAGAGCGATGTCAGCATTTTCAGCAGCCTTTTTTGCTTCAGTAAACAGTGTTTCGTTAATTTCATCCTTGCTCTTTTCATAGCCTTTTGCATATACTACATCGACACCGAGCTTTTTGAGTTCTTCGAGAGCATTATCAAGTCTTGTGGGATTGATTACGGATGAACCTGCCCCCTGAAAACGCGGAGCTGCTGCAAGTTCTCCTATTACGGCAACCTTTGAACCCTTTTTGAGAGGCAGGATATTGTCATCATTTTTAAGAAGAACCATAGAGCCTTCTGCAACTTTTCTTGCAATTTCGTGATGCTTGTCAAAGGAGAAATCACATCCTTTTTCAAGTGCGGGCTTAGCTTTAATAATAAGATCAACAACTGTGTCAGCTCTTTTATCAAGTACATCCTCTGAAAGTTCTCCGTTTTTAACTGCGTCTATAATTTTTTTTGTGTTATAGCCGCCTGAAGAGGGCATTTCAAGGTCTGTACCGCAATTAAGTCCGGGAATTCTGTCAACGGATGACCCCCAGTCGGTTACTATAAGACCGTCAAAGCCCCACTCTTTTCTGAGCACTTTTTCCTGAAGATATTCATTCTGTGAAGCATATTCGCCGTTTATTCTGTTGTATGAATTCATGACAGTCCAGGGTTTTGCTTCTTTTACGCATATTTCAAAAGCTGTGAGATAAAGCTCTCTCAATGCTCTTTCATCAACAACTTCGTCAACTATCATTCTGTATGCCTCCTGTGAGTTACATGCAAAATGCTTAAGAGAAGTGCCGATACCTTTAGATTGTACACCCTTTACAAGTCCTGCGGCAAGTTTACCTGCAAGAACGGGGTCTTCGCTGAAATATTCAAAATTTCTTCCGCACACGGGAGAACGTTTTATGTTCATTCCGGGACCGAGAATAACAGAAACTTTTTCTTTAAGGCATTCTTCACCGAGAGCTTCACCTGCAAGAGTAAGAAGGTCGGGATCCCATGAGCATGAGGAAGTGGATGCGGGCGGGAAGCAGGTTGAGGGAACAGAATTGCTGAGGTCAATTCCGTTTGATGCCTTTTTGTCCTCATTTTTCTTTCTGAGGCCGTGAGGACCGTCTGTTATGTTAATTGAAGGAAGTCCGAGTGTTTCATCACCCTGTGAGTGCCAATAATCAAGACCTGACACAAAAGCAGCCTTTTGTTCAAGGGTCATTTTTTTAATAATTTCGGGGTGTTTCAAAAGAATTCTCCTTTCAGAATTTTCTCATTATATAATATACTATAATTTGGCATAATAAGTCAATAAAAATAAAAGGTGCCGCTAAAAAACGGCACCGTAAGATTGTTCGTTAATTTACAAAGATATCAGTTTCAATATATCTTATGCCCATGTCATAAAGCATTTTTGCATCTTCAAGCTCATTTACTGTCCAGAAAGAACAGCAGACACCTGCATCAATGGCAAGTTGAATGGACTGCTGATTATTGCTTTCAAAATCGGGAGAGAGCCAGCATTCGGAATTGAGAGCTTCAACCTTTGCTATTGTCTCGGGAGTGATGGTATCGCAGAGATACCAGAGTTCAATTCCGCTGTTCATGGCATCTACGACCTGAAGCTGTTCATAGGAGAAACTTATGATGATTGCCTGTTCTTCCATGTTTCTTTCCTTGACTGCATCAACGACCTTATAAAGCATATCAAGGTTATCGCCTTTGATTTCAATCTGAGGACGTGTTGATGTTCCCACGAAAATGTCAAGATATTCATCAAGTGTTGCAATTCTGAGATTCTCATATTTCCAGAAATTTGCCCCCCATTTATAGGAGAACGTTTTCAATTCTTCGACTGTGTATTCGGAAATTTCACCTATTTCACAGAAAAGTGAGCCTGTATCACTGTTGTGATTGAGTACCCATTCATTATCTTTAGTAAGCTGAATGTCACATTCAGCAGTATAATAACCGTATTCGACAGCCTTTTCATAAGCAGGAAGTGAATTTTCGGGAGCCTCTGCCCAAACACCTCTGTGTGCGGTAAGAAAAACAGGATCTTCGGGTGAACCTATACCGTTTTCACTGAGAGAAATGAGCTCCTTGGGCTGATTGAAAATTTTAACTATATGTATAAAAGGCAGAAACGGACAAAGGTATAAGGGAACAAGAATTAACGAAATTATTTTATTGAGAACGAAAGACATAAGCTGCACCTCACATTTTTTTACAATTATATCAGCAAAAATAACCTTTGTCAATTTTAATAAGTTGATAATTTAATTAATAAAATTTACTTGTTTATTGACTTATGAGAAAAGTTGTGATAAACTAAGAAAAAACATAATATCGGAGGATATATAATATGAAAATTCAGACTATTGAAACAAAGAATCTTTGTGAAAGTGCTGTAAACGGCGGTTGTGGTGAATGTCAGACTTCATGCCAGTCTGCTTGTAAGACTAGCTGCGGTATTGCAAATCAGCAGTGCGAAAACAAGGTTGAAGAATAATTTTTTATCAAGTTGCAAATCTTGCCGCCATTCGGGCGGCATTTTTTGTGAAACGGAGACGATATTATGATACATTCATATAAACTCGGCGGTATGAATATTGTTCTTGATATTTGCTCAGGCTCTGTTCATGTTGTCGATGATGTTGTTTATGATATAATTAATATGTATGAAAATTCTTCAGTCGGTGAAATTATTGCTGAAATTCTGAAGAAATATCCCGATAATAAAGAGGTTACAAAAGAAGAAATTGAAGATTGCTGCAGACAGATAGAAGAGCTTAAATCTGCAGGTAAGCTTTTTACTCCCGATACCTTCAGACCCATTGCAGGAGAGCTTAAAAAAAGAACATCGGGTGTAGTAAAAGCACTTTGCCTTCATATTGCACACACATGTAATCTTAACTGTTCATACTGTTTTGCAAGTCAGGGTAAATACCATGGAGACAGAGCCGTTATGAGCTTTGAAGTCGGAAAAAGAGCTCTCGATTTCCTTGTTGAAAATTCAGGCACAAGAAAAAATCTTGAGGTTGACTTTTTCGGTGGTGAACCTCTGATGAATTTTACTGTTGTAAAACAGCTTGTTGAATATGCAAGAAGCATTGAAAAGGAAAAAGGTAAGAATTTCCGTTTTACACTTACCACAAACGGTATGCTTATTGATGACGATGTTATAGATTTTTCAAACCGTGAAATGAGTAATGTAGTTTTAAGCCTTGACGGCAGAAAAGATATTCATGACCGTTTCAGAGTGGACTATCAGGGCAGAGGCTCATGGGAACAGATAGTTCCGAAGTTTCAGAAGTTTGTAAAAGAACGCGGTAACAAAAATTATTATATGAGAGGCACCTTTACCCACAGAAATCCTGATTTTCTTGAAGATATCAGGACTATGCTCGACCTCGGCTTTACTGAGCTCAGTATGGAGCCTGTTGTCTGTGCTTCGGATGACCCCTCAGCTCTTACGGAAGAGGATAAGCCCGTTGTAATGGAGCAGTATGAGAAACTTGCAGAACTTATGTTAAAACGCCATCGCGAAGGAAGTCCTTTTGCTTTCTATCATTACATGATAGACCTTAAAGGTGGTCCTTGCATCTATAAGAGAGTTTCGGGCTGTGGTTCGGGAACGGAATATATGGCTGTAACTCCCTGGGGAGATTTATATCCCTGTCATCAGTTTGTGGGTGAAGATAAATTCCGTCTCGGAAGTGTTTTTGAAGGTGTTACAAATACAGAAATTCAGGATGAATTCATGTCCTGCAATGTATATACTCGTCCTGAATGCAGTGACTGCTGGGCTAAGCTTTATTGTTCAGGCGGATGTGCTGCAAATGCATATCATGCTACAGGTTCAGTGAAGGGTGTATATTCCTACGGATGTGACCTTTTCAGAAAAAGAATGGAATGTGCAATTATGCTTGAAGCCGCAAAGACTCTTGAAGGCAACGAATGATGAATACTCCCGTATATGATTTTATAAAAGAATATGCAGAAAAAAATACTGTCAGACTTCATGTTCCGGGACATAAAGGAAAAGCAGGGGAGTTTTGTGAAGCCTTTGATATAACGGAAATTGACGGTGCCGATGTCTTGTATCACGAGACGGGAATTCTTGCAGAAAGTCAGAAAAATGCTTCCGCGATTTTCGGTACAGCAAAAACTGTTTATTCTACAGAAGGTTCATCTCTTTGTATAAGAGCAATGTTGACTCTCATAAAGATGCTGGCTGTCAAAAACGGAAGAAAACCTGTAATTGCTGCAGGACGAAACGCTCATAAAGTCTTTATGATTGCTTCCGCACTTCTTGATATCGAGGTACAATGGATTTTTCCCGAAAATAAAAACTCTGTAATCAGTGCTGATATTTCTACCGGGTATCTTGAAAGTTTTCTTGATAAAAAGTCAGAATTGCCGACAGCCGTATATATAACAAGCCCCGATTATCTCGGAAATCTGTCAGATATAAAAGGACTTGCTGAGGTATGTCATAAAAGGGGAGTTTTTCTCGCTGTGGACAATGCACATGGAGCATATCTTAATTTTCTGCATAAAAACAGACACCCGATTTTCCTCGGTGCAGATATCTGCTGTGATTCTGCTCACAAAACTCTTCCCGTCTTGACAGGCGGTGCATATCTTCATATTTCTGAAACTGCTCCCTCTGAATTCAGGGAAAATGCCGAGAATGCTATGTCGATTTTTGCATCAACAAGTCCCTCGTATCTGATATTGGCTTCTCTTGATAAAGTAAATGAATATCTTGAATACGGATTTGTACAGGGGCTCAGTGCACTTATTGAAAGACTTGATACTCTTAAAAAAAATCTCATTTCAAGGGGCTATTCTCTTATCGGAAATGAACCTCTTAAAATTACTGTAGCAACGAAGTGTTACGGTTATAAGGGTTTTGAACTGGCGGAAATATTGAGAAACAACGGTATAGAGTGTGAGTTTTATGACCCGGATTATACGGTAATGATGTTTACTGTGAATAATAGTGAAGATGAAATTTCCCAAGTGGAAAAGGTTTTGCTTTCCCTTGAAAAAAAAGAAGAAATAAGTTGTATTTTTCCGAAAAATCCGATTCTTTCAAGAAAGTTAAGCATAAAAGAAGCTCTGTTTTCGCCCTCTGAAGAAATAAAAACCGAAGATGCAGTCGGCAGAATACTTGCTTCTCCCTCGGTTACCTGTCCTCCCGCTGTTCCCATTGCAATTTCGGGTGAAGAGTTAAATGAAGAAGCGGTTAAATGCTTTTCGTATTACGGTATTGAAAAGATAAATGTTATAAAAGAGGTATAAATGATGGTAAAACATATTATTTTATGGAATCTTAAAGATGAGTTTTCTCAGGAAGAAAAAGAATATATTAAACTCAGTATAAAAGAAGGTCTTGAGGGACTTCAGGGAAAAATACCCGGGCTTATTGATATAAAAGTCATTACAAACGGACTTTCTTCTTCCACAGCCGATTTGATGCTTGATTCCACCTTTGAAAGCGAAGAAGCTTTGAAAAACTATGCCGTACATCCCGCACATCAGGATGTAGTAAACTCGAAAGTCAGACCCTTTACAATGAAAAGAAGCTGCCTTGACTTTGAGATATAAGTAAAGATTTAACCGCCCTTCACAGTGAAGAGCGGTTTTTATTATCAGTAAAAAATACTTCCGTCTGTTACATCCGACATGTGTACATTGTCAGATGAATTTTCTGCATCAAATACCATAGTATCATTTGTTTTTGTAAAAGAATATTCGTATTTCCCGTCATTGGTTCTGAGCAACAGTGTATTATCCTCTTCATAGTATCTTCCTGTTGCAAAATAATTGCTGTAGGGTGAAAAATTGAAAACAAACCAACCGTTTTCATATAAAGAGAAGCTTGGTTTTCTTATTCCCTGTATGGAATCATTGAAAGTATAAGTTCTCAGATGATTACTGTCCTTGATGGTATATTCGGGATAAACAGTTGAACTCAATATAGCATCTATTGTATATATGTGATTTACTATTTTGAGTTCGCTGTTTTTTATACTGATAAATATCAGTGTGCCGGTGCTATTTTTATCGGATACTTCAGATACAGATTTTCGTATACCGATTCCAAGTAAGGGTTCTGTAACAGTAGACATGGTAACATATTCCACCCCGAACTCCGTTTCTGATGAATTATCATCAGCATATACTGCAATCAACGTGTGTTCATCAAAGTAATCGTCCGAATAATAAACGGTACTGCTTATTGGTGGAGTATGTTCTGCAGGTTCCGTTATTTTATCCATTTCATCGATAAAACTTTTAAATTCATCACCGCTTGTAATTTTTACGGTAAAAAGTGCCTGAACACTGCTTAACGCTATTCTCGGCGGTATTCCTCCAAACTCTTGAAATATTTTGTGTATTTCACTATTATGTTCTACTTTGAGTATACTGTATGTGCTGGAAATATTTTTTTCTATCGGAGCATCTTTATATTTGTCAATAAATTCAGAAATATTATCATTTCTCATATCGGCGTATAAGTTGCTGATTGCATTACAATGAAGAGTTATGTATAAGGGCTCAGTATATGGTTTTTCGCTGCCGATTTCTATATAAAACAAATCATTTATCTCATATTCTTTTTTGAATATTCCAAAGGAAGTTTCAACTGATGAGTAGGCGGCAAAATCTTCCCATGACAGTGTATTCCCCTTTTCTGCAAGTTTTTTTACGTCGGATAATGTCATTTTTTTTGTTTTGAGTACACCGTCGGGACCGGAAACTCCGCCTATTTCTGAAATATCACTGCCTGCGTTACTTATATGAAATTCTGCTGAGGTTTTGTAAATTCCTCCGAATTCATCTGAAAACTCAGCGATAAGGCGGTATCTGCCTATTTTTGAAATATCAAATTTTTGAGTTGTATATTTCATCAATTCGGTTGAATCAGCGGCAAGGATATATCCAAATGTGTTGTTAAATTCAATGTTTTCTTTTGCAACGCTTTCCCATGTGTCGCCATTTTTTATTTCAATATCGTAGCCATCTCCGTATGTCACATCTTTAGCAGTTACATTTCTCCAGAGCATAGTCAGAACATAATATCCACCGTGGTTTTTGTCTATACTTTTTATTTCTATATAAACTCCTTTATATTCTGTGTTTGCAGGAGATGTAGGAGCCGAAAGCACAGGATTTTCAGGTGTTTGAATTTTATCAAAGAGCTTTATCAGTATATGGGGATTCTCTATTTTATATGACAAGGATGCTTCTTTATTTTCATCAATATTAATATCGGAAGAGTTTTCAATCCCCATATTTATATTATCTTCAATCCATAATTTTGATATGTTTTCATCAAAAAAGACAGTTGTTTTACCGTTGATTTTAACTTTGTATAAATGTTTTCTTTCTTCTTTGTCATCGGATATAGCTTCAGGGTTGATTTTTATTCTTTTAAGCACTCTGAGCTCATCCCCGGGATCTTCTGTTGTGTATATAAAGTTTTCGGGCATATAAAATTGCAGTTTTTCAACACCACGGAAAATATTTTCATAATTCTCAATATTGTTGATGCTGGAAGTAGTTGGGTCTGTCAGGAAAAATACAGACAGTAAAACACTTAAAATAACTGCAACGATTACCAACCAAAAAGCAGGTTTTTTATAGTTCAGTACATTCTTTATTCTCTGTTTTACCCCCGTTTCTCCGAAAGCGAGAGGACAGGCGGTGATATATTTTTTAGGTGCCGAACAGTTGATAAGTGCTTCCGAATAAGCTTTTTTTCCTGTTCCTTCCATTTCTTTTATAACTTTTTCGTCGCATGCACCTTCAATATCACGGCATAAAAGAATGTAGGACAGCCACATTACGGGATTGAACCAATGTATTGACAGAATTATAAATCCCAGAGGTTTCCACAGATGGTCATATCTTTTTATATGTGCTTTTTCATGGGCAAGAATAAAATTCTTGTCATTTTCAGAAATGAAGGAAGGAATAAGAATTTTCGGTCTTATAATTCCTAAGATAAATGGAGAATCAATACGGTCACAGATGAAAATGCTTTTTTCGGTTTCAATAGAAATACTTGTTTTTTTTCTTAGTATTATATAGCTGATAAAGGCGTAAGTCAGCATAACGATAATTCCGATTAACCACAAAGCCGAGATGATTGGTATAATTAGCTGCAAGGGATTTGCACTTTCATCGAGCTTCGGTGCAAAGGCTTCATTTATTATCGGATTAAGTGAAGAGTTAATATAAGATATACCGCTTGAAATATGAGGCTGAGTTGAAACCATAATATCTGTAGGCACAGTTTCTGCACTGGGAACAAGACTTAACATGCTTTCAAAAGAGAACGGAAAAACAAGTCTCAGTCCTACAAGTCCCCACATAATACATGAGAGCCATTTTGGGACTTTTTTGAAAAGCATTCTTATTATAATCAAAACCAATGCAAAATAAGAGGCAGTTATACTCATATTTAATATTTTGATAAAAATATCTTCCATTACTTATTCCTCCTCAAATTCATTTACAAGCCGTTTCAGCTCATCTACCTCTTCTTTTGAGAGTTTTTTTCTTTTTGTAAAAGCCGCAATAAATGCGGGAAGTGAGCCTCCGAATGTATTGTCGACAAATCTTTCACTTTGCATAGAATAAAAATCCTGCTTAGAAATAAGAGAGGTTACTGTTCCTTTATTGTTTATAAAAATACCTTTTTCGCAAAGGCGGCGAAGTACTGTAAATGTAGTTGATTTTTTCCAGCCAAGCTCCTTTTCTGCCGTTTTTACTATTTCTGAAGATGCCACAGGCTCATTTGACCAGATAATATCTGCGAATTTACTTTCAACAACTCCAAGTCCTGTATCAATCATAATATCACTCCTTATTGGTTTATATGTTGTAGACTACAATGTTAGTTTACATTATGTAAACCAATTTGTCAATAGCAATTAAAAAAAGATGCAGACAAAAACGAGTCTGCATCTTCAGAGTAAAATTTTATAGCAAAGAACTGATAAATATTTCAATGCCTATGAAAATCAGAATGGCACCGCCGAAAATTCCTGCTTTGTTTGCAAGTTTTGTGCCTGCTTTTTTCCCGATGAGAATTCCCGCAAAGCATATAACATAAGTAACGATTCCGATGATACTGCAAGAAAGCAGTGCTTCATAAAAATTGTAATGTGCTATGGTAAAGCCGACGGACAGCGCATCTATAGAGGTAGCAATTCCTTGTACAAGAACTCCCGTAACGCCGATTGCAGGTTTTTCTTCATGCGGATGGTCTTTATTTTTTATTCCTTCATAAAGCATTTTTCCGCCGATTATTCCGAGAAGAAAAAGTGCTATCCATGGAATCAATTTTTCAAACGCTTCAAATTTCTGTGCAACTGTTGAAATACATATCCAGCCTATAAGAGGCATAGCTGCCTGAAAAACAGCAAAAACACCGGCAACTGCAGCAGTTTTACCTTTTTTCATACACGGTTCATTAAGACCGTTTGCAAGTGACACAGAAAAAGCATCCATTGCGAGTCCTGCACCAAGGCTTATGCTGTTGAAAAAGAATGAAAATCCTATGTTCATTTTAACCTCCGAAGCTTTGTCAAACGAGGCATAATATACCACATCAAATGAGCTTTGTCAAACGAAAAAGGTCGGAACTTAAAAAGTCCGGCCTTTGAATAAATTTTTGCTTTGTATTATTTCAGTGTTTTTATCTTCTTTCTTTTTTTGTATATTTTAGCAACGATAACCGAAAGTATTATTGCGAGTACAGCTATTATCATTATTACACTAAGCATTATAATTATTTCGACGGGAAGAATGTCTGTAAGAGATTTTTTAGGCTTAACGGGATTTTCGGAAGTTGACATTCTGAATTCGAGTTCATGCTCAGGCAATCCTGAAAATGTAAGTTCATAACCTGTGTCAGTTTCAGAAAAACTGAATCCGTCACTGTTTACAAGATAATGCGGAGTGTTGATTTTTATTTTGAGTTCTCCGAATGATGCCCATGTTTTTGCAGGGGAGAGTAGATAAGTGTAATCGTAAACTGCCGGTGAGTAATTTGTATCTATTACAGGATAAACAGGGGCATTTACTGCGTTTATGACCTCGGATTTTGCAGGTACGGTTATCTCGTATTCATACCATCTTAACAGGTCTTTTTCGATATTCAGGGAATTTTCCGCACCGAGCAAATTTTTATTCGTGTTAAATTTTTCCACCACTGCATTATACCAATCGGTTTCGGGAATCTTTGATTCTTCACGGTACTGAGAGAAAGCAAGGTCATAAAACGTCATCAGGGATACATCTTTAACAGTCATTTTTCCGTCAATTTTTTCACGGTCATCCACTCCGCCGTCTTCATAAAAGGACCATTCAGGAAAATCTCTTTTTGTGTTGCCTAAAATATAGACAGTAAGTGTATCACCGTTTTTGACCCAGTTGCTTATTCTTGATGTGCCGTCCTTTTGTGTGTGAAGTCCGCTTTGATTGACAAAATAATATCTTGTATCTGAAGAATCAGTCTCTATATCAAAGGCGGCAGTTGCTGCATGATACTTATCCGTATCAATACCGGAAACTGTAAAAGTATATTTTTTTACAGGCATTTCAGGATAATAGAAGTTGTCTTTGGTAAATTCATCAATTATTTTACCTACAGCAGTTTCTGTGTCAAATTCTCCGCCGTTAAGTGTAAAGCGAAGCTTCTTTTCAACAGGCTCTCCGTTTAAGATTATCTCGTATTTTTCGGTATCGTCAAAATCTACATATTCATCCTTTTCATTGTCGTAGTATTCGTAAAAGTACATCGGCTTCTCTCCAAAAGGAAACAAAAGCCTTGCCGTTACGTCATAGTCTGAAGGGTTATAAAATGTGTACTGTGCCGTAACTGACGCGGTGTAGCTTTTCATTTCATATTCACTTCTGTAATAGTTTTCGGGGAAAGAATCAATATTAAATGTAAGAACTTCATTTTTTACAATAACAGGACTCTCATCGTCTGTTACGATGACACCTGATGCATCTGTACCTTTCCACCATGTCTGTGCGGAATTTGCGGAAGAAGAAATTGAAAAAATTGATGAAAGAATTATTGCCGCAGATAACAGAGAAATTATTTTTTTTATCATTTTTTTGCACCTCACTTTATAAGTGTTTCAAGAATCTCATATATTTTATCTTCATCTTCTGAATAAACCCTTAAATCATATATAGCTCCGTCATATTGAAAAACAGCATAATAAGTATAGGGGAAATTAAGGCTGGGCTCAAACTTTGCAATATCAACATCAGTTCCTTTAATGCTGACAGTTTGTGTTGCCTTTTTTGTAAAAACACTGTCAACCTTCCATCCTTCTATTTCCTCTCCGAACATACAGTGCATAATAACGTTATGGTCTTTGTTGTATTGGGAGTATAAAAGAGAGTACCAGGTATTTTCGTCTTCTGAAAATTCTTCTGTTTTGCAGTAGAATTCGAAATCATTCTGACCTATAAGATTTTTTGCAATGAGTTTGCCTTCAAAGTTTTCTTCAATAGCAGACAAGGTGATATCATTGATAAGATAACCATTCCTGTATATATCTCCTCCTTCGGCACTGTAGCCGATAAAATTCGGTATATTTATTATGATACAGAAAACAAGAAAGCAAGCTGCACTCAGACTTATTATTTTAATTATTTTTATAATACCTTTATTATTTTCTTTTGCTTCTTTTATAAATTTGTCATCAACTTCGCCTATTGCTTCAAAAAGTTTTTCTGCATTCATACCGTAAATCCTTCCTCTGTAAGCAAGTTTTTAAGATTATTTCGGGTTCTGAAAAGCATTGATTTTACTTTGCTTTCAGAAAAATTCATCTGTTTTGATATGTTTTTTATTGATTCTGTATAGAAATATCTCAGTAGAAATACTTTTCTTTCTTCTTTTTTCAGTGAGGAGAGAAATTTATTGATAACTTCTGTCAGAAGATTGCCCTCAACGACATTTTCTGTATTATGTTTTTCATCGCTTAAACATTCTGAGAGTTCAGATATAACAGCAGGCAGTTCACCGCCGCCTCTTTTTACAGAGTTTCTTTTTCTCAGCTTATCAATGGACAGGCGTCGTGTTATTTTTCCGAGAAATGATGACAGAACAACGGGGTATTGCGGAGGAATACAGTTCCAAGCTCCGAGATATGTATCGTTAACGGTTTCTTCGCTGTCAGAAGCATTAAAGAGAATATTATACGCTATGGTATAGCAGTATTTTCCGTATTTTTTACCGGTTTCCTCTATTGCTTTGTTACTTCTGAGTTCATATAGCTCAATTATTTTTTTATCATCCACAAAAACACCTCCGTCTCAGCCTGTTACACTTAATATGTCGTAAAAAATTGTCAGTGGTTGCATGATTTTACGAAAATACCCGACAGAAATTTCTGTCGGGCAGGAATTATTTAATAAGATCGTGTTCTTTGATAAATTTAACTGTTTCGTCCACTGTTGTAAACGCAAGACCTACAACAGTATCAGCACCGCCGTAATATATGGCAATTTTTCCGCTTTTTGCATCTGTAAGTGCGGCACAAGGGAAAACCACATTAGGAACGTCACCGACAAGTTCATAATCTTCATGCGGAGCCAGAAGGAAAGCATCTGCACGGTGAAGTACCTTCCAAGGTTCATCTTTATCAAGTATGGCTGCACCCATTGCATAAGTAAAACCGTTGCATGAAGTCAGAACTCCGTGATAGAACATAAGCCAGCCTTCATCCAGTTCTATGGGAGTAGGACCTGCACCGACTTTAGTCATTTCCCAGTTCTTTTCAGGCCTCATTACAAAACGGTAATTTCCCCAATAACAAAGGTCCTTACTTCGCTGAATAAAAATGTCACCGTAAGGTGTATGACCTCTGTCACAAGGACGGATAAGAAGCATATATTCATCGTTTATCTTTCTCGGGAATAATACACCGTTTCTTGCAACAGGATAACATGCGTCTTCAAGCTGTACCCATTCTGAGAAATCTTCTGTATATGCAATACCTATGGTTGTTCCGTGAGGCGTGAGATTGACCCATGAAAGATAATATTTTCCGTCAATTTCACAAAGACGGGGATCATAACCTCTGAATATCACTTTTTCGTCAAGAACCCAGTTAATACCGTCTTTACTTGAACCTGTTACAAGAGTGTGGTCTCTTGAAATGTTGTCAACTCTGAAAACGCCCTTGAATCCCTCGCCGTAAGGAACAACAGCAGAATTGAAAATGCTGTTTGCTTCATATAAATTATCACGGGTAATGACGGGATTGCCCGAATATCTCCACACGGGATATCTGTACCCTTCAGGTTTATCCTCCCATGGAATGTTATGTAAATCTGAACCGATTATCTTAGCCATAATTAACCTCCGAAAAATACTTTTTAATATTATAAAACACGGATATATTTTTTTCAATCAATTCTTATAAAAGTTTACTTTCTCTTTCTGTTTTACAGTAGTTAAGTTTCAATGAATGACTGTTATCGGAAATATAAATTTCTTCAGCTTTTCTCTCAGCTTCACAGAACTTATTTTCATATCTCTTATAAGCACATTGCTGCTTTTCTCCGTTGATTCGGAATTCGCCGTTGTAAGAACAGAATATTGTTTCAGAAAGAGTTGTGTAACTTACGTAACCTTCATTAGAAAAAATTAATTCATTACTATTTATTCTGTCAATGAATTCACGGAAGGATTCACGGTCAATATCCGATATTTCTGTTATGTATGAATGATATTTTCCGTCTTTTCTGCAAAGATCGAATTCACCGGTAACGGAGAATTCCTCTTTTGGTACTTTGTTTTTATATATACCTTTAAGAGATTCACTGTCATGCGGTTTATAAAAGAGTTCTCCGTTTGATATAAATGCAATGAAAATACCGTTTTTTCTTGCATAAATACGGTCCTTTTCCTGAATGAATTCATCATAAAAGCATTTCGGCATGTACGCGTGGGTGATATCGGAAATACTGCTTTCTCCGAGTCTTTTCTTATTTGGAATACGGTAAACGGTTATGTTGACACTTTTGTGCTGTATACTCATAGGTCGTCTGCCGTCTCCAATCCAGTATCCCGGGGAAGCAGTAAATCTGCTTTTTCCGTCACCTGCAGGGTGAGTTGTAAACAATGTGAGGTTTTCACCGAGATTTGCTGTCCATTCATGGCCCTGTGCACCGCACATATCCACATTTTTTCTTATATCGGTAGAAAGAGTGTAACGAGGAGTTCTGTAAGTATAAACATTGCCTCTTCCTGTTGCAATGCCGTGAGTCAGGATATTGTACTTTTGTGAAAAATTTCGCATGTCAATAAGCTTTACCCAGGAAAGAGTCAGAAACCTGAAATATGATAAAAACGAATTTGAAAACATTTTATTTTTCTTGAGATATGAAACAGTATTATTAATAACCTGATGATTTGTGAAGGTTTCAGCACCAAACTGTGCCATTATTTTATGCGGTTCATGTCCTACAAGTTCTTCATTTTCAAGGTCATCGGGTGACAGGGAACATCCCATTCGGCTTATAAAGTTTTCTTCTGTAAGTGCAATGCTCTGTATTACATCAGGAAGGATATAAAGTCCCTTGCTGACAGTTTCGGTAAAGCATAAAACTATGTAATTTGGTCTTTCTGAAAGATTTTCTTTAATCAGGAGCTTTTCGTTTTCGGATAATTCAGGTTTTATAAGCTCGTTTTGTAAGGCTTCTTTTCCCCACAGTACATTTATTGCTGCTTTAATGCTGTTTCCGAGATAATTTCCCGCTTTGTTATTGCCGTACATTCTTGAACTGACAGCAACAAAACGACCTGCCGTACTGTTGAGTGCAACATCGAACCAAAGAATATCCATGATAATTTTCATTTTTGTGACCAATGCTTCATCTTTACAGTAACTTATAAAGTTAGCCATAGGTGCAATGTCTTCAGCAAGATAATTGTTGCTGAGATATTCGGAAAAGCCATATAAGAAACGCTGTTCCATCCATGCTTCAATGCGAATTTGAGCTTTTTGCCTGTGCTGTTCTCCCGTTAAACCTGAATTTGAGAACATTTCCTCTTTCCATGTCTGGCCTGCAAGATATTCACTGACCGCAAAAAGAATAAGATGGTTTTCTGACCAGTAGCACATACTGTCATCGCCGGGCTCATCCATGAAATATTTGAATGAAAGAAAAGTGTTTTTAATAAGCTCTCTGCATTCATTATTTAAGTTTTCGGAACAGTCTTTATATATTCTGAACAGGAGCTGTGTTTTGAAATCCGAACAGTCATATCTGTTGTTTATGTAGTCGCTCTGGATTTTAAGACATGAAAAAATTTCATCTTCGGTAAAAAAGATTTTATCATTCTGACCTGACAGAAACATATACAGGTCTTCAAAGGACTTTCCGTTTACAATCCCTGAATAGTAACCTTTTTCTGATTCATCAGGTAGTTCCTTCGCAGTCGGAATTCGCAATTTAATTATGAATTCGACAGAAAAGAATAGTATCAATCCTACTGTGACGGTTAAAAGAATGTAAAAAACAATCATGTTTATTTTTTCTCCCGAGCTTATGCCATTTTTTCAAGGCTTTTCAAAGTCACTTCGTATAGTGGTGTTTCATTTCCGAGAAACCTTTCCAATTCTTCTGTCATATAATATGCCATTCTCTGAGGCTCATTTCCCGTACTTCCTGCTATATGAGGAGTCAGTATTGCATTATGACACCAAAACAGGGGATTTATATATGGGAAAAATTCATGCTTGATAACATCGCCCACGAAGGTTCTTGACGGGTGAAGAATCAGCGAAAGTGCAAGGGAATATTCTGCCACCTGAGCTCCTCTTCCGGTATTTATAAACACAGAATGCTTTTTCATTTTTCTGAAAAGACGATAATTAAAAATATTTTTCAGTTCTCTTTTATTAGCAAGATGGTTGCTGATTATATCACATTCCGAGAAAAGAGTATCGAGGGATACTAATTTAACTCCAAGTTCTTTTGCTTTTTCTTCACTTACAAAAGGATCGAATGCATATACCTCTGCATCAAGAGATTTTAGCTTTTCTGCAACGGTACCGCCAATGGCACCAAGTCCTGCAAGACCGATTTTGCAGCCGAAATTTCCTTTGCATGAATTTGCATGGATAAATGAACGGATTGGAAAAACACGATAGTTTTTCGATGCCTGATAAAAGCCTTTTGAAGCAAGTGTTATCTGTGCAAAAGTATATTCGGTTACGGGAACGGCATTTGCTGCAAAAGCACTGAAAACTCTTATTCCGCTTTCAAGAAAAGGTTTTGCAAAATACTGAACTGTACCTGCACTGTAAAATACAGCTTTAAGCTGCGGCATATATGCACTTATTTCTTCTTTCGTGAATTTCGGCATCCCCCAAGTTGAAAATGCAATTTCGCAGTCTTTAAGAAAAGCAGCATTCTTTTCGATATTCTTTTTGTTTATCATTTCAGATAATTCTCCGTAGCTGCTCAGTTTTTCAAGGACAGCAGGAGTATAAACTTTTGAAAACTGAATTCTGTTAGTTCCGAACAGGGCAATTTTCATTTTATTATTCCAACCTTCTCTTTTAATTTAAGAATATCTTTTTCCATACATGATACAATTCCGTATCTGCCCCATAAATATGTATATTCAAGAAGAAGATTGCCGTCAAAACCGCATTCCAGCAGCTTATCGAGAAGCTTGTCCATATATATAGGCTCGTATTTCGGAAACTGTTCTCTTCTGAGCTCAGAAAAAGAAATATGAACGCTTTCTATGTAAGGTAAAGTCCGTTCGATTCTGTCAAGGTCGTATCCGAGCTTTTTATATCGAGATTGAAAGTATGTCCTGAAATTATCGCATCCGACATCTTTTTTAATCCGCAGAAAAGCATCGGTATTGTTATTGAAGGTGTTATCATGACACTCGGGACACACGATAAGAGAGTATTTTTCTGCTGTTTTACACATACTTTCTGCATCGCGAAGAATTTGCATGTAAGTCTTTTCGTCAGTTTTTTCGCTGTCCTTTTTTCCGAGCCATACTCTTACGGAGGAAGCATTTAATGCACGGGCTGTTCTGCAGATGCTTTCCCATTCAGTTTCATTACTTGAGCCGACTTTATAATATGAAGCATAGGAAGATATTTCAATGTTTCTTTCTGCACAAAGAGAATATACATATTCAGCGGTTTCAGCGTTCTTTACATGAACATCTGCTCCCCATTCTATGCAGTTGACTCCTGCGTTAACTGCAATGTCACATATTTTTCTGACATCTTTAATGTTTCTGAACGTTGTTGTCGTAAATCCGATTTTCATAATGCCCTCCGTAGAAATTATAATCTGTTATTTTTGAAAGCATCAATCATTTCTCTTGTAAGTGAAAAGTCATCATTGTTAAAACTGATATCATTGCGATGAAACCATCTGCCTTCCTTTAATTCCACATTGTCAATCCGTATGGTGTCATCACCGTCAATATCACATACAAAGCCGAAAAGAAGGGAAGATGAAAGTCCCCATGGCTGGGATTTATAATATTTGAGATTCTTAACTTTTAATCCCGTTTCTTCGTATACTTCTCTGTGAACGGTTTCTTCAATGGTTTCACCTACTTCATTATATCCTGCCACAAGAGCCCAATGAGCATATCCCGTGTTATATTTTGTCATGAGAATCTTGTCATTGTTTTTAACGGCTACGATAACAGCAGGGCAGATTTTCGGGTATATAATATTACCGCAGGTGCATATCATTGCCCGCTCTGTTTTGCTGTGCTTCATCGGAGAGCCGCATTTGCCGCAACATCTGTTGCCTTCATACCATGAACTTATGTGATATGCACATATACCTGCGAAAACTGCAGTTTTCGGCGACAGATTTCGCAGTTCTCTGATATTATGAAATGAAAACTTTTCATTTTCTTCAATTAAACCCGAGAAATATGATTTTTCTCCGATTGAAAAAAGATACTCATGAACAGAAGCCGCTTCTCCGACTGTAGGATATGTTATCGTATTGTTATCGCAGTTTATGAGAATATTAGCGTCTTTTATGTATATAAGAATATCATTATCCGAGGGGGCCACCTTTTTATATTGGTTGTCAAAAGTTTCATTGATGTTGTGTATCATAAAAGACCTTTCCGGTTATCATAAGTTAAATAATGCGGCAATTATTCCCACGAAATAAAGAACGATGCCGGTGAAATATTCAATGGGATTGTCAGCATTTTTTACATTGACGTCGTAGCGTGTTCCGAAGGATTCACTTGTAGGTGAAAAGCTTATGCTGTCAATGCTTATATCTGAACCTGAAGAATCAGAGGAAAAATCGAATTCTATTTCCGTGACAGAGTCAATTTTTTCATTATCGTAAGACAGACTGCATTCATTTTCCAGATGATAAAGTCTGTTGAGATCAAGAGTTATTCTGTGAATCTGACCGTCAGCAGGAATTGTCATGGCACAGTCAAGTGTACCTTCGATTTCGGGGGAGTACCATGTTACACTGTTTGTATAGAATTTCACTCCCTCAAAGATAATATCATTGTTGCCGTTATTTCTTATCAGAAAACTCATTTTACCGTAATCGGAATAATCAGTGTCAACATTACTGAAAGACTTGGTTTTAATCCCGTCTTTGTAAGTAAGTATGGGGGAAACGGAAAAACACTTGCGGTTTGCTTTTATTCCGAGCCCGCATTCTGTTTCGAGCATGTTTTCTTCATTTACTGTAATTTCAGCATTATTTCCCTTCCATGTGTCATAAAATCCTGAGAATGTGTCATTTTCCGTGAACCATGTCTGTCCTTCATCGCAATCAGCCCAGCTTTTTTCATGCCAGAAATGTGAATCAAGAGAAGAATCAGTCATAAACATTGAAACGGGGAACAGTGTTCCGTCTTCGTACTCTGAATACAGATTTGCATTACCGTTATTTGTAGTATATGCGTAAGAAGCACCGCAGAAATCGGAGACATAATCGGAAAAAATTCTTACTGTGTCATCAGAGACTATTTCTGCACCGGCACTGACATAAATACCGTCACTGCCGCAGACAGAAAATCCTTCAAGTGTTTTTTCGGGGCAGGTAAGCTTTTTACCGATATCAGTGAATGTAACATAAATTCCGTCATCTTTAATTTGAATCTTCTCAGGTGTCGCGGCAGTATATGAAGAATACTTTTTGTGTACAAGTCCCAGTGCCGAAACAGCCATTCTTTCTCCGACTTCTTCTTTGCACTGAGGATGAATAAGTCCTGCTTCAGGAAGATATGTCAAAGGAATGTCATATATTGAAATTACAGCTCGTGAGTTATTTTCTCTTGCCTGCATTTTTGTATAATTTATATTCCATTCTGAAAGGATAGTGTTATCATCTGAATACTGATAAGATGCAAGCTGAGTATATATTATCGGTAAAAGCCCATCACTGTGATTGAAAAGCTCAGTATAGGTTTTCTGCATAAGGTCGAATTGCTTATCATACTGCGTATTTCCAATCATAAGGTCAGTTTCACCCTGATACCATATCATTCCCGTAGGTCTGAAATTTTTCAGAGGGGCAATTTTCTGATTATAATTAGCAGTAATATCCTGATATATATTGCGTTCTGATTTATACCAGTCATCTGCTTCAATATATTCGCCGATATTCTTCAGATATTGCTTAACTTCACTGTCTGAGTCGATAGCTTCTCTTGAAAGCCATGAGCGAAGTGCAGAACCGCCGAGTGAAGAATTCAGAATACCTACGGGTACATTAAGCTCTGACATAAGTTTTTCGGCAAAAAAGTATGCAACGGCACTCATGCTATATATTTCAGTATTTTCACCGTTGACCCATATTGCATCAACTATGTCATTCTGAGGTTCAGACGGAATAATTGAGGTTGAACCGTTGTATGACGGATATGCAGGTACCATAAGGACTCTGAGGTATTTGCTGAGCTTCTTTCCTTCACTGAACATCTGCTGTCCCGTTCTTGATTGTGCAAGGGGGTATTGCATATTGCTCTGACCGCTTGCAAGCCATAATTCACCGAAAAGAATGTTTTTCAATGCTGCAAATTCGGTACCGTTTACATATAGAACTATCTTATATTCTTCAAAACTGCTTTCAGGTGCCATAAATGACACAACAAAGCGTCCGTCCTGATTTACAGTCGTTGCCGCAGATTCTATAATTTCGTTATCTGAAGAATAAAGATTAAGGTATATTGTATCACCGGGATTTCCCGTGCCTTCAATTACAGCTTCTTTGTTTCCGGAGAAAAGCATGGAATCCATATAAACGGAAAGAAGCTTTGTGTCGTATACTGCAGCATTTGTGATGACAAATGAAACGCCCAACAATAGCACTGAAATAATTAACGATATCAGTTTTCTTATCTTTTTCATGGAAGCCTCCTGTATAATACATTAATTTAACATTATATTATCATGACAGCATTGTACCGTCAAGTACATTGATGCCTGAAAAAAAGCAGATTTTCTTTACAATGGTAAGTTTCAATGATATACTTAATAGCGTAAATAATTTAATGTTATTATATTTTGCTATAGTTTTTTACAAAGGGTGTAAAGAAATGGGTTTTGTTAATATCAGATATGCAACTGTTGATGATGCACAGTATCTTCTTGATATATATTCATACTATGTAAAAAATACTGCCATATCTTTTGAATATAATGTTCCGTCTTTAGATGAATTCAGAATCAGAATTGAAAATACGTTGAAAAAATATCCTTATCTTGTTCTTGAAGAAAACGGTATTATTAAAGGCTATGCTTATGCCGGACCGTTTAAGACGAGAGAGGCTTATAAGTATTCTGTAGAAAATACAATTTATCTGAAACGCGGAGAGAATAAAAAGGGTTACGGAAGACTGCTTCTTGAAGCACTTGAAAACGAGCTGTTTAAAACGGGCTTTGAAAATGCAAATGCTTGTATTGCTTATACGGAAAAAGAAGACGAATATCTGAATAATAACAGTATGCAGTTTCATGAGCACATGGGGTACCGTCTTGTCGGAACATTTCATAAATGTGCGTATAAATTCAACAGATGGTATGACATGATTTGGATGGAAAAGCTTATAGGAACTCATGGCGACAAATAATTTCCGATAATATGTGCGTATTTAACCAGCTTGAAAACATTTATTTTTACTGTTGAAAGTATCAGTATTTTGTGATAAAATCAAATGCAGAATATGTTAAGGAGAGTGTTATATGGCTGTTTCAAACATAGGTGTTTTCCTTGGAAAAATTGTTTTTAAGGGTTTTAATCATTTTACTTCAATTCCGATGGAAACTCAGCAGAAAACTCTTGAAGCTGTAATAAAAAGAAATAAAAACTGTGAACTTGGTAAAAAATATGATTTTGCCAATATTCATACATTAAAGGATTTTCAGGATAAGGTTCCTCTTTCCACTTTTGAAGATTATTTGCCGCTTATCAACCGTATGATAGATAATAATGAAGAAAACATTATTACCGGCAGTAAGGTCATCCGTTATTGTTCTTCTTCGGGTAGTGTAGGTATCCCCAAACTTCAGCCGAAGACCGCAAAAGACCTTTTCAATATGCAGTCAATGGGCTTTGCTGCAACTCCTGCCTGTGCGGCACAGTATTTCAAGGAAAAAGGAATTTTCAAAAAGCTTCCTGCACAGATGGGACCCCTGCTTCTTTCTCTTAACGGACATCCCTTAAAAAACGGTATGCGTTGCAACGGTGCGGGGCAGATTCCTTTTACTTATCTTACTGCTCTTCTGCCTTTCTTTACCACAACACCTATAGATATTTTGTATCCTGAAGATGAAGAAAATACAGATATGTCATATTTTCAGTTGAGATTTGCACTTACAAACCGTAAGGTTACATATCTCGGTTCAATGGTTATTACTCTGATGCTTACCATGTTTGAATACCTTGAAGCCAACTGGGAAATGATTTGTAACGATATCGAAAAAGGGACCATTGATGCTTCCGTAAGATGTCCTGCATCCTTAAGAAATAAGTATGAAAAAAAATTAAAACCCAATCCCAAACGTGCGGCTGAACTTCGGGCAGAATTTCAAAAAGGCTTTGATACTGATGTTCCCATTGCAAAGAGAATATGGCCCAAAGTTTGCTGGGGTTACGGTATGATAAGCTCCACTCTTTCTGTTTACGTTGAAAAACTTCACAGATATATAGGTGATATGCCAATGCACAATATGGGTTATGCCGCCTCAGAAGGCTATATGGCAATGCCCATAACTCTTAATGCAAATGACTATGTTTTACTTCCAAGAAGTATAATTTATGAATTCTTACCCGTCGATGCTCCTGACGGAACAAGACCGCTTCTTATGGATGAAATTGAAGTCGGCAAGGATTATGAAATTATTGTAACCAATTTTTCTGGTCTTTACAGATATCGTATTCTTGATATTGTTCATGTTACGGGTATACATAATAAGACCCCCAAGATTGAATTTCTTTACAGATCAAACATGGGGCTTAATGTTACCAATGAAAAAACAACTACACAGATGCTCGATTATGTTGCCAACTGTATTCAAAAAGAATATGATATATCTTTCCGTGGTTACAGCTATTACGGCGATAATGATGAGGCGGGCGAGTTACCTCGTTATGTGTTCCTTTGTGATACACCTTCTGATATTCCTGTATCAAAGAAAGATGAACTTGAAGACTTTGTTGATAAGTGCTTCAGAGAATGCAACGAAAAGTATGATAAGTACAGAAGATGGGGTATGTTACGCTCACCCTTAGTTTTGCAGCTTGAAGACGGTTCTTATGATGCTTACAAGGCTTCTCTCGTGGCACAGGGCAGGGTTCTCAATCAGATAAAACCCGTAACCGTTATCAACACACCTGAAAGAAAAGAGTTTTTCTTCTCAAAAATAAAAAATAAATAATTTCGTTATAAGTTTTTGCTTAAAAAACGCTGCTTTGATAAAGCAGAGGAGGTAAATTATGGAAAAGAAAATGTCTAAAAAGCTGTGGTTTAATATTTTGCTTTTCAGTTTAATGGGACAGGTTGCCTGGAATGTTGAGAATATGTATTTCAATACATTTCTTTACAATTCGGTTTATGAGGGAACCCCTGAAGCTGTTGTCGATGCTTTTGTGCCTGCATATACTGCAATTACATGGATGGTTCAGCTTTCTGCTATTACTGCTGTATTAACAACATTTATTATGGGTACGCTCAGTGATAAAATGAGAAACAGAAAACTGTTCATTTCCGGCGGTTATGTAGCTTGGGGTATTATTACTGCACTTTTTGGCTTTATCAGTAAAGATAATGTGTCTGCATTGCTCGGAATTACCGATGAGGTAAAAGTATTGGCAATAACCGTCTGGATTGTCATTATAATGGATAGTATTATGACATTTATGGGTTCAACAAGTAATGACTCTGCTTTTAATGCATGGGTTACTGATGTTACTATCCCTGCAGTTCGTCCTAAAGTTGAATTTGCCTTTTCTGTTTTACCTGTCCTTGCAATGGGAATTGTAATGGGTATCGGAACTTTTGCTCAGAGCGGAAAGATTTCATATTCTGCGTTTTTTATCTGTCTCGGAGCTTTTGTAACAATTTGTGGTATACTCGGATTCTTCCTTATCAAAGAACCTGAGCATAAAGTTATTGAGAAAAAAGAAGATAGCAATTATTTTAAGAATTTGATTTATGGTTTTAAACCGAGCGTAATTTCTGAAAATTCAAGATTATATCTTGCACTGTTGGCTCTCGGTTTTTCAAGTATTGCTACACAGGTATTTTTCCCGTTGCTTCTTCCTTATTTGCAGTATGTTATCTTACCCGCAAGTGAAGGTATTAATTTCCTTTCAGCGGGAACAATTATTCCTGTTGTAATTTCTCTTATTGCTGCAATAGGTTTGCTGGTGCTATTACTTAAACTTATCAAGACAAACAAAAAGATCGCAATGTATATTTGTATAGGTGTGTTTACTGCAGCTCTTTTTGCTCTTTCTTTCAGTCATAATATTGTAACAGTCATTGTTTCTGCATTGCCCCTTCTTCCCGCTATGCTTATATTCTCAATTCATATCGGTGCTTGTGTAAGAGATTTTACTCCTCTTGGCAAAGCAGGTGTTTTCCAAGGTGTAAGAATGATTTTCGCGGTTTTACTTCCTATGCTTATCGGTCCTGCACTCGGAAATCTTGCAAGTAAACTTTCGGGACTCACTTATGTTACTGAATATAAAGAAGTTCTTGATGTTCCGTCATCAGAAATGTTCTTATATGCGGCAGTTGTTATGGTTCTTGCTTTCATCCCCATGTTTTTCCTTGCCAAAAAAGGATTTGAAGTTGAAAATACCGATTGATTCAATGAAATCTGAACCAACAAGGCATCTTCGGTTTAGGAGGTGCCTTAAATTTTTGGAAAGTGGTAAAATGTATCATGATAACCACTGTAGACGGTTCTATTAGTTTTGCATGAATTATGTCTGATAATTTGAATAGAGTATATTGAAAACAGATTTATAATGATGGTGATTAAATGAAAAGTCATATTGCATTAAAAAATGGTAGACCCTTGATATCTGTTAACGGTGAATTGTATTCTCCGCTTGCTTATACCACGTATTTTGAGGAATGCGGGGAATATTCCGACTTCATTAAAAGCGGATATAAGATGTTTTTTGTCAATGTTTCATTTACGGATTTGCCCATAAATAATGTTACGGGTTTTACTCCCTTCAGAACAGGTGTTTTTGAGGGTAACACTGCTGAGTATTCCGAATTTGATAATACGGTTTACAGAATACTTTCTGAATGCCCTGATGCAATGATTTTCCCGAGAATCAATATTGCAATGCCCCGAAAGTGGATAGGCGAAAATCCCGATGAGACCGTAAATACAAAAAACGGCGGAGCGAGAGAATCATTATATTCAGATGCGTTTTTAAAAGACGGTGCAGAGCTTTTGAAAACTCTGGTTTCTCATATACGTTCTGCTGATTATTCCGATTCTATCGCAGGATATCAGCTTTGCGGCGGAACAACACAGGAATGGATGCATCATGACCTTTTTGGCTCGTTCTCTGATATGGGACTGAAAAAATTTTGTGAGTGGATGCTTGAAAAATATGGAGTTTCAAATGCTGTGATGCCCGAAAGAAAAGATTTTGACAGCGGTATTCTGAGCGAAAACGTCAGTAAATTTGGTGAATTCTGCTGTGAGATGGTAGCTAAAACCATCTGTCATTTTGCAAAGACACTTAAAGAATATATAAATTATGAACAGATAGTCGGTGTATTCTATGGCTACAATGCCTTTGTCAATGATTATCTTCTTGGTCTCCATGGGATGCGTCATATTATTGATTCCCCCTACATTGATTTTTTCTCTTCGCCTTGCTGCTATGACAAAAACCGTTCTTTAGGCTTTGACTGGGGTGATATGCTCCCCGCTGATTCCGTTAAACTGCACGGAAAACTTTGCTTTATCGAATGTGACATAAGAACACATCTTACGCGAAAAATGCAGCTTTCACGTCCGAATGAATATCCTGAAGAAATCTTGCCGCTTATCGATGAAAGAGGAAACAAAACCGTATGGTGCGGTCCTGATACACTTGATCTTTCATTATCCGCTCTTCGTAAAGCCTTTGTACATCAGCTCACAAAAGCCTCCGGTATCTGGTGGTTTGATATGTGGGGTGGTTGGTATCATGATGAAAAAATCATGAAAGAACTTGAACTTATGAAAAAAATTGCGGAAGCAGCTAAAAGCAAAAAATCAGATGATTATCCATCGGCTGAAACTGTGTTTTTTGTTGACGAGAGGGCTTATGCAAATATTGCAAGGGGTAATCCTTTGTGCGATGCTGTAAATATAACAAGAGTTGCAATGGGTAATACGGGAATACCGTTTGACTTATGTATGGTTGAAGATGCTCATAAAATTCTTCATAAATATCGTGTGGCAATTTTCTCTGCTCCTATCCCCTCAGACAGCGGCAGAATTGCTGTCGAAATGTGTAAAAAACGTAATATTCCGTACATACAAATGAGCATTGAAAAGCCGTTTTATAATACAACAGAGCTACGAGACTTTCTCAGTTTTTCGGGTGTTAATTGTTATAACTCTGACGGTTGCGTTGTATATGTCGGCGGTGGATATGTAGGAATTCACAGCGTTATTGACGGCGAAATTAATATTAAGCTTCCGGAAAAATACAGGATAAAGCCGTTACTTGGAGTCCAATTTCCCGAATGTGAAACAGATAAGCTTTCATTAACCATGAAAAAATACGAAACAGCTGTTTTTGAGTTGATGACAGATTAAAAAGTAGATTTTAATTATTATTTCATGATTACATAGAACTGATAAAACAATAAACCCTTCCGAATAAAAAACGGAAGGGTTTATTTAATGTGCTTCAGACTTATTTAACTGATGCTATAAGCTCTTCAAAAGCTTTGGTAAGTGTTGAACCTGATTTAGTAGAAGAAGCATTGATTTCTTCATTTTCAGTAAACATTGAATGAATGTCGTTATCTGCAAGAATATAACCTATCTGGTCATTGTTGAGACCGAAGCAAAGAAGCTTGTCGATTTCAGCAGTTTCAGACATAGGAGCATAATCCCATGTTTCATGTGTCCAGCTCTTGTCTGCACCGACTACACCGCCCCATATAATTTCAGGAGCAACTTCACCGGGAATAAATACAACACCTATCTTGTTGCCGAGCTCCATATATCCTATTTCAGTGATAATCTGATAACCTAAACCATCTTTTGCAACAATAGAATTGATGAGACCTTCTCTTACAGCAAGAGTAAGAATACCGTTGTCAACTTCGATGGGTACTTCATTGAATTTAACATTGAGTACGGGAGCGAGTTCAATTTCATTATCAATGGTCATTGTTCTCTCAGCAAGGAGTGAGCCGTATTCCTTGACTCTGTCTTTGTCTTCAAAAGATTCTGTTTCAAGAATGTCGTATTCAGTAGTAAGGGCAAGTTCTGCACCCTGAACATAAACAACATCAGCACCTGTTACTTCTTTTACATGCTCTTTGAAGTAGTAAGGGAAGTCAGCTGAAATTACATCGGTACCTGCACCGAAGCCTACGCAGTGGATACCTGCTTCGCAAAGCCAGATTTCATTTGATTCTTCGTTGTCGGGATCAAAACGGAATCTGTGAAGTTCACCGTCAAACACGATGGGTTCACGTTTATCATAGATAAATTCAGCGGCATCTACGCTGCCATAGTAAAGTGAACCTGTTTCCATATCGTTTACAGCTGTGATAACAGCATCGGAGACAACATTGTACATATTATTCATGAATTCTGTAGATTTGCCACCCACAAATCTGCTGATATCTGCACCAACAATGCTGAGAGCGGGATTCTTGAGAAGTGCGGGAACAAGGGGGGCACCCATACCGAGTATATCAATGGCAGAGTGCTGATGAAGAACAGAAATATTGATGCTTATAATATTCTTTTCTGCTGCAAAATCAGCAAGTTTTTCTCTGATTGCAAGGACATCGCCTCTTGCAAGTCCGTAACCGTCGATAACTGCCTGAACAGCAATACCGCTTGTTCCGTCAGAAATTGCATAAACATTTACGCCCTGATCGTCAATGATAGCTGTGGGAACTCTGCCCTCAATGGGTTCAAGAGTACCTGCCATGTAAAAACTTCCGTTGAAGATATCAAGACCTTCAAGAAGAGAAGCATAAGCGTAACCGACGCTCCACTGAGAAGATGCTTTTACTTCAGTGTCAAATTCGTCTTCTCCGCCATAAAAGCTGTCAGGCGAATTGTAACTGTCAACAGTCGGCCATCTGTTTCCGAGATTAAGACCGGGAATAAGGAAGTTGAGAACTTTAAGCAGAGCATTTACAATCTTATCAAGTAACTGATAGAGAGTTGCCTCAATTCTCTGTGCAGGACCTTCTGAGGGGTCAACCTTTGATGCTGCAGAAACGGGAACTGCCATTGTAAGGAGCAGTAAAGCAGCAGTAAGCACAAGTGCAATAATTCTTTTTGCTTTTTTCATTGTAATTTTCCTCCGTAATTTTTTATTAAACTGACTTTGCAGTATTAACCTTGTTCATTATGATTTCAAAATTCTCTGCAATAAGTGCTGCAGTATCGGGGCCCATTGAATTAGTTTCTTCGTAATGTCTTCTTCCGAATCTGTCTATTGCTCTGTCAAGATACGGAGCATCTGTATTCAGCATGAAATCATTGGGAGGAAGAACATATCCGAGCTCGTCATTTGCAAGACCGAATATCAGAAGATTTTCATCACCTGCAATTTCAATGAGGGGATCGGGATTGATTTCAGGAGGAAGCCCTTCTGCGGATTCTTCTTCGCTGAGATAGCCGCCGTAAGCAAGCTCGGGGAACAATTCACATGGGATCATGAGAATTTTGAGATCGTCAATTTCATAGTAATTAAGTTCTGTTTTTAATGCTTTTTTGTCAGAGTAGGGAATCTTATATGCATCGGCATTAAGAAGCCCCAACTGACATGCGATTGTGAGTACAGGATTTTCAACGGGGACATAAAACTCCTGTTTAATGTGGCTTATACGGGGAGAGAGTAATTTTTCTTCGCTGATTGTCATTGCATAATCAGCTAATTTATAGCCTATATTTCTTGTGGATTCAAGAAGGCGGTTTTCTTTACGAAGTCTATCCTCATCTTCAATTTCCATGCTTATCATACCGCCGATGGCTCCGACCCCGTATATTGTTTCCGCACCTGTTTCGTTTCTGATTTTTTCTCTGAGATAACAGGGGAAATCAGCACTTACCAGAGAATTGCATCCCTGAAGCGATTCGGAATGGGAAGCAAAATTGAGAAAATAAATTTCTCTTGTTCCGTCATTGGGGACGAAACGAAGACGGGTAAGCCACTTGGAATAAACGACAGGAGTCCTGATATCCTCCTGCATATCGGGGACTTCAATTTTTCCGAGATACAGTTTTCCCTGTCTGCGGTCTCTGTAAGCGGCAGATGCGGCAGTAATAACTGCGTTGAACAGTATTGTCATAAACTTTCTGCTTTTACCTGTATGAGGCAGTTTACCCCAAATACCCATAGTATCGATACCTGCATGATTATGAGTACTCATTATGGTAATTGTTTTACAACCTGTTTTTTCCGTAAATTCGCCGAGAGCCTTTTTTAATGCGTTGACATCCTTATTCAGAAGTCCCACAATATCAAGTGAAACAAAAAGGTGTCCGCCGTTGCCGGAATTATCATCAAGCCAAAAAGCATGTGCATACTGAGGGTCAATAACTCCTTTTGCCGGATTGTTTTCGCCGTATCCCGCAATATAGTATTTTTTTGTTTTTATATCATCCGGGAGCATTACACATTTTCCGAAGCCTGCAGTAAAGTATTCCGATATTGCACTGTCCTGATAATTGAATTCACCGTCAGGCAGCATTTCGGCGAAATCTGTTCGTGCCATCCGGTTTATTCCTTTAAGTGCAGACGATGCAATCTTTGAAAAATCCATTACTTATACCCCCAATTCTTCTTTCAATTCGATAAATGCCTTAATTATAGTTGAACCGGCATTGTTGCCAAGTCCTATCAGTTCATGATAATGATTTCCGAATTCGCCGAGAACATAATCATTATCGGGTACAATGTAACCTACGGCATCGTTTGCAAGACCGAATGCGGTAAGTTCTCTTCCGAAAATTTCAGTAAGGGGAGGATAGGGGAAGTCAACGCCGTTAAATGCACCGTCAGCCTTCAGTGAAGCTCCGCCTGTAAGAAGATCAGCACAGAATTCACCGGGTACCATTACAACGCTGAGATTTTTACCGATTTCCATAAAACCGATCTCTGTAACAATGGAATATGTTCCGTCATTTTCTCTGATGACTTTATATGAAACAAGATTCAGTTTTCCGACTATCTGAATAAGAGGATTTGTAACTGAAATTCGTACTTCTTTGAGTCTTATGTTAAGTACAGGCTTTACAGAGGTTTCTTTTACGGGTGTCCAGTCTTTGCACCAGAGGGTGTACTCACAGTTGTTGAGTGCTGAAACTTTTGCATCGTTTTCAAATTCATCCTCATTATAAAGTAAGGGATCGGCTTTTATTTCATCTAATGATTTTGTAAGTGCAAGAGTTATTCTTCCGAGTTCTTTTCCGAAGCGGATAGAACGCTCATATCTTCTTGTAAAGTTTACCCCGTCATTTGATGCACCGCAGGACATATAAATTGCACATATTGCACCGTTGAAGAACATAAAATTATATCCTGCTTTATTTATAATTTCACCCATATAATAAATATATTCACCGCAAAGGTCTCTGCCTGAACCCTCTTTGTCTGAAGTGGGAAGTCCTGCAACATCAGGATGTGCCCCCATTGAAGCGATAATTGTAGGAGTAACACTGTTATCGTCGGGTGTGAATTTCAGACGGGTTATTTTGGTGACAAGACTCGTGGCAGATTTTCTGTTTTTGTTATTGAAATAATCAGTACCGATGTCTTTTACCGCAAGGGTCATTGTACCGGGTTTCATACTTTCATAAGCTTTCAGCATACCTTCAGCAACCTTTGTACAAAGGGTGTACATAAATTCACTGTCAGCGCCGCTGAGATATGTGCCTTTCCCTTTTTTGTTTTTCTTCTTATTATGTAAAAGAGTTGATATTGTATCTGTCCAAAGTCCTTGCGTGTCGACACAGGAGTGTGCATGAGTAGAAAACACATTAACGGAAGCAATTTTTACATCGGGATGCGTGTATTTCATCAAATCGGCAAATCTTCTTCTGATTATTCTGATGTCGGCGTTACCTGTGCCTATACAGTCTATTGTACCGAAGAATGAAACACCGTTACCTGAATTGTCATCAAGTGCAATGATTCTGCACTGCATTTTGTCGATAACTTTCTGTATACGGTTATTGAAGCCGTTATCGGGAGTAAGATATCCTCCGAGATAATAATCTTTGTCTTCAAAGTCGTATGGGGTCAAATCAACTATTGAATATCCGAGACTCCAATGTGCATTTTTTGACGGATTTTTTCTGAATTTTTCGTTTCCTGCATAAAAATATCTGTTATCATAAAGATCAGCTGATATAAATGAGGGACCGTCATTCAGAGAATCGGCAAACTTTCCGAGACCTCCGTAAAGAATTTTTTCAGTCAATCTGACAGTTTTTTTTGATGATAAAAGATCAGACATTTATTTTTTTCTCCTCCTTGTTCTTGTTTATAGCCGTATTTTCTTGGTTTTTATATACTACAAATTTACAGAAAAGATATTCTGTAATCATATTGCAAATCATTGTGATTGCAAGAACTATGTAATCAATACCGACAACGGAAGCAAATTTATTGGTAAAAAAGATTCCGAGAAGAGTTGATACAGGAGTAAAAACAAGATAGAAGCCAAAAACCTTAAGCATGGCAACAGGTATGTTCGCTGCTGATTTGAAAGTGAATTTACGGTTGAATGTAAAATTCCATAAAACCGAGAGAACGAGTGCTATCAGATAACACAGACCGTATTCGCTGGTCAATATTTTCCCAAATGTCTCATTGTTTTCAATAAGTGTCTGCATAAAGTCCGTCTTAAGAAGGGCTTCATTCATCAAAGTAAAACTTCCTATCTGGATAATTCCTGCAGATGTTGAAAATAGAGCAAATTTAATAAATTGAAAAATATTCTTTTTTGAATCTGTAACTTCCGACAAAATGAATACCTCTTTTCTTATATTTATTTTATATTAACACATAAAATATGTATTTGCAATAGAAAGGTTATTGATAAATGTAAATTTTTGTGTTATTATTACAAAAAACGGTGAGGTGTAAAATATGAATGATATTCCTCTTTTTGTGGGAAAAAACTGTGATGCTTTTAAGAAATTTTATGAGGATGACAAACAGTTCGCAGGGATGAAGGATGGGCGAATTCCTTCTCTTATTACAATTAAAAACGGTGAATATAAAGGCAGAGTTATTGCTGCAGCTGATAAAGCTTCCTGTGGTGCTGACTGGGGCTATATTGAAATTGCGGTCAGACTCAGCAGTGATGACGGGAAGTCTTTCAGCGATATGAAAACAATATTTACGCCTCCTGTCAGAAAATATCCTTTTGACGGAGAAGAATATACCTCTGCTTTTGCAATAGACCCTCTGATGATGGAATCTGAAGAAGGAAAATTGATTATGCTCATGGATTTCTATCCCGAATGTAAAGGACTTCATGCTCCGAAATATCTTGAAAAGGGAAACGGATACGTAAAGTGCGGAAATGAATACAGGCTCAAACTTTATTCAGGCAAAACCAGACTTGACGGTCTTTTTGTAAGAAGGGGAAAGGAGTTTACTTTACATTCTGACGGCTTTGTATATGACGCTGATAATGTAAAAACAAGGTATTATATTCCGCATAAACATTCATCTGAATATAATTATTCTACTTTTGGTGATATGTATTATTGCGTTGGTGAAAAACCGCAGTATATTGACAGCGAACCGCCTCTTATACCTGAATATTCAGAAGATAAAGATATTTATGTCGGTAATATATATGTAAGCAAAGGGAAAAAGGTTCTTTCTGATGGTATCCCGCAATTTGTTGAAAAGAAAAAAGTATATGATGATAACGGAAATTTTCTTTGTGTTGAAACCTTACCTGCTCCTTTCAGGGCACCTATGCTGTCATATATATTTATGATGGAAAGCTCAGACGGCGGAGAGACATTCACACAACCTGTTGATATTACCCCCTATTATAAAAAGGATTCAGACGGGATTTTTGTCGGTGTAGGACCGGGCATCGGTATTACTCTTAAATCAGAAAAATATATAGGCAGAATTCTTGCACCTTGCTATAAACTTAATTCTGCACTTGTACTTATCAGTGATGACGAAGGAAAAACATGGAGAAGAAACTCAGGACAGTTCTGTGAAAATATTGATGAGTGTCAGCTGGTGGAAATGCCGGACGGAAAAGTTTTTTGTTTTGGCAGACCCAAGGGCGGCGGAAACATTCCTCTCAGTGTTTCGGATGACGGCGGGGATACCTTCAGAAAGCTTCCTCCGGTTCCGCCGAAAGTACCGCAGTGTCAGCGTTCTGTGATTAGTGTTCCACCTGAAATGCCACTGCCGGACGGATTAACTAATGACGGTCGTTATATACTTTTAGCGGCTCCGACAGGTCATTCAGGGAAGGATTCAACGAGAACCGACGGCAAAGTTTTTCTCGGCAGAATAGACGGAGAGAAAGTCTCATGGGTAAAGGAATATCAGATTACCGACAAGAATAAATATGCATCTTTTGAAAAGTATGCGGATTTTTATGCATATTCATGTCTTAGCATACTTGATGATATGACAATAGGTTTACTTTACGAAGCATATCCGTCGGGGTATATGACTTTTGCAAAATTTGAACTCTGATGTATATAAAAAAACAAGCGACTGACCGCTTGTTTTTTTTGTTGCAGAAAATGTTATTCTTCAAGTTCAATTTTCCAGAAGACGATCTGCTTTCTTTTGTATGTATAAGTTATGTAAAGTGTGTTATTCTTACAGGTAATTGCAGGATATGAAAATTCACCGTTGCCGGGTTCGGGAATTAAAACTTCAGTGAAATGTTTGCCGTTATCCCTTGAGTACGCAAGGGATAACGGATGTCTTATGCCCCAGTTAATATCGACGGGATTATAGATTAACCATAATCTGCCGCTGTCATCTTTCACGCAGTCAATTCCCGAATTATTGTTCGGAAGACGTGTTCTGTAGGGTTTGCACCATGTTTCACCATTATCTTTTGAATCACTTCTGTAAATTGCTCCTTTGTTTGAACGCAGCAGACAGTGTACGAGACCTTTTTCCGATTCCCATAAAGTCGGTTGGATAAGTCCCACATAAGCTCCTTTGTACTTGGGTCTTTCCATATAAGAATTGAAATGCCAAGTAAGTCCGTCATCATCGGAAATATCTATAAACGGAATCCATTTTTTCTTTTGTTCGGTTGATGCAGGTGCGAGAAGTCTTCCGTCGGAAAGTCTCAGACATTTATTTTTGACAGGACCTCTGCCGCCTGAAAAATCGCCGGGTACAAGTATTTCGGGTGCCGTCCAACTGTTTCCTCCATCGTAAGATATCATGTATTTTGTTATCCATCCCGGAATTGTATCGCCGTGTTTATAGTACAGTATTATTGAACCGTCACTACGTTCATGCAGAACAGGATTCCAATGAGCTGTTGCGTCAGGCTCACTTACAGACACCGGTGTGCTCCATTCACCTTCTGTGCTTCTTTTTGATATCCAGATTTTAACGCTTTTGTCACCTTCTCTTGCACCGCCGAACCAAGCGGACAGAACTGTTCCGTCATCTAAAGGAAGAACAGTTGATGCATGGCAGCTGGGTGCTTTATCATTTTTTTTGAATATGAATTCTTTTTCAGCTTTTTTTATCATAAGTTTTTCCTCCGCATTTGTTTAGTTTAATTTTATCAGCAGTTTGAATAATTTTCAAGAAATTATTTACAAAAAAGTACAATTCCAAAAAAATAAAATTATAAATTTTTTGTAAACATAATTGAAATATGCTCGTAGCAGTGCTATAATTAGGAAAAAAAGAAAGGCAGAGAATTATGAAAAAAGTATTTTTAAAAGCTTTGGCATCTGTTCTTGCTGTTGCTGTTATGTTTTCTTCCGTAGCTGTTCTCTCAGTGGCGGCTGCTGACGGAAATTGCGATTGTGAACATTGTCCATCCATTGTTATCCCCGGTATATTTCAGTCAAGAGTAAGATATCTTGATGAAAACGGTAATGAAATGCTTAATGAAGACGGTGAACCTTATTCTGCTCCGTTCTTTATGAAATCAACCGGTGATATCGTAAAAAAGGCTCTTGAAGAAGCCCTTATTCCTCTTGCTGGACTGCTTCTTACTCAGACTGATATTGACAGCCGATGTGCAAATGCAGTTGCTGAAGTCTTAGGTGACGCACTTCTCAGTAATATTGCACTTGATGAAAACGGCAGAGTTATCAAAAATATTAAGGCTGATAAATATGACACAAGCCTTGCCAATCTTTCAGCAGCTGACAGAAATTATGCTCTTGGTCAGATTCCGCTTCAGAAATATGTTGAAATAGCCGGTCTTGATCATCTCTATTTTTTCTCCTATCATTCCACCGGTAATATGATTGATACCGTAAACGAACTTTATGATCTTATTCAGATAGCTAAAAAAGAAACGGGTCATGATAAAGTCAATCTTGTTCCTATAAGCCAGGGCGGATCTGTTGAAAATGCTCTTATGCAGCTTTATATAGATAAGGGACTTGAGTTTTCTGATGACGTTAACAGAGTTTGCTATGTTGTTCCCGCTGCTGACGGTGCTGCTGTTCTCGGTGATATATATCATTACGGACTTCTTGATGATGATGAGGCTCTTTACGGATATATGTTCCCGTCTCTTCTTGATGAAGATCAGGAATACCTTGCTTATCTGATAAATCTTATTCTCAGAATTCTTCCCAATGCTGATGTTAATAACATTATTGATACGGCTGTTCAGGTCCTTGTCGAGGATTATCTTGAGTATTCCACACTTCTCTGGGCACTTATTCCTTCTAAAGATTATCCTGACTGCAGACAGATGTATCTTTCCGAACCCGAAGATGCAAAAGTCCGTGAACAGACAGACTGGTATTACAACGCTCAGGTGAATGCAAAAGAATATATTCTTGATGCAAAAGAAAAAGGTGTTGAATTTTTTGATATTGTAGATTATAATTATACAATGTATCAGATCTGTGATTCGTGGAATAAAGTAAATTCTGACGGTATCATTCATACAGATTCCGAATCCTTCGGTGCAACAAGCATCGGTGTCGATGTTTCTCTTCCCGATGATTATGTTCAGGCTAATACATATTGTACAGATCCTTCTCATAATCATATTGATGAAGGCAGACTTGTCGATGCTTCAACAGGTATTTTGTGTGAAACAACCTTCTACTTCAAAGGACAGGACCATGAAAAGACAGCTCGTAACGATGTTGTTATGCGTCTTGCCATAAGAATTCTTACTGATGAAACATTTGTTGATGTTTATTCCGATCCTGCTTATCCTCAGTTTAATTTTGCCCGTGATTCAAGAGGAGCCATCAATGATTATAATTATTGGAAAAATTTTGATGTTTCTTCGCTGAGTGAGGAGGATGCTGCTGAATTCAATTCTGCTCTTAAAGCATTGGGAGATGCCATTGAAAGCACATATATGCCTACCGAAGACTTTATAGCCGCAAAAAACAGATTTGAGGATATCACTTATAAAATAGTCAACGGAACCGAGAGGGTAGAAGAGAAACCAAGTTTCTTCATGAATCTTCTGTCTAAACTTTTCAAATTGATGAGTGATCTTATGCTTACTCTTTTTGGTGGTAAAGGTTTTTCCGACATAATTTTATTCAGGTGAAAATTTTATTAAAATAAAGGAGACTAAGAAAAATTATGAGTTCTGTTTTCACTGCATTTATGTATAAACTGCTTGTGTGGTTTATTTCATTCACATCCCTTTTCGGTGTTATTGCTGCACCTGCAACTGATGATCCCATTAAAAGCCTTGATGCTGATAATGTAAAAATGACGGCTGCTCTCTGGGGGGATCCTCAGGTTGCTGACTATATGGCTGACAGACACCAGTATACAAAGAATGCTGCTCTTGATATTGCAAATGCTGCAGAAGATATTGATGCTCTTGTTATGGCAGGTGACATTACTGAAAACGGCAAGGGTGCTGAATATCAGCTTGTTCTTGACTATCTTTCAGTTATAGATAATGTTGAACATAATATTTATACCGTAGGTAATCACGATGTAAGACTTAGAATTTATTCTCAGGTTGTAAACACCTTCTCAGAATTCTGTCTTGCTGCAGATGAAAAGCTTGACCTTGCAGCTCTTGCATATAAAGATGGTAAGCTTTCATATTCTTATGAAGTAAACGGTTATACTTTCGTTGTTCTCGGAACAGACAAGACTGTCTTTGAAGAATCTTATTTCTCAGATGAATGTCTTGCATGGTTTGACGGTGAACTCAAGAAGGCAACTGAAGACGGAAAGCCTGTTTTTGTTGTTCTTCATCAGCCGCTCAAGAATACACATAATGTTCAGACTGCATGGAATTCTCCCAATGATAATGCAGGTACTGTAGGTGCTCAGAGTGATGCTCTTCTTGAAACTATGAATAAATATAATAATGTATTTCTTATTACAGGACATCTTCACATGGGCTTCAGTAAGGAATGGTCTATCCATCAGATTGGTAACTTTACAGGAATCAATCTTCCCGGTATAGGACCTGACAACGCTGACGGTGAATATAACGAATCAGGTACAGGTTACATGATGGAAGTTTATGACAGCAAAGTTGTATTCAGAGCAAGAGATTTTGCTGCAGGTAAATACCTTCCCGAGTTTGATGTTACAGTCAACCTTAAATAATTGAAATTAAAGCCGTTTGTTGCTTGTTTTCTTCAGAAAACAGTTGACAAGCGGTTTTTCTTTTGTTATAATACTAAATTGTTGTATTGGTTTACAACTAATCCTTGCCCCGGAAAAAGGGGCCAAAGTCCAGAAGGAGGTGCATCGAAATGTCAAAGTATGAAACCGTAGCAGTATTCTCACTTAAAAACGGTGAAGAAAAGGCTAAGGAACTTGTTGAAAAGTTCAAAGCTCTTATCGAGGCTAACGGCACAATGGAGGCTGTAGATGAATGGGGTCTTCGTAAGCTTGCTTATCCCATCAACTACGAAACAGATGGCTATTATGTGCTTTACACGTATGAAGCCGGTGTTGATTTCCCTGCTGAACTCGACCGTGTTTTCAACATCACAGACGGCGTTCTTCGTTCTCTTATTGTTGCAAGATAAGGAGATAAAGGTATGTTGAATTCAATTATTATTATGGGCAGACTTACAGCAGATCCTGAACTTCGCACGACAGCTTCCGGTTTGTCAGTAACTTCTTTTTCTGTTGCTGTTGACAGAAATTATGTCAGAGCAGGTGAGGAAAAGAAAACTGATTTCCTTAATGTTGTTGCTTGGCGTCAGCAGGCTGATTTTGTAACAAAGTATTTCCGTAAAGGATCTATGATTGCTGTCCAGGGGTCTCTTCAGACCCGTAATTATGAGGATAAGAACGGAAATAAGCGTGTTGCTTATGATATTGTTGCCGAGCAGGTAAGCTTCTGTGGTTCAAAAGCTGAAAGCGGTACTTACAATAATGATTCTGGAAATGTTTCATCTTACAACAATTCTACTGCGGATGATTTTTCCACAGTTGTTGATGATGACGATTTACCGTTCTGATTCTCTTAAAATTATTTAAGGAGGATATTAATATGGCTTTCGAAAAGAAAGATGCTAAGGGCGGTCGCCCCATGAACAGAAAGAGCCGTAAAAAGGTTTGTACTTTCTGCGTAGAGAAGTCTGAATTTATCGATTATAAAGATACTCAGAAACTTCGTCGTTTTATTTCTGAAAGAGCAAAGATTTTACCTCGTAGAGTTACAGGTACTTGTGCTGCTCACCAGAGAGAACTTACAGTTGCTATCAAGCGTGCTCGTCATCTTGCATTGCTTCCTTATATCAGCGACTAATAAAGAAAATTTTCCGCATCTTCGGATGCGGATTTTTTTGTTTTAACCGGAAACAGTTAGTTTTACTATTTGATTAATAAGTAATTGACGATAAAATATAAAGTCAATTACTTATTTTTTTTGTATTGCATTATATCAAAAATAAACAAAATTGCAGTAGAATGTTGAATAAAACTGGTCGCAATGCGGTTGCGGACGGTTGCGGACAGGAAAAAAGCGGAAATGCAAACTAAAGTGTACGGCAAAAAAAGGGAATGCAAACTGAAGTTGGTG
>SVQH01000021.1 GCA_015065425.1 Oscillospiraceae bacterium
GGTAAAGTGAACGCCGCCGTTGTTATTGTTATCCTAATACATATTTTTTGAAATCTGCTGTCAGTTCATACATCTGGCGTATCTCAGCCTGTCTGTTACCCGTAAATTCTGCTTTGTTTCTTACACGGCTGTCAATGTTGATGTCAAGTCCTTCAAGAGACAAATAATACTTCGCATTGACAGGATAGCACTGACATTCCGCAACTGAAAAGAATCCTGCAAAATTCTGTAATTTCTGTGCTTTTTCGGGGTCGCTATCATATATCTTGCAAAGTTCAGCATATATTTCGGGATGGAAGTTTGCCATAACCCCTGAAAATCCGGAACAACCGAGTCTGAGTGAATCAAGCAATATTGCAGAGTTTGCATTATAGATTTTCAATGATGAGCCTTTTACTGCATCAAGCTTATCCTTTATCATTCCGATATCACAGCAGGTGTCTTTGAGGAACTGATATCTGCCTGTTTCTGCCATTTTTTTGAGAATATATGGGGAGAGTACCCGTTTATAGGGATAAGGACATTCATAAACTCCTAAACCTATTTCAGGGAGACCGTCGGCAACATATTCCATGTTTTTAAGAAGGATATCATCGCTTTCATCCGCTTTTGCAAAACGGTTTGCAATGAAAACATAGGCATCAATGCCGCATTCTATGTATTTATTTGCTTCATATATCTGTGTGTCAAGGTCATCTGCCGTATGTCCGCTTGCAACTATAGTGAGGTCTTTAGGCTTGTGTGCCATTATAAATTTCAGCAGTTCAAGTTTTTCTTCAAAAGAGAGAAAAAATATTTCACTTGACTGACAAATGGCAAAGATGCCGTCAACGCCGCGTTCGCAATACCAGTTTATCAACTGTTCAACTGCATTATAATCGATTTTGTTATCGGTAGTATACGGAGTTATCATTGTGGGATAAACACCGTTGGGAATGGTTTTTATCATTCTTAAAATCTCCTTTATTTGTTGTAATTTTAGTATATATAAAATTTTTCTTTTGTCAACAATATTGAAAAATCTTTTGCATAGTGATACACTTTAACACGGTGATATAATGGGAATTTTTGATAATGTTTTACTTTTATCTGATTTTGACGGAACTCTTACCGGAAGCAGCGGTTGCCTTGTGCAGAGAAACCTCGATGCCGTAAGGTATTTTATTGCCGAAGGCGGCAGATTTTCTGTTTCAACAGGCAGAACGAAAATCGGTTTTCATAAATACTCTCCGGAATATATCAACGCCCCCGTGATACTCGGAAACGGTGCTATGGCATTTGATTATGAAAAAGGGGAAGCGGTTTTTGTGAATGCAATTACAGAGAAGAATATTCCCGTATTGAATCGGATTATTGCAGATAATCCGTGGATTTGTATGGAATTGTATTCCGTTGATGATACGGCGTATGTTATAAATATAAATCCTGCCAGTAAACGGCATTTTGAAAATCTCGGAATTGATTCTTACCGGGCGATAACTGAACTTACATCTGAAATGTTCCCTATGGTAAAAATCATGCTGAGTGCAGGAGAAAGAAGTGAAGAGATACAGAATTATCTGAGAAGCATTCCTCTCGGAGAAATGAAATTTATACCGTGTGCGGGCTCTTTTGTTGAAATACTTGCACAAAGTGCGGGGAAGGGCAATGCACTTTATCAGACAGCAGATTATCTCCTGATTGACAGGAAAAATGCGTTTGCAGTCGGAGACGGTTCAAACGATGTTGATATGATAGAGACAGCTTCTGTGGGTTTTGTGCCTTCAAGCGGCGACAGAATTGCACTCAATATTGCAGATGTTATTGTCTGTTCTTCCGATGAAGGAGCAGTTGCTGACGTTGTGTATTATTTAGCTGATAAGTTCAATTAAAAAAGAAAACCGTCATTTTTGCGGATAACATCGCACATTTCTCTTACTGTAAGTGCAGTGTTTTTTGCGAAAAAGTATTTTTCCGAGTAAATATCACTTGATTCACATAATCCAAGAAAAAGGCTGATTTCTCCGCTCATAATTTCATCTCTTGAGACATCTTCGGGAATAAGCATTTCAATATTGTCTTTATGTCTGAAATAAAGTCCCGAAAGCTGAGAAACGGATGAAAACATGAATGTACCGTTGTCTCCGATTATTTCAGAATATGAATATGTCTGACCGACTTTTGAATAATTCAGAGTGACGATTTTATCTTTATAGCAAAGTATTGAGCTTCCTGCTGCATCACAGCCGTTGGGAAGCATTACACTGTCGGATATTATTTTTTCAGGCATACCGAAAAGTCCTGCCGCAAGATAAAGATTGTATACACCAATATCCATAAGGCAACCTGTATGCATTCCGGGATTGAATATATTCGGATTCTCTCCGTTAATATAGAGCGGGTATTTGGAGGACAGTTGATAAAAGTCAAAATGTGCCGACCTGATTTTTCCGAGAAGGTCAATTTTTTCAGAAATAAGCCTGAAGCCTTCTGTGTTTACGGTCATGATAGCTTCCGTATATATAAGGGAGTTTTTTTCTGCAAGTGCATACAGCTCTTCCATTTGTGCTTTTGTAGTTGTTGCAGGTTTTTCACATATAACATTTTTTCCGTGTTCAAGAAAGAATCTGCTTTGTTCGTAATGGCAGACATTAGGACTTGCAATGTATACCGCTTCAATATTTTTATCATCTGCCATCGCACTAAGTTCGGTATAGTAAACTGCGACGCCGTGCTTTTGAGCAAATTCACGTGCTTTTTTTTCGTTTCTTGAATAGACTGCATATAAATCCATATTTTTAACAGTTTTCGATGAGGATATAAAACTTTCCGTAATCCAGGATGTTCCTATTGTTGCATATTTCATATTTGTATCTCCGTTGGATTTTTTCTTGAATATAACATATTTTTTTACAAATTAACATAGTTTAGGTAGACTTTTTTGAAAATAAATTATATAATTATAAAAACTTGAATTTTGAGGTGAAATTATGCCTTCTGTCAGACCTTATAAAGAAAAAGATAAAGAACGGGTACAGCAGATATGTCTTGCAAATGCAGGATGTCTCGGTTCTCCCGAAGATACTCAGAAATATATTCTGATTATGTATTGCAACTATTATATCGAGCAGGAACCGGGTAACTGCTTTGTTGCCGTGAATGACGATGATGAAGCAGTCGGATATATAATCTGCAGCGAAAATTATGATACTTATGAAAGAGTTTTCACTGAATTATATCTTAATCAGTGTGCAGCCATAAGCCCTCAAAGATATGTTGAGGCAAAACTGGATCTTCTTTCACATTCCATGTTCAAAAATCAGTATCCTGCACATTTTCATATTGATATAGATGATAATTATCAGCGAATGGGCGTGGGTTCTTTGCTGATAAGCACTCTTAAGGCTCATCTCAGAAAAAAGAATGTTATGAATATGATGATGGTCTGCGGAGAAGATAATGAAAATGCCAAGAGTTTTTACAGAAAAAACGGCTTCAAGGATCTTCTTACCACAAAAATGGGACATGCAATGGCACTGGAGTTTGAAGAATGATGAATGCTTTGAGTTTTGAATTTTCTGATTATCTTGTTGAGCTTATCCGCAGCTGCGGTGAGTATATGCTCAGTGCGGGAGATGTTGAAGACGAGAAGGGAAACATAAAAGCCAAAAGCGGCGATGCTGATTTTGTTACGGTATTTGATGAAGGTGTTCAACAGAAGCTTATAAACGGAATTAAGGATAAACTTCCCGATGCAGAGTTTTTTGCTGAAGAAAAGGACAATTTTGCAGAAGACACAAAAAAGGGAATATGTTTCGTTATTGACCCTATTGACGGCACAACAAATTTTATTCACTCTCTTAATGCATCAGCCATTTCCGTTGCAATGCTTGTTGACGGTGAAATTGTTCTGGGAATTATATATGACCCATACCGTGATGAACTTTTTTCAGCAAAAAAAGGCAAAGGTGCTTACTGTAATGCTGAAAAAATAAGTGTTTCATCAAGAAGCTTGGGTGATTCTCTCATCTCTTTCGGTACTACGCCTTATAAGAAAAAAGAGTATGCCGGAAAGGGTTTTTCCGTTGCGGAAAACATTTTCCGTAATTGTGCAGATATCAGACGAAGCGGCAGTGCAGCCATTGATATGGCTAATGTTGCCTGCGGAAGGCTCGACGGATTTTTTGAGTGTGTTTTGTCACCGTGGGATTATGCCGCAGGTTCTTTGATTGTCCGTGAAGCAGGTGGAAAAGTAACGGATTTTGACGGAAATGAACTCACCTTTTCAGAACCGTCTTCTTTGCTTTGTTCAAATAATACAGTTCATGATAAGCTTACAGCTTTGATTAATAAATAATTTTTCGGAGGAAAATTTTATGGCAGATAATATTCTTGACCGTTTCAAGGACGGTTCACAGGAAGAAAAGGTTATTGATACCGCAAAGAAAGTCAAGGTTGGTATCATCGGTACCGGCTGGATAGCTGAAGCACATGTTGAAAATTATCTTAAGTGTCCCGATGTTGAAATTGTTGCTGCAGCAGACCTTGTTCCCGGTAAAGCAGAAAAATTCTGCAAAGCCAACGGTATCGAAGGGGTTCGCCTTTATCCCGACCACAAATCAATGATAGATGCAGAGGAGCTTGATGCAGTAAGCGTTTGTACTTACAACAGAACTCATGCCGAGTGTACAATCTATGCACTCGAACACGGTATAAATGTGCTTCTTGAAAAGCCCATGTGTGTTACACTTGAAGAGGCAGTAGAAATCTGTCGTGCTGAAAAGAAGAGCGGTAAAATACTTTCCATCGGTTTCCAGCCCAGATTTGATGAAAATATGAAAATGGTAAAGAAGATAGTTGAATCAGGCGAACTCGGTGATGTTTATTACATCCAGACGGGCGGCGGCAGAAGAAGAGGTATTCCCACTCCTTACGGTACCAGCTTTATTGAGGATAAAACAGCAGGTATCGGTGCACTTGCCGATATCGGTTGTTATTCACTTGATATGGTTCTTAATGCCGTCGGATATCCCAAGCCCCTCACTGTTTCAGGCTATACTTCCGCATTTTTCGGAAAGGACCCCGCTACATTCCCCGGTCATCCCGAATATGCAGAGCTTTTCGGAGTTGACGATTTCGCAGCAGCATTTGTAAGACTTGAAGGCGGAATCATTCTCGATTTCCGTATTTCATGGGCTATGAATCTTGATACTCCCGGCGATACCATTATTCTCGGTACAAAAGCAGGTCTTCGTATCCCGTCAACAGAATGCTGGAACGGAAGCATTGGCGGACCTCTCAAAATATACAGAACTATCGCAGGTAGTGATGTTGAAACTGTTGTTCCCGAAAGAAATAACAGTCAGGACAACTTCTACAGTAAAATCCGTCTGTTTATTGATGCTGTCAAGGAAGGCGGATGTGCTCCCGTACCTTCAAGTCAGATTATCTACAATCAGGCTATAATTGACGGTATTTCAAGATCTGCAAAGTGTGGCAGAGAAGTTACCGTAGAAATTCCCGAAATATAAGTTATGAAGAAAGATTATCTTGAACTTGGTCAGATAGTCGGAACTCACGGAATCAGAGGGGAAATCCGCATCAATCCTTGGTGCGATTCCCCTGATTTTGTCAAAGGGTTCAGGACTGTTTATTTTGACGATAAAGGACAAAAAGAAATAAAAGTAGTCTCAGGGCGTCCGCACGGCAACATAATACTTATGAAGCTTGAGGGAATTGAAAGCATAGAGGCGGCTGAAAAACTGCGTAACAGAATTCTTTACATCAGGTCTTCCGATGTTAAGCTGCCTGTGGGTACATGGTTCATTGAAGAACTTATAGGATGTGATGCACTTGATTCCGACGATTTGCATAAGTACGGCACCATAACAGATGTTTCTCAGACAGGAGCGAATGATGTGTGGCACATCACAGATGACAGCGGTACAGAATATCTGATTCCTGCCATAAAAGATGTTGTTATTGATGTTGACGTTGCCGAAAACAAGGCATTAATAAGACCGTTGAAAGGAATATTTGACGATGCGGATTGATATCCTTACTCTTTTCCCTGATATGTGCCGCTGTGTATATTCCGAAAGTATAATCGGACGGGCAGTTTCAAACGGCTTTCTTGAGGTATATTCGCATAATATCAGAGATTATTCAAAAGATAAACATAACCGTGTTGATGATACACCCTATGGCGGCGGAATGGGAATGCTTATGCAGGCTCAACCTATATATGACTGTTATTCCGCTGTTTGCAATGATATCGGGACAAAACCTCATCTGATATATATGTCTCCTCAGGGAAAGGTGCTTAATCAGGAAAAAGTCAAAGAACTTTCTTCTTATGATAATATTGCCATTCTCTGCGGACACTATGAGGGAATTGATGAAAGAGTTCTTGAGGAAATAGTCGATGAGGAGATATCCATCGGGGATTATGTGCTTACGGGCGGCGAGCTTCCTGCGTTGGTGCTTCTTGACAGTGTTGCAAGAATGCTTGACGGAGTTCTTCCCAATGAAGAGGCTTTTTCTCTTGAAAGTCATTACAACGGACTGCTTGAGCATCCTCAATACACGAAACCCTTTGAATGGAACTCAAAAACGGTGCCGGAGGTTCTTGTTTCCGGTCATCACGCAAATATTGAAAAATGGAAGCATGAACAGTCACTTATCCGTACAGCACAGAGAAGACCTGATATGCTTGATAAGGCAAATTTGACAGAAAAGGACAAATTGTTTTTGAAGTCATTGCAAAATAAGGAGAAAAATTAGATTATTTGCTGTAAATGAGTTTATTATTGTGGTAAACTTGCACAAAACAGCATTAAAGTTTTTGTTCTGTTTTAGTTTTTCAAACGAATTGTTTTTTTGTTTGATTATTTTGATTGACTGCTTTTAAGTTTGTGCTATAATATATTATAAATTAGTTTTCCGAGAGGGGATTATAATATGATCACTAAGGACATCACCGTGCAGAATCAGGTTGGTCTTCATGCAAGACCCGCTACTTTCTTTATTCAGAGAGCAAACGAGTTCAAATCAGCCATCTGGGTTGAAAAAGAAGAACGCAGAGCAAATGCCAAGAGCCTTCTCGGCGTACTTTCTCTCGGAATTACAGGCGGTACTGAAATCAGAATTATTGCTGACGGTCAGGATGAAGCTGATGCAGTTGCTGCTCTTGAAAAGCTCGTTATTTCCGGCTTTACAGAGTAATATTGAATTTGTGCGTTGGGTGTATCGGGTTACCGGTACACTTTTTTCTTTTATCGGGAGCTGATAAATTTTGAAAAAATTAGAAGAATTAAGAAAAAAAGCCGGAGCTTTGCCTGAACGCCCCGGAGTTTATATAATGAAAAACAGTTCAGGTGAGATTATTTATATAGGTAAGGCAAAGGTGCTTAAAAACCGTGTTAGTCAGTATTTCGGTTCGCAGAACAAGCATTCTTCAAAAGTACTGAGAATGGTTGAAAATGTTCACGATTTTGACTATATAATGGTATCATCGGAATTTGAAGCTCTTGTACTTGAATGCAGCCTTATTAAAGAGTATATGCCGAAGTATAACATTCTTCTGAAGGATGACAAAGGTTATTCTTATGTCAGAATAACGGAAAAAGACGGATGGAAGAGTATTGCCTCAGTGCTTCAGAAAGATGATGACTCAGCCGTATATTACGGCCCGTATACCTATTCTGACAGTGTTTCCGAGGCTGTAAGGGAAGCTGTTGATATATATAAGCTTCCTCACTGTGGTAAAAAATTCCCCCGGGACATAAGCAAAAAAAACCGTCCTTGTCTTAATTACCACATAAAACTGTGTTCAGGAGCCTGTGCCGGTAAGATATCTGAAGAAGAAAATAATTCAAATGTCGATGATGCTCTTGAACTTGTACTCGGCGGCAAGAAAAAAATCACGGATAAACTCAAAGAGGAGATGCAGGAGGCGTCCGATGCACTTGAGTTTGAGAGAGCAGCCAAAATCAGAGACAAGCTCCGTTCAATAGAACGGGTATCAAAAAAACAGCATGTTGTTGCTTTGAAATGTCCCGATCAGGATGTTTTCGGAATTGAAAGCATTGATGAAAAAACCTGTATAAATGTGTTGAATATAAGAGGCGGTACAATAGTAAAAACGGATAATTTTATTGTTGATAAGCCCGACAGCACGGAAGAAGAGTATATTTCTCTTATTGCCGCTTATTATTCCTCAAGAGATGATTATCCCGACAGAATCTGCATAGATTTTGATTTTTCCGACCAATCCTTTATATATGAGTATCTTAACCGTTTGTCAGGTAAAAAAATAAATGTTATGAATCCGAAAGCAGGAGAGAGCTTTACTCTTCTTGAAATGGCAAAACGGAATGCTTCCGAAAAACTTTCACGTGTTTTGTCTTATAATGATAAGAAAAAAGCAGTTCTTTATGAATTGAAAGAACTATTAGGACTTCAGGAGTTCCCGTCTGTCATTGAGGCTTATGATATATCAAACATGAACGGAAGTGAAAATGTCGGAGGAATGATAGTCTATATCAACGGAAGACCTTCCAAAAAGAACTACAGAAAATTTATGATAAAATCTTTTGAAGGGCAGGATGACTTCCGTTCTCTTGCAGAAGTCCTCACAAGAAGAATAGGTGAGTATCATATAAATAAAGATGTTCCCGAAGGATTCGGACTGAAGCCTGATCTTATTCTTCTTGACGGCGGTGCAGGTCAGGTAAGTGCGGTTAAAGCCGTTCTTGAAGAGAGAGATTTTGATGTGCCTCTTTTCGGAATGGTGAAGGACGGAAAACATCGCACGAGAGCTATTACTACCGGCGGAAAAGAAATTACCATAAACGACAACAGAAGTGTGTTCAGTTTTATATCGGAAATTCAGGAAGAGGTACACCGATACGCAATAGGCTATCACCGTACTTTGAAAAAAAAGAATACTTTTGTATCAGAACTGACGCTTATACCCGGTGTCGGTGAAAAGAAAGCAAAAAATCTCATGACTGCTTTCAGAAACATTGAGAATATAAAAAAGGCTGATATAGATGAACTTTGCAAGGTTCCGGGTATAAACGAAAAACAGGCACAGATTATTTTTGACTATTTCAGGTAAAATACCTTAATAAATGTCTTATTATAAGATTATTTGAAAATAACAGTTGACAAAAGCATGGGTTTAGTGTGATAATATATTGTAAATAGATTAATGGAGCATATTATGCGAGTAATTACCGGAACTGCACGCGGAAGAAGACTTATATCCCCTGAAGGTTATGATGTCCGTCCCACAACAGATAAAGTCAAGGAGTCAATCTTCAATATCATTCAGTTTGATGTTTCCGGCTCTGTTGTTCTTGATTTGTTTTCAGGCAGCGGACAGCTTGGAATAGAAGCTATCAGCCGTGGTGCCGAAAAAGCAGTTTTTGTTGATTCGTCAAAAAAATCACTTGCAACAGTAAAAGCAAATATAGATATCTGCAAGTTTACCTCTATGGCTAAAACGGTTTTTTCTGATGCGTTTTCATTTCTTCAGATGACCGATGAGAAGTTTGATATAGTTTTTCTTGATCCGCCATATCACAACGGACTTTGTAATAAAGCTCTTGAAATGCTTCCTCAGGTTCTCAATGAAAATGCTGTCGTCATTTGTGAAACTCAGAATGATGAAGAATTACCTGAAAGTGTCGGCTGTCTTGTGCTTGACAGAGTGTATGAGTATTCTGCAATAAAACTTTCGGTATACCGTTACGGCTCTCAGAACGGAGAGTGACAAAATGAATTCAATAGCAATTTGTCCCGGCAGTTTTGACCCTATTACTGTCGGACATATAGATATTATTTCAAGAACAGCAAAAATGTTCAGCAAGGTCATTGTCGTTGTGATGATAAACAGAAATAAGTCGGGCGGGCTTTTTACACCTGAGGAAAGAGTTGATTTTATCAAACGCTGTACCGCTGATATTCCCAATGTTGAGGTGGAATATCACGACGGACTTCTTGCTGATTATGCTCTGCAAAAAGGTGCTGTTGCAATAGTCAAGGGATTAAGAGTATTGTCTGATTATGAAGATGAATTCAAACAGGCTCTTACAAATAAAAAACTTGCAAAAAACATTGAAACCATTTTTATGGTCACCGATACCGAGTATATGTTCTTAAGTTCCAGTGTTGTAAAAGAAATATGCAGTTTCGGCGGCGATATAAGTGATTTTGTTCCCAAGGAAATAAAACAAGATATTATAGACAGAATAAGAGAAAGGTGAGAAATTTATGAACATTGACGATTTAATCAATCAGATTGAGGACATTATCGAAGAAGGTAAGCACCCCTTCGGCGGCAGTAAGGTAAAGGTCGACGGAGACGCTATCCGTTCCATCCTCAGCGATCTTCGTGTGGGGCTTCCTGATGAAGTTATCAAGGCAAGACAGATTGCTTCTGAAAGAAAGGCTATTCTTTCTCAGGCAAATGATACTGCTGAAGTTAAAATCAGACAGGCAGAAGCTCAGGCACGCAAGCTTGTTGAAGAGCATGAAATTACCAAGCAGGCTGAACTCAATGCTGCTGAAATAATTGCAGAAGCAAAAAATCAGGCTGCAGATATCATTGAAAAAGCTAAAGCAAATTCCAATGAGATTGTTGACAATGCTCAGAAATGGGCAAGTGATCTCAGAAGCAGTGCAAGCAGCTTCGTTGAAACTATCATGAGTGAAAGTGACGATATTCTTGCTCAGAGTATTGAAGATTTCACAAAGAGTCTCAATAAAGTAAGAATTGCAAATCAGCAGCTTAAAAGTGTTACCGTAAAAAAATCGGTTCAGTAAAATATGAATTAAAAAACGATGCCTCGCATATTTATGTGCGAGGTGTTTGTTTGTGCGTGTAGTAAGTTTCAGATATCCGAGAAATGCCGTTACCGATATTTTGCTGTGTATCATTTTTTCTTTTCTGATAATCCTTCTTGTTACGAGCGGAGAAAGAGTGGGGAAGGTCGAATGTAACAGCCCATCACTTGATGTTGCCTCAGAGTTCCTTTCTTCCTTCGGCTGGAGTGTTAATGATTCTTCTGTTATCTGTGAAACAGTTATGATTTCAAAGGATTCAGGAGAAGTGTTTTCAGATTATAATGAACTGCAGAAAGAACAGGGGTTTGATCTTTTACCTTATTGCGGTAAAGAGGTTATTAAATGCACATACGAGGTGTTGAATTTTCCCGGATATGAAAACAAAGACGGAATATATTCCACCGTGTATATGTATGACGGGCTAATAATCGCGGCAGATATTTATTCCGCCGCCATAGACGGATTTATTCAGGGAGTTAAAAATAATGGGTGACAATGTCAGACTTGATAAATATTTGTCTTCACAACTTAATGTTTCAAGAAACGATGCCAAAAAGCTTCTGCGGGGCGGGAGTGTTACCGTTAACGGAACCGTAACAAAAAAAGGTGATGTCAGTGTTAAACCTTATGAGGATACTGTTGCCGTTTCAGGGCATACTCTTGAATATAAAAAATATATTTATATTATGCAGCACAAGCCAAAAGGAGTTGTGTCTGCTTCTGTTTCTCCCTCAGACGTGACAGTTATCGATATTCTTCCTGAAGAGCTCAGAAGAAGCGGTCTTTTTCCCGCAGGAAGACTTGATAAGGATACGACAGGTTTTGTTCTGATAACCGATGACGGTGAGTTTGCACATAACATATTGTCCCCGTCACATCATGTGGAGAAGACTTATCTTGCCGAGACAGGCGAAATTCTTACCGATGACGATATTAAGCGGTTCCTTGACGGTATGAAAGTGGGAGAGGATGTTTTCAGACCTGCAGGTATAAAATTTATGGAAAAACATGGTGATAATTATGTTTATGAGGTAAAAATATGCGAGGGCAGATACCATCAGATAAGAAGAATGTTTGCTTCTTGCGGAAAACCTCTGTTGGAACTCAGCCGCATAAAAATCGGAGAGCTGAGTCTTTCTGAAGACTTATTGCCCGGTCAAAGCAGAGAAATCAGTCCGGATGAACTGAAAAAAATCAGAGAAAAATCGCTTTAATGCATTAAATTGGTGGAAATACACAACAGCCGTTTTTTACAAAAAAACAGACGGCATGTTGTGTATTTTTTTGTGTTTTGGCAGCAAAACTTACTGAAATGAATAAAAAATATAAAATAAATTTGTAATATTTTCTGAAATCTCTTGCAATATTCGAGCTGAATGTGTATAATACTTTTGATAAATGTTGTCATTTTGTATAAATGGTATTTTATGTATATTATATTCAATGATTTGAAAGGATGAAAAATATGTCAAACCGTCTTTTTCAGAGCGTAATTCACCAGATGAAGGATGCAGTAGGAAGGGTCATAGGTGTCATTGATGAAAGCGGAACCGTAGTTGCATGTACTGAACTTACAAAAATCGGCGATGTTGTTAACATCGGTATTGCTGAGGTGTTTTCTTCCAACACAACCGTAAGTATCAGCGGTAATACTTATAAGGCTTTCGGTTCACCCATGCAGCCTGAGTATACTGTTTTTGTGGAAGGAAACGATGCTCTTGCAGAAAAGTATGTTTCCATTCTTGCAGTTTCTCTTTCAAGCATAAAGCAGTATTATGATGAAAAATATGACAGGGGTAATTTTATTAAAAATGTAATGCTGGATAATATTCTCCCCGGTGATATTTATCTTAAGGCACGTGAGCTTCATTTCAATAATGATTCTGTCCGTGTTGTATTTCTTGTCCGTTTTGCAGAAATTTGCGAGTCTTCAATGTTTGATACCATTCAGTCTCTTTTCCCCGACAAAAACAAGGATTTTGTTATAAGTGTAAATGAAACTGATGTTGCGATTATCAAGGATATTGCTGCTGCTACCGACTCTAAGGACCTTGAAAAACTTGCCCGTTCCGTTATTGATGCTCTCGGCTCGGATGCAGCTTCTCAGGCTGTTGTCGGCATAGGCACGGCGGTTAAGAGTATCAAAGATCTTGCAAAGTCATTCAAGGAAGCTCAGGTAGCACTTGAAGTGGGTAAAGTATTCGATACGGAAAAGGTTATCATAAGCTGTGAAAATCTCGGTATCGCAAGACTTATTTATCAGCTTCCCACAACTCTTTGTGATATGTTCCTTAAGGAAGTTTTCAAGGTAGGCTCCATTGATAACCTTGATCATGAAACTCTTTTTACCATTCAGAAATTCTTTGAAAATAATCTGAATGTTTCTGAAACATCAAGAAAGCTTTTTGTACATAGAAATACTCTTGTTTACAGACTTGAAAAAATCAGAAAGCTTACAGGTCTTGACCTCAGAGAATTTGATGATGCCATTGTGTTTAAGGTTGCACTTATGGTCAAGAAATATCTTGATTCATCACCTATCAAGTTCTGATTATAGACTTTTTTAAGTTTTGATTGATAAATTATATAAAAAAGGATTTCAATATGATAGATTTTTCAAATGTGTCAAAGACATATCCTAACGGCACAAAAGCACTCAATAATTGCAATATTCATATAGACCGCGGAGAATTTGTTTTTATTGTAGGTTCCTCCGGTGCAGGTAAGAGCACGTTTCTTAAAATGATAATGAGAGAAGAAGTGCCTTCTGAAGGAAAGATTGTTGTTGACGGTGTTGAACTCAATAAACTCAAAGCAAGTAAAATTCCTTACTACCGCAGAAAACTGGGAATTGTTTTTCAGGACTTCCGTCTTATCCCGAACAGAACGGTTTATGATAATGTTGCTTTTGCCATGCATGTTATAGGTGCAAAAAACAAGGATATTTCCCGCCGTGTTGCTTATGCCCTCAGCCTTGTAGGTCTCAGTGTAAAAGCAAAGTGTTATCCCCATGAGCTTTCAGGCGGAGAACAGCAGCGTGTTGCTCTTGCAAGAGCTCTTGTAAATCATGCTGATATTATTGTTGCCGATGAGCCCACCGGAAATATCGACCCCGAAATGTCCCGTGATATTGTCAATCTTCTCAATCACATCAATGCAAATAATAATACGACAGTTATTATGGTTACTCATGAAGTCGATTTGGTAAAGCAGTACAATAAGCGTATAATTACAATTAAAAACGGTACTGTGATAAGTGATACTGCTCATCCCGAAATTGTTGTTGAGGATATACCCGAGAGAGTGGAAACAGCTCCGACTGCATATTATGAAGCACCTCTCGAGGATGATGATATTGAAAGATTTATTCAGAATTACGGTAAGAACACCGAGGAAAGTGTAAACACCGAGGAAAGTGCTGCATCCGAAAAGTCTGAATCATCTGACAGTATCTAAGCAAAATAACGAAAGGTTAATTTATGAAAAACAGGAATATCAGATACCTTACCCGTGAAGGTATAAAAAATATCGGAATCAACCGACTTATGTCGGTCGCTTCCATTGCAGTTCTGATGTCTTGCCTTGTTATTATAGGCTTCGCATTATTGCTGTTTTTTAACGTAGACTCTTTATTAAGACATATAGAAGATCAGAATGTTGTTATGGCATTTTGTGAAGTAGGTGCAGATGACGGAGTTGTTGAGCTTACCGAATCTCTTATAGGTGAACTCGATAATATTGAGTCATGTGAATACATTTCAAAGCAGGAGGCTTATGATGCAGTAGTTTCCTCTCTCGGGGATGATGCCGATCTTCTTAAAAATGCATCTTCTGATTTTCTGCCTGACGGTTTTCGTATCATTATTGATGATATGTCACGTTTCTCGGAAACTGTTGCGGCGATTAATGCCATTCAGTCTATAGACAGTGTTCAACAGAATTCAGATCTTGCTGAAAAATTTCAGGAGATGAGAACTGCTGTCACATATATAAGCATCGGAATTATCATAGTGCTCTTTATCGTTTCGATGTTTATTATTGCAAATACTATAAGAATTACCATGTTCTCAAGAAAGCTTGAGATAAGTATTATGAAGGCTGTTGGTGCAACAAACTGGTTTATCCGTTGGCCTTTCCTGATTGAAGGTGTCTTCCTCGGGCTTATATCGGCAGTGTTGTCTTTCTTTGTACTTGCTCTGCTTTATAATCTTTCAGGTGGGGCATTCGCGTCTATTTTTGAAATTCTCGGTAATACTATAGTTAACTTCTGGGAATATGCTCTTCCCATATTCGGCGGATTTGTTCTTATAAGCGTATTCACAGGCAGTGTCGGAAGTCTTATTTCCATGCGTAAATATCTTAAGGAACAGGGGAGTGTAGAACTTGATGACCATCACTAATATCGTTGAACGCTCAAAAAAGCTTCTTTCTCTTTGCCTGTGCCTTCTGCTTGTATATGTCGGTACGGTTGAGATATATGCAGTAACGGAAAGTGAGCAGCAGAAGATTGATGAATATAAAAAACAGCAGGCTGAGCTTCAGGAGAAAATTGATGCAGCTCAGGTTGAAATTGATAAATTAAAAGAAAATATTGCCGATAAAGAAGAATATGCAGGAACTCTTGCCGTTCAGATTGAAAATTATCAGGCACAGATAGATGTTCTCAATGTCAGCATTGATGAACTTGAATCCCAAAAGGCGGTAATTCAGGAAAAAATCGATACTCTCAATGATGAAATATCAGCTATTGAAGCAGATATAGAAGAAAATGCCGCAGAAATCAAACGAACAGAAGAAGAGATTGCTCATATTTATGAAGAATTTCAGGACAGGCTTCGTGAAGTTTATGTAAACGGAAAAACCTCCGATCTTGAACTTTTGCTTGACCTTGATAAGAGTGAAGATTTTTCTACATATCTCATCATAATGGAACTGTCACAGCGTCTTGCAAAGCGTGATGAGGATATTGTCAATACACTTAATAATGATATTACAAAGCTTGATATGCTCAATGCTCAGTATGAAACAATGATTGCCGAAATTGAAGTAAAAAAAGCTGAACATCAGAGTAAGGTTGATGAACTTGATGAAAAAGAACAAGAAATAGTTGATGCAAGAAGTAAGCTTGAATCTTCTCAGCAGGAACTTGTAACATTGCAGGAAGAAGCATATCTGTATATCAAACAGCTTAATGCTGAAAGTGCAACTTATCAGAAGCTTGTAGAGAGCTATGAAGCTGATATCAAGGCATTTGAGGATAAGATAGATACAATCATAAACGGTGCTTCAAAGGGAGACGGAAATGTAAATTCTGTTCCCGGCGGATTTATCTGGCCCTTGCAGTACAGTGATGTTTATGTTTCATCCTCATACGGATACAGATATGACCCGATTTCCGGTGTGTATAAGCTTCACGGCGGAACTGACACCTGTTGCTGGAGTGGCACTTACGGTAAAGCTGTCCGTGCATCAGCCCCGGGTACGGTTATTATTTCTACATATCATTCATCCTACGGTTATTACGTAGGTATTGATCACGGCAACGGTATTGTAACTATCTATGCACACAACAGTGTTCTTAATGTATCTGTCGGTCAGTCTGTTAAGCAGGGTGATATTGTTGCTTATGCAGGCTCAACGGGATATTCCACAGGTGCCCACTGTCATTTTGAAGTTCGCGTTAACGGAACCCGTGTAAATCCGCAGGGATATGCTTCATTGCCCTAATTCGGAGAGTTGAACAGACATGAGTAAAAAAATACCAATCGGAATAACTGTTGCACTGCTTGTTATTGCAATAGTTGCATCATCAGCAGCGACATTTTTTACTGTGATTCATCGCTATAATGAACTTCTTGTCGATCTTCCTCAGAAATCTGAACAGTATATCAGACTTTCTGATGTTGATGAGCTTGTCAGAAGGGAATATTTCGGAAGAGTGGATTCTGAAAAAATAGATGAAAGCCTCGCAAGAGGTTATCTCAGCGGACTCGGTGACAGCTATTGTTATTATATAGCTCCTGATGAATATGAGAATTATACCAATCTCATTAAGGGAAAACTTCCCGGTGTCGGTATTACTGCATATTTTGATATGGATACGTCACTCCTTCTGATAAGTGATGTTGATAAAGGTTCTCCTGCAGAAATTGCAGGGATTTCCAAAGACATGTATATAACCGCAGTCAACGGAAAAGAAGTAACCATTGAAGAGCATGAAGAGCTTTTGTCGCTGATGAGTGATAAATATGAAGGTGAAGTCAGGATAACTTATACCGATTTACCTGAAATTGATGAAACTGATCTGAAAGAGGTAAAACTTTCTTGCGGGTATATTGATGTCTCTTGTGATTACAGTCATGATGGTAATATCGGATATATAAGAATTTCATCTTTTTACGAGAATACCGTGGATGTTTTCAGAAGTGCTGTAAGTTATATGCAGGAAAATACTGTTACGTCGGTAATTCTTGATCTGAGAAACAGTTCAGGTGTTGATTTGGATGTCGCGGCAGAAATAATAGATGTAATCGTTCCTGTCGGAAACGAGGGTACAGGTGCCATTTTTACTGCACAGAATGCAGACGGAGAAATTGTGAAACAAGTTTCTTCAGATGCATCTTCTCTCAACATGTCTTTTGTAGTGCTTGTAAATGACCGTACAGAGTGTGCTGCAGAGCTTGTTGCCTGTGACCTCAGAGATTTTGGTAAGGCAGTTCTTTTTGGAGAGCCTACTTCAGGACACGGTACTCTTCAGCAGATTTTCACTCTTGAAGACGGAGGAGCTGTTACTCTTACGGTTGCTGAAATAAAACCTTATATCAGTGAAAGTTTTGATGAAAAGGGAGTAAGTCCCGATGTTGAAATATTGACAACAGAGGCATTCAAGAACCGTATAGGTCAGATGGACCTTGAAGATGATGAGCAATATCAACGTGCATATTCTTATCTTTCAGGGAAATAATATAATTAGAAGTAAAAGGGAGATGCGATATGGCACCTCCCTTTTTGCTGTTAAAAACACAAATTTTTTCAAAATAATGTTATCTGAATTCTGACCTGAAGAAAGAAATTTATTGAAGTTACTTGGCATTTTGTAAGAATTTATTCATTTTTTTGAGTGGCTTCATCAGGTATACTGACTGTGACATATTCCTCTAATATTTCAAAAATGTCATCACCGATTCCTTTTATATTTTTCAGTTCATCAATGCTTGTAAAATATCCGTTTTGCTCACGGTAGTCATATATCGCCTGTGCTTTTACCGTACCAATTCCCGGAAGCTGAGTAAATTCAGACATTTCAGCTTTGTTGATATCAATGATAAGTTTTTCGGTTGTATTCTCAACAGATATAAAAAGTCCGGTGTTTTCATAAAAGTCAGAAATAAGCTCCCTGTTGCGATATTCAAAAAATCTTATTCCGATGAAGAAAAGTAAAATAACAAAAACAAGGGCAGCAAGAATTCGTACTACGACATCATTGCTGAGTTTATCTTCCGTTTCAATTTCCTTATCAGTATCGACTTTTGCTTTTTCTTTGTTCTTAGTATCCGTTTTTTTCAGTTTTTCTTTAATCATTTTTTCTTAAGCTTTTTTACAATTCCAATAAGAAGAGCAGGAACAACGATGGGAGCTGTGTATTTTAATACTTCTTTTGCCACATCAAGTTTAACACTTGTTCTGTCTCGAAGTATCTTTTCAGTACCGGAGATGGAAAGACAGTCATCTCCTATGAGTTCTCTGTAATATATCATTTTTGTGTATATGCTTTCAGGTTCATTCTCTTGAATATCGATAATTCTTACACCCTGCATAAGTCCGTCTCCGTAAGGACGGAAACCTGAAGTTTTGCACTGACCGAGAATTATACCGTCAACTTCTCCTACAAAGTCATTCATGTGGTCATGACCGAAAAATGCAGCAACAACATCACCTGTTTTCTTCCAAGAAGCAAACTGTCCGCTGTTGTAACCGGAAGTACAGGGTGCTTCGCCCATGTAGCCTGTGGCTTTACTTTTATCAAGAGTGTAGAATTTTCCTTTTTGTTCATTTTGTCCCGTTACTCCGTCAGCTATCATGCTGAGAAAGGAGCGTTCTTTCAGCAGTTTGAATTCTTCCGGCACGGGAATGTGCTGTATTACTATTGAAGGTACGGTAGTTCCGTTTTTTTCCTTAAGAAGAGCAGCCTGTTCTTCATACCATCTGATTTGCTCGGGCTTTACAAAATCATAATAGCTGTAGTACTCAGGCAGTGCACCTGAACCTGAATACATCAGCCAGAAATTGAAAACATCCTTTGAATCATCGGAGGCTCTGAGAGTTACCTTGTAATCACCGTAAGAATTTACTTCATCTTTCTCGGGAAGAATACAGCCGGGAAGTTGTCTGTAAATATCATATTGCACTTCCATTTCATTGACCTCGCATTCAAGGTCATGATTGCCGAGAACAAATGCAAAGGGAATGTTGTTTTCCGCATAAGGCTTTGTTATGCGTAAAAGAACTTTTTTCAGTTCTTCCGTATTTTTGCCGGATGCATTATCACCCATCAGTATAACAAGATCAGGCTTCAATTCTTTGACTGCGGCATATTGCAGTGCAAGATAATCTGAAATTATTGCTTTATCCCTGTCTGTTGTATCTGACGGTTTTTCGTGAGGATCTCCCACAAGCATTATCCTGAATTTTTTGTTGTTAAATTTTAGTGTATTTTTCATAATGTTCTTCCTTGTTTTTGTATATCAAAAAATCTTCAGTTAATAATAATAGGGAAAAAGAAAAGGAGGGACTAAAATGCTTGATAAAATAGCTTTATTGCTTGTAATTATCGGTGCGATAAATTGGGGCTCAATAGGTCTTTTCCAATTTGACATTGTCGGCTGGATTTTCGGTGGACAAGGTGCAATAGTCAGCCGAATAATTTTTACGGTAGTAGCTTTAGCGGGTATATGGTGCATTTCAATGCTTTTCAGAGAAAACGAAGTACTCGTCGATAATAAGGATATGTAAAAATCATATAAGATATAAGGCTTGGTAACAGAAAAGTTATCAAGCCTTGTCATTTTTTGTTATCTTACTGCTTCTTTGAGCTCTTCTGTTTTGTCGATTTTTTCCCATGTAAGGTCAAGATCTGTTCTTCCGATATGACCGTATGCTGCAATGTTATGATAAATGGGTTTTCTGAGATCAAGTCTGTCGATTATTGCGGCAGGTCTGAGATCAAAAACTTTATTTACAGCTTCTGCAAGTTTCTCATTAGAAACAGTACCCGTACCGTAAGTGTCAACAAGAACTGAAACGGGTTTTGCAACACCTATGGCATAAGCAAGTTCCACCTGACAGCGTTTTGCAAGTCCCGCAGCAACGATATTTTTGGCAACATGTCTTGCCGCATAAGCAGCAGAACGGTCAACCTTTGTGGGATCTTTACCCGAGAAAGCACCGCCGCCGTGACAAGCGTATCCGCCGTAAGTGTCAACGATAATTTTTCTTCCCGTAAGACCGCTGTCGCCCTCGGGGCCGCCTGTTACGAATCTGCCTGTGGGATTAACAAAGAATCTTGTATTTTCATCTATGTATGAAGGGTCTATAGTAGGAAGAATGACCTTTTCTATCATATCTTTTCTGATTGTTTCAAGCTCAGCATAAGCCTTATGCTGAGTAGAAATAACAACAGTATCAACTCTTATGGGTTTGTTGTCTTCATATTCAACCGTTACCTGAGTTTTTCCGTCGGGGCGAAGATAATCAAGAGTTCCGTCTTTTCTTACTTCTGAAAGCTTTTTTGCAAGTTTATGTGCAAGGGTTATGGGAAGAGGCATAAGTTCAGGCGTTTCGTCACATGCATAACCGAACATCATTCCCTGATCGCCTGCACCGTGAAGATTGTAATCATCGTTTTCTCCGCTTTTAAGTTCAAGTGAACGGCTAACACCCATGTCAATGTCGGGAGACTGCTTGTCAATTGTTGTAAGCACAGCACAGGTATTTCCGTCAAAGCCCGCATCGGGAGAATTGAAGCCTGTGTCACAGATAGCTTTTCTGACAATGGCAGGTATATCAACATTTGCTTTTGTTGTTATCTCGCCCATAACGAGAGCCATACCTGTTGTGCATATTGATTCACATGCAACTCTTGAATAAGGGTCCTGTGCAAGTAATGCATCAAGAACCGCATCCGAAATCTGGTCGCAGACCTTATCGGGATGTCCTTCTGTTACTGATTCTGATGTAAAAAAGTGTTTTGCCATAATTGGTTCCTCCAAAAAAAATACTCACGGTAACCCGCGAGTATAATACTACCTTATCTCTCGGCGTATAACCGCGGATTTGGCACCTTGCATAAGCAGGTTGCCGGGCTTCACAGGGCCGTTCCCTCTGCCACTCTTCATAAGGATTATGAATTTAAATATATTATATTACAAAATATTATTGTTGTCAACAAAATAATAATTATTTGCGAAGTAATAAGTCTGATTTTGTCAGTATCTTTTTAAGAGCAGGGTATAAGGCTACTGTAATGACAGAATTTATCACACCTTTAAGAATATTAAAAGGCAGAATTGCAGGAAGGATAAGTTCTATAACTGCCTCTACCGGTACAGACATATAAATGGGAGTAAAAATAAGATTAAGAGGTATCATTACAAGAGAAAGTGCAGCCGTAGCAGTTATAACAGCTACAATGAGCCTTTTTATGCTGTCAGAATGTCTCATGAACAGATAAACTATTAATACATAACAACCTGTTGAAAGAATGTGCATCACAAAGCCGGGCCAGTTACTTGAAGCACTGACTGTAAGTGATTGCACGGCAGAAACAAACAAAAGGACTGCCATTCCGTGAGGATATCCGATGAACAACGTGCTGAGTATTACCGGAAGGTCGCCCATATCATATTCGAGAAAGTTTGCAGAGGGGAGAAGCGGCACTCTCACAAGAAACATCAGCACAACGGCCAAAGCACTCATCATCCCTGTCGTTACCATTCTCAATAAAGTTTTATTTTTTTGTTTTTCCATAAAAAAAACACCCCATTTGTCTACGGGGCATAAAAATTACGAAAAGACGTATAAAACTTCTTTCATCCGGACTTTACCGTCGGTTCCGGAATTTCACCGGATCAGCCCCAAAGGCTCGCGGACTTTACCGCCGGTGGGGAATTTCACCCCGCCCCGAAGTATTTGTAAATTTATTATATCACGGATAGTTGATTTGTCAACAGAAATTTTATATAATACAAGTAACGGAGAAGGAGATGAAAGGTATGGCAGGAAAAAAAGACTCAAAACTTAAAATTCTGTATCTTAAGGAAATACTTGAAAAATATTCTGATGAAGATAATATACTTAATGCTGCAGATATTGCTGAGTATCTTATGCAATACGGTATTGAATGTGAGAGAAAATCAATATATAAAGACATTGAAATTCTTATAGATTACGGCATGGATATTATAAAAACCACTAAACCAAAAGGGTATTTCCTCGCATCAAGAGAATTTGAACCTGCTGAAATCAGACTTATCAATGATGCTGTTCAGGCTGCTAATTTCATTTCAAAAAAAAAGACATTACAGCTTCTTGATAAAACGGACAGATTTTCAAGTACTTATCAGTCAAAGCGTCTGAGAAAACAGGTCTTTATTGACAACAGGAACAAATGTAAAAATGAAGAAATTTTTTATAATATTAATTCCCTTGATGATGCAATAAAAAGCGAAAAGAAAGTAAAACTTACTTATACCCGCAGAAAACTCGACAATAAATTCACTGCTTCAAACGAAAAGAAGGAGTTTATCCTGAGTCCTTATGCTCTTATATGGTCAAATGACCATTATTATCTTGTTGCAAACAATGAAAAATATGATAATCTCATGAATATAAGAATCGACAGAATAAGAAATGTTGAGGTTCTTGAGGTGCCTTCAAGGCATTTTTCGGAAGTTTCCGAATATAAACATTCCTTTGATTCTGCAGACTATGTTTCAAGAACCTTCAATATGTTCAGCGGAAAACCTGAGTGCACTGAGCTTCGTTGTAAAACAGAGATTCTTGAAGAGATGCTTGACCGATTCGGAGAAAAGGTCTCTATTAAAAAGGGTGACGAAGGCTGGTTTTATATTCATGACGATGTGTGCATAAATGACGGTTTCGCTTCATGGGTAATGCAGTTCGGGGACAGCATAGAGGTTATGTACCCCGAAGAACTGAGAAACATGATAAAAGAAAAATCTGAAAAAATAATGAAGCTTTACCGTAAATAAATGGTGGTGATAAATTGATTTATAAAATTATTGATATAAACTCTCTGGATGAACAAATGACGGCAAAGTATTTTCCTATGTTGACTCCTTTAAGACAGAAGAAGATAGTCTCCATGAAAACTTCAGAAGAGCGATCTCTTGCTTTTTGCAGTGAAATACTTGCAAGGCAGTGTCTCAGCGAACTTTGTGATGCTCCGGAGTTTTCTTTTACACTTTTACTTAATCCGAATGCAAAAAGTGTTGTCGGAAATTTTGATGCCGAAATAAGTATTGCTTCTGAGGGAGATATCGTGGCATGTGCCGTTTCGGAGAACTTTGTGGGAATATGTGTTCATCCTCTTAAACCGTTTACTTTCAAAGATGCACAGAACAAGTTTTCCGATGTTGAGATCAGGGCGGTTTTTGCTGAATCTTCATATTCATTCGGTGAACTTATAAATCTTACGGAATGTAATGAAAAAAGCGTAATAAGAGCTTATGCTCTGATGTCAACTCTTAAAGAAGCGTATTTTTTTGCATCGGGAAGAGGTATAAGAAACGACAGGAAAATAACACTTTTTGAGTTTGACGGTAATACTGTCAGATGCACAGACGATGATTATATTATATCGGAATCATTTATTGATGATGTGACGGGATATGCAATATCAGTTGTAGAGAGGTATAAAAAATGAATAAATTTCTTATTGGTAAAAAAGATTTTTTACATAACGGAGAACCTGTAAGAATTGTTGCAGGTGCAATGCATTACTTCAGAGTTCCGAGAGAATACTGGCGTGACCGCCTTTTGAAAATAAAGGCTTGCGGTTTTAATACCATTGAAACTTATGCTGCATGGAACATGCATGAACCCCGTGAAGGTGAGTTTGATTTTTCGGGAATGCTTGATCTTAAAGCATATCTTGAACTTGTCAATGAACTCGGAATGTTTGCCATTGTAAGACCGGGACCCTACATTTGCTCCGAATGGGAATTCGGTGGTTTCCCTTGGTGGCTTCTTCGATATGATGACATTGAGCTTCGCTGCATGAATAAAACATATCTTGAGAAGGTTGATGCTTATTTCGATAAGATTATTCCGATAATTGCTGAGTGTCAGATTGATAACGGCGGCAGTGTTATTATGGTTCAGGTTGAAAATGAATACGGTAGCTACGGCGATGACAGTGAATATATACGTTATATTGCAGCAGGACTTCGTTCACGAGGAATAACCTGTGAGCTGTTTACTTCTGACGGTGATTGCGATATGATGCTTACAGGAGGAACAGTACCTGAGATTTTCAAAACATGTAATTTTGGTTCAAGGGCAGAGAAGGCATTTGAAGCGTTGAGAAAATTCCAGCCGGAAGGTCCTCTTATGTGCACTGAGTTCTGGAACGGATGGTTTGACCATTGGGAAGAAAAGCATCATTCCAGAGATGTAAAAGATGCTGTAAATTGCTTTGATGAGGTGTTATCATGCGGCGGCAGCATATCTGTATATATGATGCACGGAGGAACCAACTTCGGTTTTATGAATGGTGCAAATTGTACCGATAAAGAATATCAGCCCACGGTAAACAGTTACGACGACGATGCTCCCATTAATGAATACGGAGGTCTCACTCCCAAATATTATGAATTCAAGAAGGTGCTTGAAAAATACGGTTATACTTGCGATATTGAGGTTTGTGAACCTGAATGTGTTTCTTATGGCAGCATAGCACTCAATGAGAAGGCATATTTATTTGATTTTATAAATGATTTTTCAGATAAATATCAGGATGTATTACCGAGAACCATGGAAAAACTCGGACAAGGCTATGGATATACGTTATATGAAACATTTGTCAGAGGTCCGAGAGAAGGCGATAAGCTTACTGTAGTTGCTCATGACAGGGCTTATGTATATATTGATGGTGTGTTCAAAGGTATTTATTATAGAAACAGTAAAAGGAAACTGAAAATCAATATACCCGCTGAAGGAATTAAACTGAGTATAATTGTTGAGAATATGGGACGAATCAACTACGGTCCGTATCTTAAAGATTATAAAGGAATAGTTGCCCCTGTAAGATTGGGAAATCAGCTTCTCTTCCATTGGGATATGTATACGCTGCCGTTTGATGATCTTTCCTGTCTTGCATTTGAAAGAGACATCAAGCCGAAGTTTAATAAGAAGCCTGTGTTCCTTAAAGGATATCTTAATATATCAGATGAACCTAAGGATACTTTTGTGTATTTACCTTCATTCAAAAAAGGGCTTATATGGATAAACGGTAAATTGCTTTCACGGTATTGGGAAAAAGGTCCTCAGCTTACAGCTTATCTTCCTACTCCCATGTTGAAGAAGGGTAGTAATGAAGTGATTGTGCTTGAGTTTGAAGGTTACAAAAAGAATGTCGCAGAGTTTCTTGATAAGCCGATTCTTGATAAATAAATTTTATAAAACAAAGATAATTATAACCGACATAACAAAAATGCTTCCGCCATAACAGCGAAAGCATTTTTTTTGTTATGTTTATAAACTTTGATTAATGGTCGTGACCGTCGTGTGAAGAAGCAGCAGCAGAATTCTTCTTGATAGTTTTTTCAAGTTCGGCAACTGCAAAACCGAAGAATGCTTTTTCTTCACCTGAGCCTGAGATTTCTTCAGTAAGTTCTTCTGAGAGTGCTTCAAACTTTTCAGCACCGAGAGCTGCTCTGACATCTGTCTTCCATGCGGGTTCATCGTGCTGTTTTACAAAGTACATGATATGCCAACCATAATTTGTCATAACGAGGTCAACATCTCCGGCTTTGCGTCCTTCCTCATAAACCCAATTTTCAAAAGGTTCAACCATCTTACCTCTTTCAATGGATTCATAGAGACCGCCGCCAGCTGTCTGTTCGCCTATGGAACCTGTATCAGCACTGTATTCTTCAGCGAGTGCAGCAAATGAATCTTCTGTCTTTTCGCCGCTCATATATTTGTCATAAATGTCGCGTGCCTGCTTGTAAGCTTCTGTTACAAGTTCAATGGAATAACCTGTTCCTTCGTTGGTGATTTCAAGTTCTTCTTCTGTAAGAGCTGTTTCTACTTCTACATCGTCTTTCTTTTCTGTATCAACAGTGTTGCCCTCGGCTGCACCGAGAGTAGCAGCAACTTCATCAAAGGAAACAAGGATATGACGGGCATCTACAAGAGCTTCTTCGTTTCTGTACATGGGCTTGATTATATAGATAACATATACATAATCATCAGTTGTGAACATATTTTTGTCGCCTGTTGCTCTGTCTTCAGCATAGAGCCATTCAGCTACGTTGCTTCCGATGTTTGTTTCTACAACAGATTTTTTGATAGATTTTGCAAGAGTAGCGGAACCGTCCTTGAATGTTTCCTTGTCCTCTTCTTCTGCGTATTCATAAGCAAGGTCCATGAAAGAATCTTCATCAGTAATTCTGTCGAGCATTTCTTTTGCAAGAAGTTCTGTCTCTGTAGGATCTTTTTCAACAGTTTCAGCAACGGTTGTTTCTTCTTCAGCAACGGTTGTTTCTTCTGTTGTTTCACCTTCTGCAGTTGTTGTTTCATCTGCAGTTGTTGTGGTTTCGGTTTCAGTCTCAGTTGTCTTTTCATCTGCGGGAACTTCAAAACCGAAAAGACGGATATCTACAGACTGATAAGCTGCAGGATCTTCTGCGTAAGCACTTTCAAGTTCCTCGTCTGTAATCTCAGCATAACACTTGCTTTCAAGATTTTCAACATACTGAGCTACGAGTAACTGCTCTGTAAGAAGCTGTTTGAAAACTTTTTCTGTAAGACCTTTACCGTAAGCAAGGCTTACATATCTTGAGAAAGAATAGCGATACTGATCGGCATAAGTTTGAATCTGTGAAACTATTTCAGAAAGTTCCTGTTCATGTTCAGCTGAAAGGACTACGCCTTCTTCTTCACATTTTGCAAGATAATAATTGGATGACTCAATGGATTCAAGTGTCTGCTTCTTGAAGAGATCCGCATAGGAAATCTGACCGTCTTCGCCGTCATCAATTTTATCTGTAAGTTTAATGGAAGAGTTGCTGTTGAAATATGTGTTGCTTACAGAATTATAGAAATAACTGTATTCAGCAACAGTGTAAGTTCTTCCGTTTACTTCCAGTGCAGGTAATAATCTGTGAGGAACTTCAAGCTTGAAAACAAGGAAAACAGCAAGAGCAACTACTACCAAAACGAGTAAAACGCTGATAACGGTTGAAGCGAGCTTTGTTGAGTCGAAAGTTTTCTTTGAAGCTTTCTTTGCATTTTTAGCAAGTCTTTCTTTTCTTTCGGCACGATAATCTTGTGCCTTAGCATCATTTTTTGCCATAAATAAAGCACCTTTCAATTATGTTTAATCGGGGCGGATAAAACCACTCAAAGCACATTATATAATAAATAATAAAAAAGTACAAGTACTAAGATTAAAAAAAGTAAACAAAATTTCATGTCAAAATAAGTCATAGTTTGGAAATTCAATAACATGATAAAAGACAGGCATTTTTTTTGTTGCCTGCCTTTTGTTATAAAATATTATTTGTTTACGGTACCTTTTTTGATGTTGAAGGAAAAAGTGGATTCTTTGCCGTCTTTTTCGGTGATGAGTACAATATTGTCTTTGTCGGTATATTCAGCAAACAATATTTTTTCATCTGTTTTTCTAAAGAAGTTTATAAGATGCTTTCTTTGCTCTGCATCGTAATCACCTGCATTATCCGATATAAAAAGAACATTACCGCAGAGATTGTTTATTTTTGCAAGAAGAAGTTTCTGTTCTTCTGTAAATTTAAGATTATTCTTTCTGAGGAAGAAAACATCCGGGTCATTCATGAATGCTCTTCCGTTGAGATGACGTCTGAAAATTGAATTGTTGATGGCATGCTGAGCACTGAGGATTTCATTTGAAACATTAAGATGGTTATAGATTTTTCCTTTATATGTAAGGTCTACGTCACAGCTGATTCGACAGGCATCCACATAACCGAAACATGTACTCATGGGAACACCGCAGCCGAGAAGCAGTTTGTCTCCGACCAATTCCCTGAGAAGAACCATGGCATCATGCATGATTTCACCACGGCATTTGCCGTTTCTCGGAAGAATGCACTGACTGTAAAGGAAGTCAAGCTTTACCATATCAAATTTCCATTCATTGAGAACAGTATCAAAGACTTGCTTAAGATAAGCTCTTACTTCGTCATTATAAATGTCAAGTATATATGCACCGCCCCATGCAAGAACGCCCTGATAGGGTTTTCCGTTTTCATCCTGTACGAGCCAGTCAGGATGTTCTTTTGCCGTTCTTGAGATTTTCTGACAGCTGAAGGGTGCAAGCCAGATACCTGCTTTATAGCCTTTGTCGTGTATCTTTTCAGCAATATATCCCATGCCGTGAGGGAATCTCGAAGGATTGGGATCAAGCCAGTCTCCGACGAAAGTTTCATATCCGTCATCTATCTGGAATATTGACACATCCTCCTTTGCAAAATCAAGACCGTTGAGGTCACGGAGAATGATTTCTTCGTTGATATCCTGGAAATAATTATACCATGAAGTGTATCCGCTCATTGTTCCGAAGCGTGTTTCGGGCATTTTTCTCATGCCGAAATATTTGTCGAAAACCTCTTCATATCCGCCTTCAAAGTAAACGATATCAAAAACTTTCCATGCTGTTGTGACAAATTTTCCGAGTGCATCCTTTCTGTAGGAGAAATAATTGTCCTTCATCCTGACTTTGAAGAATGTATAACCTGTATCATCAGCCAGAGAGCCCCACAGTCTGACATTGTCACCGTTTCTTACATAAGTGTATCCGTGGCTGTGGAATTCGCCGGGTTTTTCTGAATAATCGGTGATTCGTTCGTCACTTGTCATGGATGCAATATATTTGAGTTTCTTGTTGATGTTTGCGAGTTTGATAGTTCCCTTGAGAATGTCATCTTCAGACATTTCTTTTGAAACTGTCCATGACTGGTATCCTGCATTAAAGAATTTGTCGCCCTTTTTGAATTCATAAGGCATTTCAACATAAAAATCTACAAGTTCAAATGTCTTTTTAGGATTGAGTGTTACGGTAAAACGTTCTTTTGTGTCAAGAATGCTGAGGGAATAAAAACTGTTTTCGGTTTCATTTGTTGTTACAATTTTATTTCCGGCTTTGTATTTTATTACAAATTTTTTCATCGTCTGCATCTCCTTGTAATTAATTATTAAACAAATGATTTATTATTTCTTCAGTGTTATGAAAATCGGGAATAACTGCATGTGCACCTGCAGCAAGAAGCTTTTCTCGTTTCAGAGGATTTATTCCCTTTTGTTCCTTTTCGTCCGTTGCAACCGCCACAGCATAACCTCCGACGTTTTTTACAAGCTCAATTTCAACAAATCCGTCACCGAAAGAGAGCAGTTCTTCACCTTTGACATTGTTTTCGCTCAGAAGTCTTTTAATTACCAATTCTTTTGAACATTGCTGAGCGTGCTCGTCTCTTGCCCCGAAAATATTATTGCCGAAGTATTTGTCAAGTCCGAGTAGCTTTGCTTCCTCTATGACCTGAGGCTCATCGGTACCGCTTGCACAGAATATTTCAACGCCCTGTTTTTTAAGAGCTTCAAGAAAACTTATACTTCCTCTTACAAGAAGTGCTTCGGATGAGATGCTTTTATCTGCAAGAGCATTTCTTCTGCCTTCAATTCTTATGAAGAGACGGCGTAAGTACTCATTTTTATAATCCATTGCTTCTTTTGCACAGCCACCTCGTTTTTCAATTTCAATTTTAAGTTGCATACATTGAAAAATTGTTTGCTTTCCTGTAAGGTTGTCCACAAAATCTGTTACAAGAGCAATTATTTCATCTTCGCTTTCAGTGTGATTCGGAAGGGAAGTTATAAATTCTTCACAGAAATAAGGAATCATAACTTCCTGCCAGCCTTCTCTGATAAGACTCAGTGTTCCGTCAAAATCAAAAAGTGCGATTCTGAATTTTCTGCCCTCTCCCACAGGCGATATGACTTCAAGTGAAGGGCTTTGGAAGTTAACATCTTTTTCTTTCATTCGGTTACCTCCGTAATTTAATTACATCTATTATATATTGTTCACAGTCGGCATTTCAAGTCTTATTTTAATAATTAAGTGAGATAGGACTTGAAAAACATAATAAAAATTACTATAATTTACGAAGGTGATGATATTATGAAACTTAGTGAGATATTAAAAACTGATAATTTGTCTCTGTCTTATGAAGTTTTTCCCCCGAAGACAGACAGTTCGTTTGACAGCGTTCAGAATGCTGTTTTTGAAATTGCAAAGCTTAAGCCTTCTTTTATGAGTGTAACTTATGGTGCAGGCGGCGGTACAAGTAAATATACTCTCGATATTGCAAAAAATATAAAAGCCCTTCACGGTGTGGAATCTCTTGCACATCTTACCTGTGTATCCTCAACAAAGGAAACAGTCAGAGCACAGATAGAGAATATACATAATGCCGGTATTGAAAATATAATGGCACTCAGAGGAGATATTCCCGAAAGCATGAAAAATGCAGACAGAAGCAGATGGGACTATAATTTTGCCATTGATCTTGTCCGTGATATAAAAGAAAGCGGATATGATTTTTGTGTAGGCGGTGCTTGTTATCCTGAAATTCATCCTGAAAGCTTCAACAGAAAAACAGATATTGCGTATCTTAAAGAAAAAGTTGATGCAGGCTGTGATTTTCTTACCACTCAGATGTTTTTTGATAATAATATTCTGTATAATTTCTTATATAAAATCCGTGAAGCAGGTATTACTGTTCCCGTTGTTCCCGGCATTATGCCCATAACAAATGCAAATCAGATAAAGAGAGCTATTCAGCTTTCAGATTCTCACATTCCTCAGAGATTTATGGCACTTGTTGATATGTTCGGCTCTTCTCCATCTGCAATGCTTCAGTGCGGTATTGCTTATGCAACAGACCAGATAATAGATCTTTACGCGAACGGTATAACCAATGTTCACGTTTATTCTATGAATAATCCGTTTGTGGCACTGAAAATTCATAATAATCTTTCGGAGGTTGTAAGTAATGGCTGAGCCGATACTTATGAATTCTGTCCGTTTGCCCGACGTTTCTTACAGAGAAGTACGCAGATATATGCACAGCGATAATTCGGACAGTGTAAACAGCCTTATTGAAAAAGTTTGTGCTGATGTGCTACCGATACTTTCTCCGAAGGTATGTTTTTCGGTTTTCGATATCACTTTGACAGATTGCAGGGTATGTTCGACAGATTTTGTGTTTGAGTCTGAAAAACTTGTAAAGTCTCTTAAAAACTCTCATAAGGCAGTTCTTTTTTCTGCGACACTGGGAATTGCTCTTGACAGGCTTATCGCCAGGTACAGAGTATCCGAGCCTGCTGCTGCGGTCTGTGCCCATGCACTCGGGGCGGAAAGGGTAGAGGCTTTATGTGATGAATTTTGTAAGATTATAAGACTTCAGGCAGAAAGTAAAGGTCAGTGTTTAACTCCGAGATTCAGTCCGGGGTACGGAGACTTTGATATAATTAATCAGAAATTATTCTGTGAACTTCTCTCATTGAATAAAAATCTCGGAATATGTCTCAGTGACAGTTGTCTTATGACCCCTTCAAAATCTGTTACTGCCGTATTCGGAATCAGATATTAAGGATTTATGGTTATGAATATAAAAGAGTTTATTAAAAATAATATTTTATTATTGGACGGCGGAATGGGAACCATGCTTCAGAAAGAGGGGCTTTCCGCGGGGGAATGTTCAGAAGAGTGGAATATTTCTCATCCGCAGACAGTAACAGCAATACATAAGGCTTATTTTGATGCAGGAAGCAATGTTGTAAGCACCAATACTTTCGGAGTAAATGCGTTGAAATATTCTGATGAAAAGCTCCGTGAGCTTATTCATGCTGCTGTGGATAACTGCAGAAAAGCGGCAAATACTTCTGAAGGTGCACAGGAAAAATATATTGCCTTTGATATCGGACCTACGGGAAAGCTTCTGAAGCCTTACGGTGAACTTGATTTTAATGATGCTGTTGAAATATTTGCGAAGAATGTAAAAATTGCCGCTGAATGCAGTGTTGATCTTATTTTTATAGAAACAATGAATGATTCTTATGAAACCAAGGCGGCACTTCTTGCAGCTAAGGAAAATTGTGACCTTCCCGTTTTTGTTTCAAATGCATATTCCATGGACGGAAAACTGGTTACGGGTGCTACTCCCGCTGCCATGGCTTCCATGCTTTGCAGTATGGGTGCCGATGCTGTCGGTGCAAACTGTTCATTCGGTCCGACACAGACCTTGAATGTTATAAAAGAGCTTCTGGATTTTTCAACTGTTCCCGTAATTATGAAACCGAATGCGGGGCTTCCTTCTTTTGAAAACGGTAAAACGGCTTATGATGTAAACGCTTCGCAATTTGCAGAGGATATAAAACAGGCGTTGATTGAAGGTGTACGCATTGTCGGCGGTTGTTGCGGTACCACTCCGGAATTTATTTCCTGTGTGCGAAAAGTAATTGACAATATGCAGCCTGTAAAAAGATGCATTGAAAAAAAGACTGTTATTTCATCATATACCCATGCCGTACAATTCGGAAAAGCTCCGATACTTATAGGCGAAAGAATAAATCCTACCGGTAAAAAACGCTTCAGACAGGCACTTGTTGAAAACGATATTGATTATATTCTAAAAGAAGGTATATCTCAGCAGGAAAAAGGTGTTCAGGTACTCGATGTTAATGTCGGTCTTGCAGGTATTGATGAAGCTTCAATGCTTGAGAGAGTTGTAAAAGAACTTCAGGCAGTTTCCGACCTGCCTTTGCAGCTTGATTCATCGGATCCTTCAGCTCTTGAAAGAGCAATGAGAATATACAACGGCAAGCCTCTTATTAATTCAGTCAACGGAAAAGAAAGTTCTATGAAAGCAGTTTTTCCGCTTGTAAAAAAATACGGCGGAACACTTATTGCACTTACTCTTGATGAAAACGGAATTCCTGAAACACCCGAAGGCAGATTGGCTATTGCTGTAAGAATTGTAAATGAAGCTGAAAAGTACGGTATCGGAAGAGAAGACATAATTTTTGATACTCTTACGATGACTGTCAGCACGGATAAAAATGCCGCTTTGACTACTCTTGAAAGCGTACGCCTTATATCTGAAAAACTCGGTTGCAGGACTTCTCTCGGCGTTTCAAATGTTTCATTCGGGCTACCTGCAAGGGAAATGCTGAACAGCACATTTTTTAATATGGCTCTCATGAGCGGTCTTGATGCTGCCATTGTCAATCCTTATTCCGATATGATGATGAATGTATATCATTCTTATTGTGCCCTGAACGGTAATGATGATAATTTTGAAAAGTATATTGCTTTTGCTCAGAACAGGGAAGCTGTTAAAGAGGCAGTTTCTGAAGAAAAAAAAGATAACGACCTTATTGATGCTGTTTTCAGAGGCAGAAAGGAACAGGCGGGCATAGTCGCAGAGGAGCTCTGTGCGGTATGCAGCGGTATCGATATTATAAATAACTATATTATTCCGGCTTTGGACAAAACGGGAGTTGCGTTTGAAAAAGGAGTAATGTTTTTACCCCAGCTGCTTATGAGTGCTGAGGCTGCCTCTGCAGCGTTTGAATCAGTAAAGAAGCATACAAAAGGAAATTCCGATGAAAAGTGTACCGTTGTTCTTGCGAGCGTCAGAGGTGATATTCATGATATCGGGAAAAATATTGTTAAACTGCTTCTTCAGAATTATGGTTTTGATGTAATAGACCTTGGTAAAGATGTATCTCCGTCTGTCGTTGCTGAAGCTGTAAAGAGGGTAAACGCTCCTCTCGCAGGCCTCAGTGCACTGATGACTACAACTCTTGACGCCATGAAGGAAACTGTTGAGCTTATAAAGAAAACTGTTCCTTCCTGCAAGGTTTTTGTCGGTGGTGCCGTTGTTACGGAGGAATATGCCGATTCTATAGGTGCAGATAAATATACAAAAGATGCAATGAGTTCCGTAAGATATGCTGATGAGATCTATGGGAGCATTAAATAGACCGATACTTTTGAAGTCAGAATCTGAATCATAAACTAAAAGATAAAGAGCCGGTTTGCTGACCGACTCTTTGTTTTTATACAGAGTATTCTTTTGTTCCGTTTTCTGCATGATATTTTTCTATCATTGCATTTACGTTTCCTTTGCCTTTGTGTCTGTAAGGAATAATACATAAAACGGCATACATTATAAATGCACCTATAAAGTTCAGGACAATGTCTCCCATGGTATCCATCAGAGCAAATCTCATTATGTTTTCGCCGATGGGGAAGAGGTGGAAGATTTTTTCGGGATCTCCTTCGGCTATTGCAAGTGCATTTTCATAACTCCAGTGCTGTGCATCGCCGCCGAAAAACTGATCGTAAGTAAACTCGAAAAGCTCCCAACCGCTTGATAAAACAAAACCTATTCCGAGGGCTGTAAGATTTGCAATCTGATGGGGGCAGGTCTTTTTGAGCTTTAACTGAATTGCAGAAATGAATTCATAACCGATATATACACCCTCCGCAGTGCCGAGAGCGTGAAGAACCTTATCATAACCGGGAAGTGTATAATAGAAATTCAGATATGCACCGCCGAAAGAACCGAGGAAAAATCCGAGTGCAGTGATATTCTGAAAACGCGGTGACAAAAGTCTGAGAGTTGAATTTTTGGGCATAAGCTGACATATTTCATAAGCAAACATACCAACAAGGTTTGCTGTCATCTGAAGCGGCTGACTGCTTCCGAGATACTCATCACCGAAAATCAGTGATTCAACGATTCCGTATATCATTAAAGCTCTTAATATCCACCAATAAATGAGTTCAGCTTTAGAACAGTTTTTTACTATGTTGTTTACATAAGTTTTTATATGATTCATGTTATTTTCATCTCCTTGCGACATAATATAACATTCAAATCGGATGCTATAATTCTTTATTGGAATAAAAAACATTAATTTTTAAATAAATTTATTTTCAATATATATTGTACCATTACGTTAAAAACGGAATATATATTGTAGTTAATAAAATTTTCATAAATATTTGTTGATGTTATTAAAATTGTCATTGAATCATAAAATATTAAATAAATTATGGTGAAAATGCACAAAAGAAAAAAATATATTTGATGAATATGTAAATTGACTATTTACATATTTAGGAATAAAATATTTACAGATAATTTTTGTTATCTATATAACACAAAGGAGTGTCTTTATGAAAAAAACCACTAAGATTCTTGCTGTACTTCTTGCTATGATTATGGCATGTTCTTGCCTTTCAGTTGTGGCTTTTGCAGAAGAAGTTGACGACTATGACAAGAGAGTTGACGGCTGGAATGCAAATTATGACCTTTTCCTCGATCATCTGTTTGATGATGCAAGTTTCACAAGCTGGAACTATGTTGATATCAATGAAAAAGCTATGACTGATACAATGGCAGTCTGGACAGCTTTTGCACTTTATGATGAAGCATGGAGAAACTATGCTACTCATCACATCAGCATTGAACAGGCTGAACTTATCCTCCTTGCTCTTATTGAGAAGGTTGATTATGAATTCGATGACGGTTATGTTGATGAATTTGTTGATGTTCTTGAACTTTCTCAGGATGCACAGGACCTTGTTGAAAAAGCAGGCGATATCATTAAGAATGATGCTTTTACAAAGGTTCTTGAATCCGAAGCATGGGGAACAACCTGGCAGGTAATCGGTGACGTTACAAAAATTGCTCACTCATACCAGACACGCAGGGATCAGTTTATTGAAGAGTATTCAAGAGTTCTCTCTGTTCAGCTTGCAAACCAGTATTATCTTGACCTGCTTCAGTACATAGCTGATACGACACCCTATGCTATTCTCAAGCAGGCAGCAAAGAATCTTATCGCCGACATGAACGCAAATGTTCAGACTTGTGTTGTTGAGGTTCTTAAGGATGCTGTTATGGACAATGTTTCTCTCGGTATCGACAGACTTATTGAGCTTGCTATGAACTCAAATGTTTATACTGCAACTGTTCTTGAAATTTATGATGCCATCGTAAGTGTTGCTGATTTCCTTTGGAATACAAATGAAGTATATCCTCACATGGAAACAGTTCTTGCAGCTTACTACTTCCAGGATGCAGCATCTGACTGGGCAGCAGAAGCTTATTATCAGGAAGAAGCTGAAAAGTCTTTCTTCGCTATTGACCTTCTTATGACAACAAGAAAGGTTTGTGAACAGGCTCTTGTTAACTTTAAGAATGCTGAAAACGGCGGTGCTGTAGGCAGAGTTAAGAATCAGCTTCACGGTACTCTTTGCGAAGATACATTAGTAAACATTGCAGGTCTTGACATTATGAGAAGCATGATGTTCGATCTTGAGCCTTCAGAATTCAAGGTTATCACAGATTCTCTCTATGTATACTGTCCCGTATCAGTAGATCTTCTTGATGCTGATAACAATACTCTTTTCACTGTTGCTGACGGTGCAGAAACTCTTATAAGCAATGAATACGGCGTATTTAAGACCATCTACTCCGATTTTGGTGAAGATTATCTTAAGGTAGCATATCTCTATGACGGTTATCGTGTAAGACTTACCGGTAACAACAACGGTTACGTAACTCTTATTCATAAAGAACTTCTTGATGACGGTTCAGTTAATGACTGGTCATTCACAGACGTAGAAGTTACAAAGAGCACAAGACTCTTATTTGATACAGAAGTTGAAGGAACTCCTACTTATTCATATTCCAACGGCTCTGCCGTTCAGGTCGTCAACTTCAATGATACATTTATTCCTTCTGAATATCCTGAATATACTGCAAAGGACGTAGTTGATGCAGGTGGCGAAATCATCAAGGATGAAGCAAAGTCCATCTGGGATAAGATCGTTGAATTCTTCGAGAAGATCGGTCAGTGGTTCAGAGACCTCTTTGGTATCAAAGACTAATCTTTTATGTGTCTGAGGCAATCGGAAGATTGCCTCTTTTTTTGTGTTTCTGTGCTAAAATATTGATTTAATATGTTTACGGTGATATAATCTACTCAGTAATTAAAAGGAGAATTTATATGGATTTTTTACCTAAACTCAGATTTATTGTTACAAGTGACATTCATTATAAGATTGACAGCAATGTAGAAAAAGAACGTTTTGAAAAAGGCATGAAAATGGCTTATGCTTATGCTGAAAAAAGTTCTTATAAAAAGATTGATGCTTTCTTTGCAGTCGGTGATTTTGCTAACAGCGGAAGTGAAGCAGAAATGCTTAAGTTCAAAGCCTCGCTTGATTCTGTGATAAAACCTGAAACAAAGATTAATCTTATGCTTGCCAGCCATGAGTTCCACAGTGAAGGCGGTCAGGAAGGTGCTTACAAACGTCTTAAAGAAATATATAATGTTGAAGCTGATGATTATTTTGAGTTGAACGGGTGTCCCTTTATTTGCATTTCCACTGAAGACGGTTGCAGAATAAAAGAAAAGAAGCAGGAATGGCTCACCGGTTGTCTTAAAGACGCAGTTTCCAAGGAAAGAAAAAGACCGATTTTTGTTTTTCAGCATCCGCACCTCACAGATACCGTTTACGGCAGTATAAACTGGGGCGATGATGATATAATTGCAATCCTTACCGATTACCCACAGGTTATTGATTTTTCCGGACATTCTCATGCTCCGATAAATGATCCCCGCAGCATTCATCAGAAATTTTTTACTTCCCTTGGTACAGGCTCTGTGTCGTATTTTGAACTTGATGAATTTGATTTTATGTATGGTACAATTCCTCCTGATTGCAAGAAATGTGCTCAATATTACATCGTTGAAGTGGATGATAATAATGCTGTAAGAATCATGCCTGTAGATATTCTCAGCGGAAATTTCTTCCATTCCGGATATTATATAAAAACTCCGTGGGAGCCTGAGAGCTTCGTTTATACGGATGCCAGAGCAGCAAAGGAGGCGGCACCGTATTTTGACGGTACCTTCAGATGCAGCATTAAAAAAATTGAGGATAAACTCAATATTATGTTTTCACAGGCAAAAACCGATGATTACCGTGTGGACAGCTATTCTGTTGTTATAAGAAGTGCCGATACAAATAATGTATTGCTTCAGAAAAAGGTAAGTTCTTCATATTATATATATAACATGCCTGAATATATCAGATTTGATATAGATTTTCCTTATGAAAAGGGAGATTATATTGCCGAAATCTATGCAAACGGATTTTGGTTTGCAAAATCTGATAAAATTTGCGTGTCCTTCAGTGTCTGAGGTGTGAAATGACAGAAAAACTATATTATGCAGACAGTCATATCTTTGATTTTGATGCAAAAATTCTGGAAATAACTGAAACTGAAAGAGGATATGCCATTGTTCTTGATAAAACAGCATTTTTCCCTGAAGGCGGCGGACAAAAGGCTGATGAAGGAATTATAGATTCCTGCGATATTTATGATGTGTATGAAAAAGATGACATAATATATCATTTGACAAAAAAGATTTGTGATGCCAATGTGGGTGATACAGTGCATTGCAGGCTGAATGCTTCTTTGCGTTTTGCCCGTATGCAGGCTCATTCCGGGGAGCACATTGTTTCAGGTATTGCTCATAATCTTTTCGGCGTTTCAAATGTCGGCTTCCATTTTGACGGACTGGTTATGACCGTTGATTTTGATATGCCTCTTACAAAAGAACAGATAGCTCAGATAGAATTTGATGCAAATGAGTGTGTATATGCGTGTCTTCCCGTAACTGCCCGTTTGTACGACAGAGAAGAATTACAAAAAATATCTTTCAGAAGTAAACTTGATTTCCCTGGACCTGCCCGAATTGTAGAGATTGAAGGAATTGATAAATGTGCGTGCTGTGCTCCTCATGTCACATCAACGGGTGAAATAGGATGCATAAAAATACTGTCTTGTATAAGTCACCGAGGCGGAGTAAGAATCACTCTTATTTGCGGCATTGAAGCCTATCGGGATTATTGCAGTAAATACCGACAAACCCTCAATATTTCTTCGCTTCTTTGTGCTAAGCATGATGAAACAGATATTGCAGTAAATAAACTTCTTCAAACAAATCAGGAACTCAGAAACACTGTTTCGGAGCTGAAAACAAAATATCTTAAATATATTGCTGATTCAGTTTGTGCTGCCCCGTTTGTTTTTGCGGTTTTTCCGGATATCAGGGGCGGTGATCTCAGAGAACTTTGTAATATGCTTTCTGAGAAGGCAGAATATGCGGTTATTCTGCTTTCGGGAGATGATTCTTCATCTTATTCATACTGCATTTATTCTGATAAACTGAACTTATCGGCATTCGTTTTTGATTTTAATTCATTGTTTAACGGAACAGGTGGAGGAAGAGGAACGCTGATGCAAGGTAAAATCAGAGGAAACGTTGAAGATATAAGAAAATTTGTTGACGATTTGAAGGTGGAAAAATATGAGAATGCGTAAAAAGAAGCATCTTGATGAGAGACTGTCTCAGTTCAGTAATCTCGTTGATATTGCTCCCGTAACAGAAGATTACAGAAAAGTTGTTGAAAAAAAAGAGTATATTGATTTTTCAGAGTATTTCGGTAACAGTAACCCGTTGCAGATGGAGATAGGTTGTGGTAAAGGACAGTTTATTTTTGAACTTGCCAGCAGAAATCCGGATATAAATTACATAGCAGTTGAAGTAAACAGAAATGTTATCTGTGATGCCTGTAAAAAAGCACAGGACGGAAATATTAACAATGTCGTTTTTATGCACTGCGGTGCAGAAGTTCTGAATAAATACATAACCCCCGGTTCTATAGGACGGATTTATCTGAATTTTTCGTGTCCGTTTCCAAAAAAGGCTTATGAAAATCGCAGACTTACCTATATAAGATTTCTTGATATATACCGTGAAATTCTTGCAGATGATGCGGAAATACATCAGAAGACGGACAATATGCATTTCTTTGAGTTTTCCATTGAACAGTTTACTGCAGGCGGATATAAGCTTAAAAATGTATCGTTGGATCTTCACAACAGTAGTTTTGAAGGTAATATTATTACTGAATATGAACATCGGTTTTCCTCTCAGGGAATGCCTATTTACAGACTTGAAGCATATAAATAATAATTGTCACGCTGAGGATTTTTCTTGGCGTGATTTTTTTTGTAATAAACGGGACATGTGTTACATAGTATTAATTGAAATATGTTTTGGGAGTGTATAACATGAATATTGAAAATAAGACAGTTAAAACCTTTAAAACGCCGATTAGTGTAAATTCTCAGCAGAGTGTCGAACAGGAATTCATACTTCCGGATTATTACGGTGATATAAGTAAGATACTTAAATGCTCACTTGTCCCCAATTATGACAATGTTTCAGTATCAGGTGATAAAATCAGTATTTCGGGTACCTGCCGTCTTCTTCTTGTATATTACGGAGAGGATAAAAAGCTTTATAGTTACTCAAATGATATAGCTTATACAAAAATGATGCAGTGCAGCGGCATTGAAGCAGGGGATTGTGTCAGTGTAAATGTGAAGCTTTTATCAGAGAATTGCCGTGCTCTCGGACCGAAAAGAATTGAGGTCAGAGGCATGGTGCATCTGAATGCACTTGTATACGGAGTAAAAGCAATAAATATTGTATCGGATATTACAGATAACAATATTGAAATAAGAAGCACTTCCGATTATGTGTTTATTCCTTCTTGCTGTGTTCAAAGGGATTTCTCTCTTGAAGAAAATGCAGAACTTAGCATTAAGGGAAGTACCTGTGAGGTAATTCATACAGAGGACAGACTTATAATCAGTGAGATGAAGTCTATAGACAATAAAGTTTATATGAAAGGTGAACTTTTTGTCGAAGTAATCTACATTGATGATGAAGGCGATACCGGAAAGCGTTCATTTTCGTTGCCGGTATCTGAAGTCGTAGATGCTTATGAAGCATGTGAAGATGATATATGCTGTCTTACTGATGTTTATACTGTTGTAAATACCGTGATAAAAGATAGTGTGTCGAATGAAAAAGCCCTTTCTTTGACTGCAAAAATAAATTTTGTTCTTGTTGCGGGAAAGCAGTGTGAGCTTTCTTGTATATCTGATTTATATTCAACAGGAGACGGCATAAATACTGTTTTTGAAGAAGTTGAATTCAGAAAAGAAATGAAAATCAATGAAAAAACATTTACTGTTAATTATGAAACGGATGTTTTTGAGGAAGATATAGCCGGTATCGGTGACAGTTTTATTGAAAATCTTCAAATTATTACGGAAAAGAAGGAAAACGGATTTGTATTAGTTGTAAATGCAAATTGTAATGCACTTCTTAATCTTTCTGAAGGTATGCACAGCTTTATTACAAGAAAATGTAACGAGGAATATGTTCCTGAAATTAATGAAAATGTTGAAAATATATTGATAACCGATGCAAAAATTCTGAGCGTAATGGCAATAAGACAAGCTGATAATAAAATTAAATTTACTTTTGATGTTTGTGTTAAATATCATGAAGCAATCAAATGTAAAGTAAAAACTTTGTCAAAGATATCTCCCTGTGAAGCAGAAAGCTTTGCAAAAGAAAAAGGTATTGTTCTGTATTATGCAAAGAAAAATGAAAGTCTGTGGGAAATAGGAAAGGAAAACAGAGCGTCACAGAGCTTTATCAGAAGCATAAACGGGATTGAAGAAGATATACTTACCGAAGACCGTGTCCTTGTTTTTCCTGAACTTTAATATTTGTTCTTGATTTATTTTTTGTGTTGGTATATAGTTATGACGGAATAAACAACAGGAGATAAGTCATGGATAAAAAATTTTCAGACAGTGGGATGGAATCGTTGAGAGAACTCTATAAAATCGGTGTAGGTCCATCAAGCTCACATACGATGGGACCTGAAAGAGCAGCAAAAATTATTTCTCTTAAACACCCGGATGCGGATAAGTATTCTGTAACTTTGTACGGGTCACTTGCAAAAACGGGCATCGGACACAGAACTGACTATATAATCCGTAAAACGCTGTCAGAAGATAAGACAGAAATTATATTTAATGAAGAAAAATATGATTTGCCGCATCCCAATACCATGCATTTTTCAGTTATCAAAAATGAAGCTGTAATAGCAGATTATACGGTTTACAGTATCGGCGGCGGAGCCATAAGATTTGAAGGTGAAGCTGTAAGCTCACCTGTAAGACCATATAAATTGTCTACCTTTTCTGAAATATCAGATTATTGCAGGAAGCACGACAAGAGATTATGGCAATATGTAGAAGAAGTTGAGGGCTTTGAAATCTGGGATTTCCTTCAGACTGTCTGGGATTGTATGAAAAATTCTGTTAAGGAAGGTATTTCTTCAGAGGGAGAGATATTCGGCGGACTTCATGTTCAACGTAAGGCAAAACAGCTTTACAATTACAGACACATGGATGAACTTGCAGAGACCAAAGAAAACCGTCTTGTGTGTTCCTATGCTTTTGCCGTTAGTGAACAGAATGCTTCCTGTGACGGTAAAATTGTAACTGCTCCTACCTGCGGTGCAAGCGGTGTTGTTCCTGCAGTGCTGAAATATACTCAGGATAAGAAAAAACTTTCTGACTCGGATATTCTGCGTGCTCTTGCCACAGGAGGACTTATAGGGAATATTATAAAAACCAATGCATCCATAAGCGGTGCTGAGGCGGGGTGTCAGGCTGAAATAGGAAGTGCCTGTTCAATGGCTGCAGCGGCTCTTGGAGAATTGTATGAAATGGATATTGATCAGATTGAGTACGCTGCAGAGGTTGCAATGGAGCATCATCTCGGACTTACTTGTGACCCTGTAAGGGGGCTTGTGCAGATTCCTTGTATTGAACGCAATGCCGTTGCTGCAATGAGAGCCATAAATGCTGTTAATCTTGCCAATTTCCTTGCAGGTTCAAGAAAGATATCTTTTGACCTCGTAGTTAAAACGATGTATGAAACAGGAAGAGATTTACACAACAGATACCGTGAGACAAGCGAAGGCGGTCTCGCAAAACTTTATAATTAAAACAAATGCGGAGTTTTCAATCTCCGTATTTTTTTTTGCGATTTTTTATTTTAGGTATTGTATTATTTTATTTTAGTGGTAAAATTATATAGATATACTAATAAAAGGAAGATGAATATGACAAAAATAGATGTTTACTCGGGTTTTCTCGGTGCTGGTAAAACTACTCTTATAAAAAGACTTATCTCAGATTGTTATAATGGTGAAAAGCTTGTACTTATTGAAAATGAATTCGGTGAGATAGGAATTGATGGCGGTTTTTTGCAGGATGCAGGTATAGAAATTACTGAAATGAATTCCGGATGTATCTGCTGCAGTCTTGTAGGCGATTTCAGAACTGCTCTGTCCAAGGTAATTGACGAATATACTCCCGACAGAATTCTTATTGAACCATCAGGTGTCGGAAAACTTTCTGATGTAATAAGAGCAGTAGAAAGTATAGCAGGAGAAAATATAATTCTCAATGCGTTCACAACTGTGGTCGATGCAGGAAAATGCAAGATGTATATGAAAAACTTCGGTGAGTTTTTCAATGATCAGATTGAACACGCAGGGACTATAATAATGAGTCATGCAGACACTGTAAAGGCAGACAAACTCAGCACAGCAGTAGAACTTGTAAGAGAGAAGAATCCCTCTGCCGTAATCGTTACTACTCCTGTCAGCGAACTTTCTGCAGATGCACTTGTAAGTGCCATTGAGAGAAAAGATACACTTGAAGCGGTTATGGAAGCTATGCATCACGAGCATGAACATCATCACCATCACCATCACGACCACGATGAAAACTGTGATTGCGGCTGTCACGACCATGAGCATCACCACCATCACGACCATGATGAGGATTGTGATTGCGGATGCCATGACCATGAGCACCACCACCATGACCATGATGAGAACTGTGGTTGCGGCTGCCATGACCATGAACATCACCACCACCATCATCATGCTGATGAAGTTTTTGTCAGCTGCGGAAGAGAAACTACCGTTAAGTTTACTGCAGAAAGAATATCGGAAATTCTTGATTCTTTCTGTGATGAGGAAAAATTTGGTATTGTGCTCCGTGCAAAGGGTATTGTAGATTCTGTTGACGGAAATTGGATACATTTTGACTATACGCCCGGTGAGAGCGATGTAAGAACAGGCAGTGCAGGTATAATCGGACGAATTTGTGTTATTGGTTCAGGTCTCAATGAAAAAGCTGTTGAAGAAGCATTCGGAATATAAAAGGGGATGAAAAAATGGCAATTCCTGTTTATTTATTTACGGGTTTTCTTGAATCCGGTAAAACAACATTTATTCAGGATACACTTGAAGATAAAAGATTCAATTCAGGAGAAAGAACTCTTCTTCTTGTGTGTGAAGAGGGCGAGGAGGAATACGAACCGCTTAAATTCAGCGGAAAAAATGTATGTATCCATACGATAGATTCAGTGGATGAACTTGATGAAAATAAACTGCAGGAAATGGTAAAGTCTTTTAAGGCAGAAAGAGTTCTCGTCGAATATAACGGAATGTGGCTGATACAGAATTTTTATGATAATATGCCCGAAGATTGGGTTCCGTATCAGAATATGCTGTTTTTTGATACCAATACTTTTCTCAGCTACAATGCAAATATGAGAAGTCTTGTTGTTGATAAGCTTTCCGATTGTGATGTCTGTGTTTTTAACAGAATTGAAAAAGGCTTTGATACCATGGAGCTTCACAAGATAGTAAGGGCATCTTCAAGAAGAACCAACATTTTATATGAATATGCAGACGGCACTCTTGTTCCCGACGAAATTGAAGATCCGCTGCCTTTTGATATCAATGCTCCCGTAATCAACATTGAAGACAGGGATTTTGCATTGTTTTACAGAGATCTTACTGAAGAAATGAAAAAATATAAAGGAAAAACCGTAAGATTCAAAGCACTTGCAGCAACTGACCCTAAGTTTCCCGATAAGACATGTGCTCTCGGAAGACACATTATGACGTGCTGTGCTGATGATATACAGTATTGCGGGCTTGTTTCCAAAGTAAAAGATGTAGGTATGGTACAGAATGCTTCATGGTACATTGTCACTGCAGAAGTAGATATCCGTTTTTCAAGGCTTTACGGAAAAAAAGGACCTGTGTTCAATGTAAAAAGTCTTGTTGATGCCGAACCTCCTGAAGAACAGATTGCAACATTTTATTGATAAGGAGAATAATTATGAATATTCCGAGATGTGAACATCCCAAACCTCAGTTTGAGAGAGAAAAATGGCTTAATCTTAACGGACAGTGGGATTTTTGTATAGATAACGGCAGAAGCGGTACTGCAAGAAAGTTTTATGAGAGTGCTGACGCTTTTGACAAAAAAATTACGGTTCCTTTCTGTGTAGAATCGGCACTTTCGGGTGTTGGTTGTAAAGATTTTATGTACGGAGTGTGGTACAGACGTACCTTTACTCTTGATGAAAACAGTGTAAGCGGAAGAACGGTCATACACGTCGGTGCAGCGGACTTCAGAACGGTTGTATATATCAACGGAAAAAAAGCAGGTACGCATGAAGGCGGTTATGTATCATTCAGCTTTGATATTACCGCTCTTGTTGTTTCAGGTGAAAATGTTATAACCGTATACTGCGAAGATGATACAAGAAATCCCATGATTCCAAGGGGAAAACAGAGCGAAGAATATTATTCACACGATTGTGATTATACAAGAACTACAGGTATATGGCAGACTGTATGGCTTGAGTTTACCCCTTCAAGCTATATAAAAAGCTTCAGATTTTATCCCGATTACAGAAACGGAACTCTTGCTGTCACGGGTGAAGTTGTCGGAACAGAGAAATTTAATGCTGTTGCATTATATGATGGCAGGGAAGTGGCAGAAGCTGTTATTCCTGATTGCTCAGGAGCTTTTGCTTTTACTTTGGAACTTAGTGAAATTCATCTTTGGGAAGTCGGAAACGGCAGACTTTATGATATTGAACTCACTTTCGGTGATGACAAGGTAATGAGTTATTTCGGTCTGCGTAACATCGGCTTTGACGGATATAAGTTCATGCTCAACGGAAAATCAGTTTTCCAGAGACTTGTGCTTGACCAGGGCTTTTATCCCGACGGAATTTATACAGCCCCCTCAGATGCTGCACTTCTTGCCGATATTAAAATGTCACAAAAATGTGGCTTTAACGGTGCAAGACTTCACGAAAAGGTTTTTGAGGAGAGATTTCTTTATCACTGTGATAAGGAAGGATATCTTGTATGGGGAGAATATCCCAACTGGGGACTTGATCACACAAGACCCGAAGCTGTTTATACTTTCCTTCCTGAGTGGTTGTCTGAAATAGACCGTGACTTTAATCATCCTTCAATAATAGGCTGGTGTCCTTTCAATGAAACATGGGATATGAACGGAAGAAAGCAATATGACGGACTTCTCAGCCTTGTTTACAAGGCGACAAAAACGGCAGACAAAACACGTCCGTGCATTGATACGAGTGGTAATTTCCATGTTGAAACAGATATTTTTGATCTTCATGATTATGAACAGAATGTTGACCTTTTCAAAAAGAATAATGATATTATCATTGAAACAGGAATTCCCTTTGACAGGTTCACTGACAGGCAGGAATACAAACAGGGAATGCCCGTATTTATCAGTGAATACGGCGGCATAAAATGGAGCCCTGTTTCAGGTAATTCCCGTGATGTTTCATGGGGTTACGGCAACGCACCCACAAGCGAAGAGGAATTCAAGGAGAGATATAAAGGTCTTACAGATGCACTTCTTGACAATCCTTGTCTGTTTGGTTTCTGTTATACTCAGCTTACTGATGTCGAGCAGGAACAGAACGGCGTATTTACTTATGACAGAAAAGAAAAATTCCCTTCAGAATTTTTCCGTTCCGTAAATTCACGGAAAGCTGCTGTCGAGGATTAATGTTTAAGAGTCTTTAAAGGTTATTGGATATACTAAAATTATCAGGAATATTTTTCCTGAGTCCCCCTTTCTCTTAATCATATTGTAAGTAATTACGACAGAGGCTTCGGAACAATGCTCCGGAGCTTTTGTCTATAAAATTATAGGAAGTTGATGAAATGAAAACAAAGCAGTTCAAAGCAGAATCAAAAAAGCTTCTTGATCTTATGATCAACTCAATTTACACGCATAAAGAAATTTTCCTCAGAGAGTTAATTTCAAATGCCAGTGATGCTATCGACAAACTTTATTTCAGATCTCTTACTGATGATAAAGTAGGTCTCGGAAAAGATGATTTTTGCATCAGAATTACTCCCGATAAAGAAAGCAGAACACTTACAATTTCTGATAACGGTATCGGTATGACGGCAGAAGAACTTGAAAATAATCTCGGTGTCATTGCAAAAAGCGGTTCTCAGAAATTCAAAGCCGAAAATGCAGATGAAAATATTGATATTATCGGTCAGTTCGGTGTCGGTTTTTATTCAGCCTTTATGGTAAGCAAATGCGTAAAAGTCATAACAAAGGCTTACGGCAGTGATGAGGCTTTTTGTTGGGAATCAAAAGGTGCTGAGGGTTATACTGTTACTCCTGCTGAAAAAGACAGTGTCGGTACGGAAATTATCCTTTATGTAAGTGATAATACTGAAGAAGTAAATTATGATGAATTCCTCGATCAGTACAGGCTTTCCGCTCTTGTCAAAAAATATTCAAATTACATCCGTTATCCTATCAGAATGGAATTTGAAACAAAGGTTCCCTCAGAAGAAAATGAAGGAGAATATGAGACTGTAATCAAAGACAGAACGCTCAACTCAATGATGCCTTTGTGGAAAAGAGCAAAAAATGAGATTTCTGACGAAGAATATAATTCTTTCTACAGAGATGTTTTCTATGATTATGAAGAGCCCGTAAGAGTTATTCACTCAAAAACAGAAGGACAGGCTACTTATAACGCTCTTTTATATATTCCTTCTCATGCACCTTTTGATTATTATTCCAAGAATTACGAAAAAGGTCTTCAGCTCTTTTCAAAAGGTGTTCTTATTACGGAAAAGTGCAGTGAACTTCTGCCCGATTATTTTAATTTCGTTAAAGGTCTTGTTGACAGTGAAGATTTATCTCTCAATATTTCCCGTGAAATGCTGCAGCACGACCATCAGCTGAAGCTTATATCAAGAACTATTGAAAAGAAGATAAAGTCTGAACTTATAAAAATGCTGAACACGGACAGAGAAAAATATGAAAAGTTCTTTGAGGCTTTCGGAACTTCTCTTAAATTCGGTGTTTACAGTGATTACGGTATGCACAAGGATGAACTTACCGACCTTCTTATTTTTAAGAGCTCAAAAGATAACAGCTGCGTTACACTTAAAGAATATGTTGATTCAATGCCGTCTGAGCAGAAGAGCATTTACTACGCTGCAGGTGAGACAGTTGACAGAATAGAAATGCTTCCTCAGGTTGAAAAGGTAAAAGACAAAGGCTTCGATATTCTTTATCTTACCGATTATGTTGATGAATTTGCCGTGAAAACCATTATGGCTTATGAAGATAAGACTTTTGTCAACATTTGTGCTGATGAAGCAGACCTTGATACCGAGGAAGAGAAGAATGCTCTTAACACGGAAAACGAAGAGAATAAAGATATGTTTGATTTTATGAAAGAGTCTCTTTCAGGAGTTTCATCTGTTCGTTTTACCAATAAACTCAAAAACCACCCTGTTTGTCTTACAAATGAGGGAGCCATTTCTGCTGAAATGGAAAAGGTTCTTAATTCCATGCCCGGTTCTGGCGGTGTGAAGGCTGAGTATGTTCTTGAAATAAATGTTTCTCACCCCATCGCTGAGAAACTTAAAGATTTGTATAATGATAACAAAGATAAGCTTTCCGATTATGCAAAGCTTCTTTATAATCAGGCAAGACTTATCGGCGGACTCACCATTAAAGATCCTGCAGAGTTTTCAAAACTTATATGTGACCTTATGTAAATACAGAAAAAGCTGCAGATACTGCGGCTTTTTTTCTGAAGAATATTTACAAGATTTGTGTTGATTTTTTTAATTTAATATGATAAAATTTTCCAAAAACAATTTGGAGTTGGTAAATTATGAGTAAATTAAAAGAAATTGATAATAAGGCAGAAGGCAAAGGTTCACTTATTGTAACCGTGTGGCAGTTTGTTAAATTCATTTTTGTAAGTCTTCTTGCAATGCTTGTTCAGGTTCTTCTGACCAATGTTATTCCTCTCATTCCTGCAATTCAGGAAATGTATGCACAACCATTCAGTTTGTGGGTTCTTGAGTACCCTGTAAACTATAATGAATTAGGTGAAGTTATTTCAGGCGGTCTCGGTTATTGTATCGCGTTCAATGTTGCCAATATTATTGCACAGGTTGTTGCATTTTTCGTAAATAAAGAAAAAACATTTAACTCCGGTGCTAATATTGCAATAGCTCTTCCGATTTATATAGCATTCACAATCGGTCTTGTTTTCTTCTCTGCTTGGCTTTCTCCGACACTTAACACCCTTTTCCTTGGTTTTGGTTGGTCAGACGGACTTGCTCGTAATGCAGCAATGATGATTTGTTCGGCACTTCAGTTTTTCCTTTATTTCCCCGTTGATAAGATTCTTTTCCATAAAAAAAAGGAAGAAAAATAAGATAAATCATATTATTTTAGGGACTGTATCAAAT
>SVQH01000022.1 GCA_015065425.1 Oscillospiraceae bacterium
CAGGTGGGTTCATATTCTACTTCTGATGATGTGGGCTCTGAGGGAAGTGTGTGACCGAGAGCTTCAATAGCTTCTCTCTTGATAGTAAGGAGTTTCTCGCATCTTTCGCAGTTGAAGAGAAGCTTCATTCTGCCTTCTTCCATGCAGGTGGGCTCATATTCTACTTCTGTAGAAGTAGCCTGAGCAGGCATTATATGACCGCCGAGATCTTCACCGCGTGTTTCACCGCAACGAGTGCATGTTTCGGGAGCAGTGCAAGTAGCAGCTGCGAAATCATGACCGAGTGCAGGTACATTTTCTCTTCTGAAGGTAAGGAACTTACCGCATTCTGCACAGTTGGTAACATACTTATATCTGCCTGACTCTGTGCATGTTGCTTCCCATTCAACTTCAAGAACGGGTTCTGCAGGTGTGTGCTCATGAGTTGCTTCTGCAGCAAAAACTGCGAGGGGCATAACACTGAGCATCATAAGGATAACTGTAAAAACTGAAATGACCTTTTTCATAAAACTATTTCCTCCGATAATTATGTTTTTTACCCGACACATAATACTACTGTTTTTCGTAAATGTCAATACCGTTCATGCATAATTTTTATGCATTTTACATATTTTGAAATTATTCTTTTGTATTTTTTGCCTTAAACCGGTTATTTTATTGTTAAACACTTGCCTCCTTTCTGTTTTCTCAGTCCTTGCTCACCGGCAATGAGAGTATATTCCTGTCTCTTTCTCTTTATTCTTTATTTTTTCAATAATTTACCACAATCCGTTCCAAGCAAAAAGACAGCCCTTGCGAACTGTCTTTTTGCTTTGGATGTGGGGTGTGAAAGAGAAAGATATGGGCTGTATATGATAAAGAGTTTCCTCTATATCATCTTGTTAATGGTCACGGTATACACTATTTTTCTGTCGTCCTCTGTTTTTTTAACATCTGCCTCAATTCCCGATGCCTTCATTGTTTTTATTGCATGATCCAGTGTGTTTGTAAATATGTTCATATCTTTATACCGTGCTCTGAAAACTGTTCTCTTTTCAGAATTATTTACTGTTTCCAATGCTTCACTGAAGCTCATGGATGCACTTACCATCAATTCCGTTACTTCATTTCTTTTGTTAACATCTGTTATTCTGCTTATCAATACTGCATCCTTTTCCTGTATTCCTCCCGTAATTATCTTCCACTTGATATTTTCCGGCAAAGATAAAAGGTGTATTCTTGATAATATCATTCCCTCGGGAATACATAGAAGTCCGCTTATTTCTTCCAGAGAGTACATTTCCCGCAATTCTTCTATTCTTCTTGCTGTATCAAGAAAATGAACATCTCTTCTATGCAGGTTTTCCGCTATGCTGTATATATTATACTTTTCATCCTCATCCTGTATAAGAAGACTCGGTATATACTCAAGTCCGGCAAGTTCTGCTGCTTTTCTTCTTCTCTCTCCTGCAATTATTCTGTATCTTCCCGAGCCGATGCTTCTTACTGTTACGGGATTCAGCATTCCTATGGTTTCTATTGAATCAGCAAGTTCACGGAGTTCTTCGGATGAGATTACCGTTCTTTCATATTCTTCGGGCGGTTCAATATCCTCTGCGGGTATCAGAAGAACCTGTCCGCCTGTTTTTAATCTGTATGTAAGCATATAACACCAAAATAACGAAGCTGTGATATTTTCCTGTAAGGGTCGTCCTTACATTGAAAGAATACCACAGCTTTTCTGCGAAATATTATATATTAAGCATGTCACTTTATAAATCTTTTTCGGTTTATAAAGGCTTTTTTGATATCTGTGCGTATGCACGGGGATATTTTGGTGAAGTTTGCGAAATTTTTTCCGCAACAATTATTTCTCTCTCACTGCCGTCAGGTATAGAATACTTATATTTACTTATTACCTTTGCACCGAGATTTACAACTGCCGAACATCCTCTTTGGTCCTCTTCTGTAGACAGCACGGCTTTCAGAGGAGAAAAGACTCCTCCGACTTTAACAAGCGGCACGGAATATTCGGCAAGTACATTAAGTGCTGCTACGGCACGGGAAGTTACTACATCAAATTTTTCTCTGAACTCAGCCTTTTTGGCTGCGTCTTCTGCACGTATGGTTATTATTTCAGCTTCAAGTCCCAGTTCTTTTAAGAGAAATCTTATAAAATCAAGTTTTTTGTTTACGGAATCAATCATTGTGATATTAAGTGACGGCTCTGCACAGAGAAGTGCCGCACCGGGGAAACCTGCACCTGTACCTACATCTATTATTCTTTTTTCGGGCGTAAGCGGAACAAATTTATTAAGACACAGACTGTCAACGAAATGCTTTATAACAATATCATCGGGAGCAGTAATTGCAGTCAGATTTACCTTGCTGTTGTAATCAACAAGCAGTTTTGCATATTCGTCAAATCTGTCTGCAGCACGCTCACTTATTCTTATTCCCAACTGTTCACAGGAACTGAAAAGCAATTCTTTTGAAATCATTTTTTACTCTCCCCTTCCGTTTTTTGAAAGATATATGAGAAGAACAGAAATATCTGCAGGACTTACACCTGAAATTCTTGAAGCCTGACCGATACTTCTCGGTCTTATCTTTGAAAGCTTCTCTATGGCTTCTATTCTGAGGTTAATTACATCCTTATAATCTATATCTTCAGGTATAAGCTTTACTTCAAGCCTTCTCATTTCATTTACCTGAGACAGCTGTCTTTTAATATAGCCTTCATACTTAAGGTCTATTTCTACCTGTTCAAAGACTTCATAAGGAAGCTCGGGTCTGTTTTTGTCAAAGGGTGTAAGCACTTCATAGTTAAGCTGAGGTCTTCTGATGAGATCAGCAAGTTTACATCCCGTGGAAAGTGCAGATGTTTCACGTGAAACAAGTAAAGAATTAATTTCTTCTCCGGGTGCAATAACCGTGCTCTCAGTCCTCTTTCTCTCTTCCTCAATAAGGTCAAGCTTTTCAAGAAGCTTATTATATCTTTCATCGCTTATAAGTCCCAGTTCATGACCTTTTTTCATAAGCCTTATATCTGCATTATCCTGTCTGAGTATAAGACGGTATTCGGACCGGGATGTCATCATTCTGTACGGCTCATTGCAACCCTTGGTAACAAGGTCATCAATAAGCGTTCCTATATATGAACCCGAACGTTCGAGAATAAACGGTTCTTTGTTCTGCACCTTAAGTGCTGCATTGATGCCTGCAACAAGTCCCTGAGCCGCGGCTTCCTCATATCCGCTTGATCCGTTGAACTGCCCTGCACCGAAAAGATTTTCCACATTGAGAAATTCAAGGGTAGGTTTAAGTTCAAGAGGGTCAACACAGTCATACTCTATAGCATAAGCATTTCTCATTATTTCGCAGTGTTCAAGCCCCTTGATGGAACGGATAAAACCTTCCTGAACATCAACGGGGAGAGAAGATGAAAGTCCCTGAAGATAAAGCTCTTCCGTATCAAGTCCGCAAGGCTCTATAAAAATCTGATGTCTCTCCTTCTCGGAAAAACGTACCATCTTATCTTCTATGCTGGGACAGTATCTCGGACCCACTCCTTCTATCATACCTCCGAAAAGAGGTGAGCGGTGAAGATTTTCCGTTATTATGCGTTTTGTTTCTTCATTTGTATATGTAATATAACATGAAAGAATATTCTTCGGAGCCTCACGGGTCGCAAATGAAAAAGGAACAACTCTCTCATCACCGTGCTGTTCTTCAAGCTCTGAAAAATCAACACTTCTGCGGTTTACTCTCGAAGGTGTTCCCGTCTTGAAGCGGCGAAGTTCTATACCCTGCTCTTTCAGCGAATCTGAAAGTCCTATAGCGGGAAACATTCCGTCGGGGCCGCTTCTGTAACATTTATCACCCACATAAATTTTTCCGTCAAGAAATGTACCTGTAGCAAGAATAACACACTGTGCATGGTATACGCAGTCAAGCTGTGTTTTTAATTCCCAAAAAGAATTATTATTTTTTCTGAGAGAAACTATCTCTGCCTGAACAAGGGAAAGTCCTTCCTGCTTTTCAAGGGCATTTTTCATATATTTTGAATATTCTCTTCTGTCTATCTGTGCTCTCAGAGAATGAACGGCAGGACCTTTACCGAGATTCAGCATACGGCTCTGAAGAGTATTCTTATCAGCGGCAATTCCCATCTCACCGCCCAAGGCATCAATTTCACGGACAAGATGTCCCTTTGAGGTTCCGCCTATGGAAGGATTACAAGCCATGTTACCTATCCAGTCAAGATTAATGGTAAAGCAGACGACCTTTGTCCCGAGACGTGCCGCCGCAAGAGCCGCTTCAATACCCGCATGACCGGCACCGATAACAGCCACATCATATTTTCCCGAAAAATAGTCCATATTATCCCTCCGAAACAAGTTTTCAGAACAAATTATTATATCATGCATTTAATTTTATTGCAATATTGACTTATGATGTTTATAATAGTTATATAAACATCTGAAAGTCACGCCCTTATGATGTCAACTTTATATTATAATATGTATATATACTAATTACACTATAATATAATAAAAATTGTGAGGAATATATATGTCTACAATAGCAGCAATAGCCACACCCAATGCGGCAGGCGGAATAGGTATAATCAGAATATCGGGTGATGAGGCTCTGACAATAACAGAAAAATGCTTCAAATCATATTCGGGTAAAAAAATAACGGATATGGAAGGTTACCGTGCGGCATACGGTCAGGTATATGAAAACGACAGCCCCATAGATGAGGCTGTGGTTATCGTATACAGAGCTCCGAAAAGCTATACGGGGGAAAATGTCTGTGAGATATGCTGTCACGGCGGTATATATATAATGAATAAGGTTCTGAGACTTATTTTTTCTCTCGGTGCAATACCCTCCGAACCCGGTGAATTTACAAAAAGAGCATATCTTAACGGCAAAATGGACCTCGCTCAGGCAGAAAGTGTTATGAACGTAATTTCCGCCTCGGGAGAGGCAGCACTCAATGCGGCAAGAAACACTCTTAAAGGCAGTGTAAGTAAAAAAATAGGAGAAATTTGTTCCTCCCTCATATCCTCTGCCGCCGCACTTGCAGCATGGAGTGATTATCCTGATGAAGATATTCCCGCAGTTGAAAACGGAGCTTTGTTGACTACACTTCATTCAGCCGGAAAGGAGCTTCAAAAGCTTCTTGACAGGTATGACAGCGGTAAAGCCGTAACCCAAGGGGTAAACACAGTAATATGCGGAAAGCCCAATGTGGGAAAATCAACTCTTATGAATGTTCTTTCAGGCTGTGAAAGATCCATAGTCACCTCAGTTGCAGGCACAACAAGGGATATAATCGAAGAAACCGTAAGAGTAGGAGACATACTTCTGCGTCTTGCAGACACGGCAGGAATTCATGAAACCTCCGACGAGGTTGAAAGCATAGGAGTAAACCTCGCCAAAGACAGAATGGAAACAGCAGACCTTATTCTTGCAGTATTCGACGTTTCAAGACCTCTTGACAGTGAAGACAGAGAGCTTCTCGAAATCTGCAGTAAAAAAAGATGCCTTGCCATCATAAATAAGTCAGACCTCTCCCCTGAATTTTCAGCCACAGATATTGAAAAATATATTCCTCGCTGTATCACACTTTCAGCAAAAAATGAAGAAAGCACCGATGTGATAAAAACAGAACTCGAAAATATCCTCGGAACGGCAGGACTTGATTTTTCACAGGAAATGCTCGCCGCAGGCAGACAGTATGAATGTGCAAAAAAAGCAAAGGACTGCATAAACGAGGCAGTTACGGCACTTGAGGCAGGATATACCGTAGATGCCGTAAATGTCAGCATCGACTGTGCAATAGAACACCTGCTCACTCTCACGGGTAAAAAAGCAAGTGAAGAAATAGTCAACGAGGTATTCTCAAAATTCTGTGTAGGAAAATAAAACCATAGATTATACACATATTTTATAACCGACTGTGTCTTCATAAAAAAGTGAATAACTAAAATATTTACTCAAAAAAAATGAATATTATAATTTAATATTCTGTATATATATTCAATATCAATGTCAGATATCCATCTGTTGCGGGATAAAATTTCAGACATTTATTTTCAGAAAATTGCTGATACCAATGCGGCGGCGGCTGCACCTACGGCTGCCGCCGAACCCATTTTTATAAGCTGTGTTTTGTCTCTCAGGCTATCCTTCAGCTTTCGTTTTTCCGGAGGCTTTGAAGCATTTTTTATAAGCCTGTCGGCACTGTTTTTAAGCTTACTTTCACTTACCGAAAAACATTCGGGACGGACAAAAAATATGACCTTTTCAAAGTATGAATTTTCAGGCTGATTAACTTCAAGCACCTGGCGGTTGATTCCTTTAAGCATAATTTTACCTCCTTACGGATATGCTTTAATTATTATTGACATAATAAGAAACAAATAACAGAAATATCCCGACAGAATTAATTTGCCGACACAAAAAAAGGAAAAACAAAAACCCGTCGGATTACGGTTTGATTAAGAAGTATAATCCTGACGGTAATAATATTTCCCCGTCTGAAAACGGCAGAACATAAAACTGACACGAATGTTTTTATCATACGATTTTCAGATAAGACGCATATAACAAAACCCTTCATCAGAAATATATTCGGAAAGAACAGACCTCACCGTGCCCCCGACAGAGAATTAAATATATCGGGATAAAATCTGTCCCGGAAAATATCTGAAACCATCTTTCTTAAAGCTTACATTCAGTGTTTTTTGAAACAAGCAACCTGCCGGACAAGCTGCAGTTGATGCAGAACTCATCCTCAAACACACAGAAATACTATAAGCAATTTTACGAAAAGCACTTTGAATCAACTTAAATGAAATTATGACTCAAGAACTTGTAAAGACTTCAAATCTATTTGTTATTTTTTTAACATAGTTGCATTTTCGGAATATCTTGTGTCTCAGTTTTTATTAAAACACATTATCTTCCGATTTCCCTTTTTTCCTTTTTCTGACAACTTTTTCTTTTAATGTTTTGTAAAATCAGCGGACTTTACAACAGCTTGGTAAAAACTTACTGTAAACATTATTATACATTCTGTATTATGTGCAAAACTGTGAAAATGTTGAAAACTCTGTTGAAAATGTTGATAACTGACCCTAAAAAGCCTTGATAAACCAAGTTTTTAACATTAAAAAGTTATTAACATCCACATTTTGTTAAATTTTTAACATATACAGGTAGTTGTGTGAACTTGCCGTCTATACAAAATGGAGATATTTTTAAATAAAATTATCTGAATATTTTATTTAAATTGCCAATTATACAAAATGAGGTGCATTATGGAGATAATACCCGCAAAAAACGGTACTCATATAGTAAATTTCGGTGAAATAAACCTTCCCCTGACCCTTGATTGCGGTCAGGCATTCAGATGGGAGGAAACCGAAAAGGGAATTTTCAGGGGTGTTGCTTACGGAAAAGAGACCCTTGTTTCACAGACAGAAGACGGTCTTTTTTTCAGAAATACAAGTGCGGAAGATGCTGAAAAAATATGGTCAGATTATTTTGATCTCAGCACAGACCATGAGAAAATAACCGAAAGACTTTGCAAAGACCCCTATATAAAAGAGGCTTACGGCAGGTACGGAACACTGCGTATTTTAAGGCAGGAACCCTGGGAAGCCCTGTGCTCTTTTATAATATCTTCCTGTAATAACATTCCCAGAATTAAAGGAATCATTAAAAGACTGTCTGAAAAATACGGAGAAAAAACAGGTGAATGTTTCTCATTTCCCTCAGCACAAACTCTTGCCGTAAAAAGTGAAGAAGACCTCAGTTTTCTGAAAGCAGGCTATCGTGTTCCTTACATACTTGATGCCGCAAGAAGAGTGGCGGAAGGTGAAACAAACCTCGAAGAAATCCGTAAAATGAGTGAAAATGAAGCCCGTAACGAGCTTATGAAAATCAGAGGTGTCGGCAAAAAAGTGGCTGACTGCACCATGCTTTTTTCACTGGGATTTACTGATGTATATCCCGTTGACAGACACATTGACAGAGCAACAAAGCTTTACTATCCCGACGGTCTTCCCGACTGCTTCAAGCCCCATTCGGGACTTGCCCAGCAATATATATTTTCCCGTATGCTTGAAGAAAAAAATCTGTGAATTTAATTTTTTTTAATATTTCTCTCTTAATATATAAATATAAATGAATTTATATTTATGCAAAAGGTGGTATATTTATGCGTCCTCCCATGGGTCCTCCTCCCGGCAGTGAACTTGATAAATTAAAAGAACCGAAGCCGAAAAAAATAAAAGAAGTGCCCGGTTATCTCAAAAAACTTCTTTCAAAGTTTTTTTACAGACTCTTTTATATTTTCCGTCTTGTACTGGAAACTAAGCCACCGATACTCTTTGCCATGACAGCACTATCGGTACTGTCGGGCATTCTTCCAGTATGTCAGGCTTATGCCGGCTCTCTGCTTCTTAACAGCCTCGCTTCTTCTTACACAAATGCAGTAAGCACAGGAGTTACGGATAATGAGGCATGGCTTGAAATTATAAGTCTTCTGGTAATTCAGTTCGTTCTTATTTTTGCTATATCCCTGACAAACAACATAAACTCTCTTGTAACAAAAATATCGGGAGAGCTTGTAGCTAATCATGTAAGAACAAAAATAATGAAAAAAGCAAAGGACATAGATATAGAGAGCTTTGACCGTCCCGATTTTTACGCAAAGCTTGAAAATGCAACAAGAGAAGCAGACCACCGTCCCATTCATATAATAAGCTCGGTATTTTCTCTCATAAGCATCATAATAACGCTTATTTCATATTTTGTTATTCTTATCAATGTAAGACCCGTCTGGGCTTCTGTTCTTGTTATTATTCTCAGCATTCCCGGAGCACTTGTGAGCTTCATATACAGAAAGAAAAATTTCCGTTACATGCGTCACCGTTCAAAGGACAGAAGAATGCTGTCATATTTTTCAAACATAGTGACTGATAAGGACCTCGCAAAGGAAATCAGAATTTTCGGTCTGAATGAAACCTTCTCGGAAAGATATAAAGAAGTATTCAGAAGATACTTCAAGGGTCTCAAATCCCTGTTTTTGAAGGAAGGAGCATGGAATATATCTCTTTCCCTTGTGACATCCGCCGCAAACTGCATTTTATTTCTCATAATTGCAAAACAGGTATTTGAAGGAAAAATAGAAATAGGTAACTATTCTCTTTACACAGGTGCACTTAATTCCGTTGCTTCAGGTATTGCTTCACTTATTTCAACAACGGCGTCAGTATACGAAGGCACACTTTTCATAGATAATCTCATAACATATATGAATGAAAAGAAGAAAATCAAGGCATTAAGCGAAAAATCAGTATCACCTGAAAGGCACAAAGGACATAAAATAGAGTTCAGAAATGTTTCCTTCAGGTATCCCGGAAGTAAAAAAGATGTTATACATAATATGAGTTTTACCATAGAACCCGGAAACACCGTAGTTCTTGTAGGACTCAACGGTGCAGGAAAAACTACTCTTATAAAGCTTCTTACAAGACTTTATGACCCGGTAAAAGGTACCATTCTTCTTGATGACAAGGATATAAGAGAATATGATACAGAAAAGCTTTATGATATATATGGGATAATTTTTCAGGATTTCGGAAAATATGCTGTATCTGTCAGAGAAAATATTTCCTTCGGACAAATTAATGATATCCCCGAGGAGGAAAAAATAATCACCGCCGCCAGAAAAAGCAGCAGTGAACAGTTTATAGAAAACCTTCCCGATAAATATGATACACCTCTTATGAGATATTTTGAAGAAAACGGAACAGAACTTTCAATAGGACAGTGGCAAAAGCTTTCCATTGCAAGAGCGTTTTACAGTGATTCTGACATTCTCATACTTGATGAACCTACAGCTTCCCTTGATGCAATAGCTGAACAGGAGATATATAACCGCTTTGATGAGCTGAGAAAAGATAAAACAACTGTTTTCGTATCCCACCGTCTGTCAAGTGCAACAGTAGCAGATAAAATATTAGTACTTGAAAACGGCTGCCTTACAGAAGAAGGCAATCATGACGAGCTTATGAAAAAACAGGGAAAATATTACGAACTCTTCTCAACACAGGCAAAAAGATATATTAAATCATAATTCTAAATTTTGTCTTCCGAAGCTGTGGTCTCTTACAAAATTGCATATTCACCGTTAAATTATAATTTTCAATAAAAACAAAGCTTATATTTGCTTTTTCGGCAAACATAAGCTTTGTTTTATTTATCTGACAAATTTACGGAGCAGCATTGCCTGAATTTCCGGAGTCTCTCATAATATCGACTGCAGATACTCTGTCAGTACTCAGTTCTATATTGGATTGTCCGTAGATTGTCTCCTGAAGAGACTTTGCAGCCGCAGGGTAATCAACAATCCATACCCATGCATTACCTCTGTAGTCAAGTCTGTGCTCGTCTGAGGGTATAGCATCTGAAACAATCTCGTAATTATACCACTTATTTGAAATAGCCTGCGTACCGAGTGAAATTATCTCAGAAACACTGCAGTCCGTCTTGACATATTTAATAACAGTGTTAAGAAGAGGAGAAATCTGATTTATGCTGATATTTTTTGCCTCATCAATTATGGCATTTATAAACTGCCTCTGTCTTCTTGTACGGCTGATATCAGCATCAACATCACATTTTCTGATTCTGCAAAAAGTAAGTGCCTGCTCACCGTCAAGATGTACATTTTCACCGAAGGGACATTCTCTTCCTATTTCTTTCTGTATTTCTCTGGCTTCATATTCCTGTACATCAAGATTTATACCGCCGAAAGTATCAACAATACTTCTGAAAGATTCAAAATTGACTGAGACATAATAATCAATTTTTATCTTGAAATCATTCTGAATCGTTTCAATAAGTTTGTCTGCACCGCCGTTTGCATAGCAGGCATTTATTTTTGCATACTTATCGCCGTATTTTGTGTTGATATAAGTATATGAATCACGGAATACCGAAGTCAGATATATTTTCTGCTGCGTCTTATTAAGAGAAGCAATTATTATTGTATCTGCATTTGTACCAGAGGCATCAACACCCATAAGAAGTACATTTATAACATCCTCACTTCTCATAAGTGATGTTTCAGTAGTATTCTGTGCCCAGCTTTTAAGAACGGTCGAAAGGTCGTTTACTCCTCTGAGTTCATTGAGAGTATCTATGGCAATTTTTTCTTCACCGGATTCCGTAACTTCTACAAAGCCTGTGGGTTCATTTACGGGGTCATCCTTACCGAAAGGAAGTAAATTCATTTTTGATATAAGATCCACCGAAATTATTGCGAAAACAAGTACAAAACCGAGAGCAACTCCTGCAATTACAGTAAGAAAATTATTTGCACCTTTCTTATTCTTATTCTTTTTATTATTCATATTCAACACCTCCCGAAAAACGGAATTTAATTATTCTTCTTCACCTGTATTTTCCTGTGCATCCGACACATTTTCAGCATCCGTGTCATCTGAAGAAATTTCCGTCTCATCGGGCTTTACAGTTTCTTCGCCTGAATTTTTTGCAAGTGTAAGTGTAGTCACACAGTCATTTTCCGAAAGTTTCATAAGTCTTACACCCTTTGAAGGACGGGCACATTCTCTTATACTTTCAGCTGATATACGGATTATTATACCCTGTTCGGAAATAAGTATAACATCATCGTCATCGTATACGACTTTGATTGCAGCAACATCACCGTATTTACTTACTCTGTAGTTAATTGAACCGAAACCGCCTCTTGACTGAATATGATAATCGGAGAAATCACTCTTTCTGCCGTTACCCCATTCACTGACGGTAAGAAGCTTTCCGCCGGACTCTTCATCAAGTATTTCCATTCCGATTACTTCATCATCTTCATATTTGAACTTAAGTGCTCTTACACCTCTTGCAGTTCTTCCTATAACTCTTGCATCAGTTTCATTGAAGCGAATACCGAGACCTTTCTTTGTAGCAACGAAAATATCCTGCTCACCCGTAGTAAGAAGCACCTTCTGAAGAACATCACCCTCATCAAGATTTATTGCAATAATACCCGATTTTCTGATATTTCTGAAATTTATAAGCTCGGTTCTCTTTATAATACCTTTTTTTGTAATCATACAAAGATAAAGGTCTTCATGCTCTTTGGGTATCATAAGCATGGTTGTAACCTTTTCATCACTCTCAATGGGAAGAATGTTTACAAGATTCATACCCTTACTTGTACGGCTTCCTTCAGGAATTTCATATCCCTTTATCATATATGCCTTACCTTTTGTAGTAAAGAACATTATATATGAATGAGTGGATGCGGTAAACATGGTATCGACGATATCCTCTTCTCTTCTTGTGATACCGATTCTGCCTTTTCCGCCCTTTTTCTGTATCTGATATTCGTCAACACTCATTCTCTTGATGTAACCCATCGAAGTCTTAGTGAATACGCATTCTTCTTCAGGGATAAGATCTTCGATATCTACTTCACCCGTAACATTGACAATTTCACTTCTTCTGTCATCGGAGAATTTATCTCTTATAACAAGTGCTTCGTCTTTTACAAGTGCAAGAACATTTTCACGGGATGAAAGAATTTCCATAAAACGGGCAATTTTTTCTTCAAGCTGAAGCTCTTCTTCCTGAAGCTTTTCTCTTTCAAGCCCGGTTAACTGTCCCAAACGCATCTGAACTATATGATTTGCCTGAATTTCATCAAATCCGAAGCGTTCCATAAGTCTCTCTTTACCTTCGGCAATAGTTTTTGAAGAACGGAGAATACTTATTACCTCATCAATGAAATCAAGTGCTTTGAGAAGTGCTTCAAGAATATGCTGACGCTCTTTTGCCTTCTTAAGATCAAACTCTGTTCTTCTTGTGACAACATTTACCTGATGGTCGATATATTGTTCAAGCATCTCTTTAAGAGTGAGAATCTTCGGAACACCGTCAACGAGGGCTAACTGAATAACACCGAAGGTTGTCTGAAGCTGTGTGAAAGAATAAAGCTGATTTAATACAACCTGAGGATTTGCATCTCTCTTTAAGTCAATGGTTATGTTCATTCCCTCTCTTGAGGAATAGTCATTGATATCGGAAATTCCTTCAAGTCTCTTTTCCTTATGAAGGTCGGCAATGGACTCTATAAGTCTTGCTTTATTTACCTGATAAGGAAGCTCAGTTACAATTATCTGATATCTTCCGTTTTTCGCTTCCTGAATTTCACATCTTGCACGGACGGTAATTTTTCCTCTGCCCGTAGCATAAGCAGCTCTGATACCCGCTCTTCCCATGATTATACCTTTTGTGGGAAAGTCGGGTCCTTTGATATATTGCATAATATCCTCAAGCGTACAGTCGGGATTGTCAATTACACAACACATACCGTCAATAACTTCACCGAGGTTATGAGGGGGAATATTTGTTGCCATACCGACAGCAATACCCGTTGAGCCGTTTACAAGAAGATTGGGAAAACGTGCGGGAAGAACTGTGGGTTCTTTAAGTCTGTCATCATAGTTTCCCGTAAAATCAACTGTATTCTTATCAATATCTGTGAGCATTTCCAGTGAAATTTTGCTCATTCTCGATTCTGTATATCTGTATGCTGCAGGGGGGTCTCCGTCAACAGTACCGAAGTTTCCGTGACCGTCCACAAGAACATATCTTGTTGAGAAGGTCTGTGCAAGTCTTACCATTGCATCGTAAACGGATGCGTCACCGTGGGGATGATAGCGTCCGAGAACGGAACCGACGGTATCGGCACACTTACGGTATTCCTTATCGGGAGTAAGATTGTTTTCATGCATCGTATAAAGAATACGGCGATGAACGGGCTTAAGTCCGTCTCTTACATCGGGAAGAGCTCTCTGAGTAATAACAGACATGGAGTAGTCAAGGAAATAACTTCTCATTTCCTTATTAAGGTCTACTTGTACCAATGTCCCCTTAGGCTGATTATCTTCCATATTTTCATTTATTTTGTTTTCGTTATCCATCATACTACTCCTTAGATATCGAGGTTCTGAACGAATTTTGCGTTCTTTTCAATGAATTCTTTTCTGGGTTCTACCTTGTCACCCATAAGTATTGAGAAGGTTTCATCCGCTTCTTCAGCATCGTGAAGATTTACACGGAGCATTGTTCTTCTGTCGGGGTCCATGGTTGTTTCCCAGAGCTGCTCAGGGTCCATTTCACCGAGACCCTTATATCTCTGAACGGAACAGCCCTGTCCCATTTCAGCTAAAAATGCATCTCTCTGCTCGTCCGAATATGCATATTCATGTCTCTTACCCTTGGAAATTTTGAAAAGAGGCGGCTGTGCTATATAAACATAGCCCTGTTCAATAAGAGGACGCATATATCGGAAGAAGAATGTGAGAAGAAGTGTTCTGATATGTGCACCGTCTACGTCGGCATCGGCCATGATAACAACTTTATGATATCTGAGCTTTGTGATATCAAAATCTTCTCCTATTCCCGTTCCTAAAGCCAGAACAACGGGAACAAGCTTTTCATTTCCTATAACTTTATCTATACGGGACTTTTCAACGTTAAGCATCTTACCCCAAAGAGCAAGAATTGCCTGAGTTCTTCTGTCTCTGCCTTCCTTGGCAGAACCGCCTGCCGAGTCACCCTCGACGATGTAAAGCTCTGTATTTACAGGGTCTTTATCCGTACAGTCGGCAAGTTTACCGGGAAGTGAATTTCCTTCAAGTGCACTCTTTCTTCTTGCAAGATCTCTTGCTTTTCTTGCAGCTTCTCTTGCTCTTGAAGCATCTAAAGCCTTATTGAATATAGCTCTCGCAACTGAAGGATTTTCTTCAAAGAAAGTTGAAAGCTTTTCATATACCATCTGCTGTACAAGAGGAGTAATATCGGTATTGCCGAGTTTACCCTTTGTCTGTCCTTCAAACTGAGCATCAGTAAGTTTTACACTGATAACTGCAGTTAATCCTTCTCTTACATCCTCACCGGAAAGATTTTTGTCTCCATCCTTAAGGAAATTATATTTTCTTCCGTAATCGTTGAATACTCTCGTCAGTGCATTTTTAAAGCCTGTCTCATGAGTACCTCCGTCTATAGTACGGACATTATTTGCAAATGACTGAATATTTTCGTTATAGCTGTCATTATACATAATGGCAACTTCTGCACTTCTGTCATCTTTAACAACTGAAAAATGCATGGGCACATCATGAAGCGGTGTCAGTGCTCTTGATTCGTTTATATACTGAACAAAGCTTGAAAGACCGCCTTCAAAACAGTATACATCCTCAATTATGTTTTCTTCATCTCTTTTATCAGTAAGAGAAATACGAAGTCCCGCGTTAAGGAAAGCCTGTTCTCTTATTCTTCTCTGAAGAGTCTCATATTCATAAACAGTTGTCTCAGTAAATATTTCAGGGTCAGCCTTGAATCTTACAAGAGTACCTGTTTCATCGGTTTCACCGATTATTTCAAGGTCAGTTACTATATTACCTCTTTCAAATCTCTGCTTGTGAATATAACCGTTCTGGCTTACTTCTACTTCAAGCCATTCTGAAAGGGCGTTAACAACAGAAGAACCTACACCGTGAAGACCGCCGGATACCTTATAACCGCTTCCGCCGAACTTACCGCCTGCGTGAAGTACCGTAAGAACAACAGTTACGGCAGGAAGTCCCTGCTTTTCATTGATGTCCGTAGGTATTCCTCGTCCGTTATCTCTGACGGTAATTATGTCACCGGGAAGAATTTCGACCTCGATATGTGTGCAATAGCCCGCAAGTGCTTCGTCAATAGAGTTGTCTAAAATTTCATATACAAGATGATGAAGCCCCCTGGGACCTGTAGAACCGATATACATACCGGGTCTTTTTCTTACAGCCTCAAGACCTTCAAGAACCTGAATCTGACTGGCATCATATACCTCGGATACGGCAGTGTTCATCTGCTCTTCGTTGTCTTTTATAACAACCTCAGTAAATTCAGTATTGTTGATCTCGGGAATGTTGTTTTCGGAAATATCCATTTATTGATCCTCCTTAGAGTTAAAAAACAAGTTAAAAAACTTCTTCGGTTCTTTTAAGAAGCGTTGCGGCTGATAATCTGGAAATATATACGATTTCATTTCCTTCCTTATCGGCACAGACAACAAAGGAACCGGGAAGCTCATAAGACACGGTAATACATCTTCCCTCTTTTTCTTTTCTGAAAAGATAATCTCTCGTGTTTTTTGTAACCGTTGCGGTATCTATATCAAAAATACCTATTATATCTTTTTTTCTTATAACAGTTTCATATCCTAAATGTAAAAACATAATTTATTCTTTAATTCCGCCGTTTATAATATTGAAGGTTTTACCGACATTGAGTATTCTCACAGCAGAAGGGTCACAGCAGGTTATAAACACCTGTTTCCCTTCTATATGATTGAGAATATAATCCTGTCTTGACGCATCAAGCTCGCTCATGACATCATCAAGTAAAATTACGGGGTTTTCACCTGTCATATTTTTTATTATCTCAGCCTCCGAAAGCTTCAATGCAATGGCAGCAGAGCGTTTTTGTCCCTGAGAACCGAAATTTCTTGCAGAAACCGAATTTATATTGATATCGATATCGTCTCTGTGAGGGCCTGTAAGCGTCATACCTGAACATATATCGGCTTTTTCATGATTTTTTAATATTTCTTCAAAAGCAAGTTTGTCCTCACTGTCACCCTTTTTAAGATAAGAAAAAGTAATTTTTTCTTTTCCCGATGAAAGACCGTTATAAATATCTTCAACAAAAGGCAAAAGCTCTGAAAGATATTTTTTTCTTTCCGCATAAACTTTTTCACCCGCAGCGGCAAAAGATTCATTAATACATTCAAGAAAAAGCTTTGTCTCATTATAATTTTCATTATTTCTGAGTACGGCATTTCTCTGTTTAAGAAGCTTTGTATATTCTGAAAGAATAACTGCAAACTTCGGATGTATCTGACAGATTGCGGAATCTATAAATTTTCTTCTTTCAGAAGGACCGTTTTGTATCAGAGATAAAAAGCCGGGAGAAAACAGTGCAGCGGGAAATTTACTCATAAGTCCCGTGGGAGACGGCAGTGAAACACCGTTGAGAACAGCCCGTCTTCTGTCGGTTATTTTAATTTCGGCACTCTGATTTCTTCCGCCTGAAAAAAATTCCGTCCTGATTTCAGCCCGTTCTTTTCCGAAATATACAAGTTCACTGTCTTTTGAGCTTCTGAAACTCTTAAGTCCCGTAAAAAGATATATACTTTCGAGTATATTTGTCTTTCCCTGAGCATTTTCTCCGTAAATTATATTTACTCCGTCACAGGGTTCTATCTCAATATTTTCAATGTTCCTGTAATTTTTCAGTTGTGTTTTTTCAATTCTCATCGCCGATAATCACAAAAAGACTGTTTCTGAAGAAAATCTTATCTCCGGGATAAAGCTTTTTACCCCTTTGAGTACATACTTCACCGTTTACTTTTACAAGTCCGTCTTCAATGAACATTTTTGCAGCCCCGCCGGTCTCGGCAAGACCTGAAAACTTCATTGCAGAATCAAGTTTTATAAACGGCGTATTTATATTAAGTTTTTCTTCTGTCTGTACAATGGCTCTTACTTTGATTTTTCTTTTTTCCATATTCTTTTCAATCTTCTTTATTCGTTTTTAATCCTTACGGGCAATATAAGATAAAGGAAGCTGTCACCTTCGGGAGGGATTATAACAGCGGGAGAGAGTGAACCGTTGAGTTCTATAAGCACTTCATCAGTATCACAGCTTCTGAGTGCATCAAGAAGAAATCTGTTATTGAAACCTATTTCAGTTCTGACACCGTCAATAGAAACGGGAAGCTTTTCCGTAAAGCTGCCGAGTGCAGTAAATGTTGAAAGATTAAGCTCATCATCCTCAAAAATGAATTTAATAGGACTTCTTGCCTTTTCCGTTATAACGGGAGAGGTTCTTTCTATAATATCCATAAACTTCTTTGTGTTTACTCTTACGGTAGAACTTTTTCCTTTAGGAAAAGCAGATCTGTAGTCAAGAAATTCGCCTTCAAGAAGCTTTGACGTAAGACGGTATCCGTTTACATTGAACATTATATGACGCTTTCCCTTTGATATCTCAATAACATCATCATCATTTTCGGCAAGCTTTATTATTTCATAAAGAGTTTTTGCGGGAACGACGAAGGTAAGCTCTTCACCGTTATAATCGGTAAACTCATTTCTTATGGCAAGTCTGTATCCGTCAAGTGCAATAAGCTTTATTTCTCCGGGACGGACTTCAAATTTAACACCTCTGTGAACCGTTTTGCCGTCATCTGCAGAAACTGCAAATACAGTTCTCTTTATCATATCTTTAAGCACACCTGCATTGAGGCGGAACACTTTTTCCTCAGTGATAACGGGAAGCTCGGGATATTCAGCGGGATTGAGACTTATAAGAGTATATTCCGATTCTCCGCTTGAAATGGTGCAGATATTTTTTTCATTGCATGTAACACTTACCGTATTATCGGGAAGTCTTCTTAACATATCACAGAATATTTTTGCATTGAGAACTGCAGCACCGGGCTCTTCAACTCTGACATTTACAGTTGTCATAATTGCAATATCAAGGTCAAAGCCCGTAAGCTTTACCGTGTTTTCATCTGTTGTTTCTATAAGTATTCCTTCAAGATGAGGAAGCACTGCCTTCGCAGGAATTGACCTTTGTACATTAAGGCAGATATTTGTAAATGAGCTTGTGTCACAGATTATTTTCATCTGACAAACCTCCCGTAGCATTTCTTCCCCCCCATAAAGGGGATAAGGAAATGTTTAAAATAGTAGTAGTAAGTAGTGGTGTGAAATTTGTTGAAAACTCTTTTATCCCTTGAAAAATATGGAAATTTTTCCTGAAGTTTTCAATTTTTACCGTTTTGATAACTTGTTGATATAATTGCCATAAAAAATGAGATGTTTATAATGTGGAAAAACCGATGTTGAATGTTCATAAGTTGTTGATAAAAAACGCTTATAAAAGGCTTTTTTGTGAATATTTTCGGATGGACATATAATTTCTGACTTTATTAATAAATAAAATTCATAATAAAGTAAATCAGTTTTTCTCTTTTACTTCTCTTATAATGTTGTTTACTGTATTTCTGAATGTTTGGTCTTTTTCTAAAGCACTTTCAATTCTTTTTATTGAATGCAAAACTGTGGAATGGTCTTTTCCGAAGAAAGTACCAACTTCTTTAAGAGTAATTCCGGTAACCGTTTTAATCACATACATGCAGATATTTCTTGCCTGTGAAATATTTGAAGACCTGTTTGCAGATTTAATATCATCTATACTTACGCCGTATGTATTTGATACAGCCGAAAAAATGTTGTTTATAACAACAGAAACGGGAAGAGAATCTGAAGTGACGTCCTTTACTATGTCCTGAACCTGTTCAAAAGTAGGCATAACACCGTATACTTTTCTCAGAGCCTCTATTTTTTTAACTGTTCCTTCAAGCTGACGGATATTGTTTTTTATTTTATTTGCTATAAAATCAATGGTACTTTCACTGAGAGTTATACCGAGAGATTTAGATTTTCTCTTGATTATAGCTTTTCTTGTCTCCATATCTGGCGGCTTGATATCAGCAATAACACCCATTTCAAAACGGGTTCTGAGTCTTTCATCAAGTATTGCCATTTCTTTGGGCGGTACATCCGATGTGAGAATTATCTGTTTTCCTGCCTGCTCAAGTGCGTTGAAGGTATGGAAAAATTCTTCCTGCGTCATATCACCTTTCTGAATGACCTGAATATCGTCCACAAGAAGTGCATCAACATTTCTGTATTTATTGTGAAATACATAAGTATTTTTCTTACCGACACATTCAATAAGCTCATTAAGAAAGCTTTCACCTGTTGTATATACTATGATATCGTTGGGATTTTTTCTTTTAAGTTCATTATAAATAGCAAAGAGAAGATGAGTTTTTCCAAGTCCCGAGTTTCCGTATATAAGAAGAGGATTGTACTGATTTCCGGGACTCTCGGCAACACCCTTTGCAACCGTGTAGGCAAAAAGATTTGATTTACCTACTACGAAATTATCAAATGTAAAAGAAGTCGAACTTTTCTTAGCATTCTCTGCAGGCTCTTCTTCATTTTCTTCCTTGATTTCTTCTTTTTTAACCGGCTGTACATCATTGTTTTTTTCTCCGAAGGCCTGATCAACAATTACATCAATCTCAACTTCAAAGCCGATTATTTCCTTAAAATTTCTTTTTATCATCTCGGCAAATTTTGAAAGTATTATAGTCTTTCTGAAATCTGCGTTAACAATAAATACCGCAGTATCGTTTTCAAGTTTGTAAAATTCCAGTGGAGATAACCACATATTATACATTACATCTGAAACTTCCTGCTTGCATAAAGCGAGGACCTCTTTCCAAATGTCGTTTAATGTATCCATTTTAACCTCCGCAATGTTATTTTTTTATAAATATTATAACTTTCCTTATACTTAAAGTATATAATAACATAGTTAAATAAAATATTCAATAAAAATTTTTTTATTATTTATATATATAGTAATTGGAATTAAAAAAAATCTTTACATTTGATAATTATTGTTGTAAAATAATATAAATATTTTCCGTTAGGAGTGTTTCTATGAAAATTGCCGTTATGGGTTGCGGTATCGTAGGAACGGGTGTTGTGGAGATAACAGACAATAAACCCGATCTTATGAAGAACAGTGCAGGTGAACCCATTGAAGTTAAGTATATACTTGATATAAGAGATTTTACGGGTACACCTTACGAATCAAGAGTGATAAAAGATATAGATATAATTCTCAATGACAGTGAAATAGAAACTGTTGTTGAAACTATGGGTGGCATTGAACCTGCTTTTACATTCTGTAAAAAATGTCTTGAAAAAGGAAAAAATGTCGTAACATCAAATAAAGCTCTCGTTGCAGCAAAAGCAGAAGAGCTTTTCAGTGCTGCAAGAGAGAATAATGCTGCTTTTATGTTTGAGGCAGCTGTATGCGGAGGTATTCCCGTTATCAGAACCATGTTTTCTTCTCTTTCAGCTAATAATATAACTTCATTTGCAGGTATTCTCAACGGTACTACCAACTTTATACTCACAAAAATGATAAATGAAAAAATGTCATTCGATCAGGCACTGAAAATTGCTCAGGAAAAGGGATATGCCGAAAAAGACCCCACTGCTGATGTAGAAGGTCTTGATGCCGGAAGAAAAACCTGTATACTTGCTTCCATAGCTTACGGGACTCATGTATATCCCGAAGAGATACACACTGAGGGAATAAGAAAAATAACTCTTGAGGATGCAGCTTATGCCGCTTCAAAGGGATATAAAATAAAATTACTCGGAAAGGCAGATAAGCTTAAAAACGGCAAAATAAGTGCTATTGTGTGTCCTTTCTTCGTAGAGGGTAATTCATTAATTTCCGGCGTAAACGGTGTTTATAACGCAATTTCAATAACAGGAGACAGTATAGGAGATGTTCTTCTCTACGGACAGGGTGCAGGAAGAGAAGCGACCGCCAGTGCCGTAGTCGGTGATGTTATGGAATGTGCGAGACTTAAAAAGAATGAAAAGCACTATTATTGGGCTGAGCATCAGGAAGACATCATTGAAGATTATGAGCTTTATGAAAATGCTCTTTATATCAGAGGCTATGCGAAAAATGCTTCTGAAAGCATAATCAACATAAGAGAATCCTTCGGTGGTGTTGAAGTTCTTAAAAGAGAAGATGCACCTGAAAACGAAATTGCATTCATAACGGGAAAAGCAAAAGAAAAAGAACTCAGGGACATTCTTTCAGAGCTTACGGATTTTGCTCCCGCATCAATAATCAGAATATTATAATAAATATATACCGTAAAAAAGTTTTATAAAAATCTAAGGTCTCAAGCCTACTGAAAAGTAAGTTTGAGACCATTTTTTTAATAAATTTAACAATAAATCATTATATATTGTGTTAATTATAAAGTCTTTGCTGTCTTATATCTTTACCCATGAAGTAAAGATGTGCATATTCCCCTATAATGCGAGAGGATATTCTCTTTGAATATTCATTTTCGATTTCGGCAAGATCCATGTTTGTGCTTATTATCGTGGGAAGTCCGGTATTTATTCTTGTATTTATTATGTTATACAAAGCAGCCTTTGTGAACTGTGTTGAAAACTCTGCACCGAGATCATCTATTACAAGAAGGTCGCATTCGAGTACCATTGCTTCAAAAGCACCGTGTGTATCGTTTTTACCGAATCTCTCTTTCTGAAGCTCATTGAATATATTCTGTGCGGAATTGTAAAGCACGTTATATCCTTTTGAAATAACTTCACCTGCAATGGCAAGAGAAAGATGAGTTTTTCCGAGTCCCGTTTCACCCTGCATAAAAACAGAGCATGAATATCTGTCAAAATTTTCTGCATATTCCTTGCAGTATTCAAGTATCTGCGACATCATTTTTTTTGGTGATATATCAGAGCCTGACGGAATTTCATCTGAATAATAATCAAGTCTGAAATCTTCAAAACGTGAAAACTTAAGGGGAGAATTTTTTCCTGCCTCTTCAAATGCCAGAGTTTTGAGAAGCTCAATATGGCATGAACACAGTTTTGAATCAACAAAACCTGTGTCTTCGCACAGAGGACAGAAATATTTTATTTCAAGATGGTCTTTCTGAAGTCCGTGTTTTTCGAGAAGCTTTGTTATATTTTCCTGAGCAGAGAGATTTTTCATTTTCTGAAGCTGAAGGAATTCTTTTGCTTTCTGAGGCTCCATATCTATAGCTTTTACTGCATCCCTTACCGAAGTTATCATATCGTTTTTAAGGGATGAATATTCAGGTTCCATACTTTCAAAAAGAGTAAGCTTAACGGAATGCTTTTTTTCCGAATCAAGCTTTCTTTTATTTATTATCTCCATAGCTCTTTCATAAATTTCTTTTGTATAAGGCATAATTTTACCTCACTTATCTTTTTTCTCTTTTTACGGATTTCGGAACGGACATTCGTGCCCGTTTTTCAGCTTCATTTATATCATAAGAAGCTGTGGGATCGGGCTTTGTTTCGGTTTTTTCTTTTTTCTTTGAAACTCTTTCCAATGCCTTTTTTTCCTGTTCACGGACAAATTTTTCCTGGTCTTCAACAACCTTTTCAGGGGTATTTATCCCTTTTGTATGCCATGCACTGAGAACCTTGTGCATATATGAATAATTTGTTTTTTCCGTATGAGTTTTCATTTCTTCAAAAGCAAGAACGAGCATGGGAACGGAGAATTTCCATTCCTCTGTCCACTGTGAAAGATATTTTTCCTGAGATACCGTGGGATTTGAAGAAGGAATTCCGGCAGAAACACAAAATTGAGACCAGACGAGATTTACTTTTTCAAGGTTTTTAAGCTCCTCATCTGCTGCAGTGATGGTGTCTATTTCTCTCTGACTCCAATCCACACCAATCTTATATATGTAATTCATATTCGTTGATTTACCCTTTGTTCTTGCATATTCGCAAATTGAAAGGATAACTTCAACGGGAAGACCGTAATAATCGTGAAGGAGAATAAGAGAGCTCTGATCTCCGTTTCCTATTGTTCTTCCCAGTTTCATTTGTGCTTCATTGAGAAGAAATCTTATATCGGAAGATTCATTTATTCTTGTGCATATTTCATCATAAGTGAGCTTTGACGGATTGTTATGAGGTATCTTTTTTGTGTTTTCAGGTATTTTTACTTCATTTTCCGTGTTTTTAATGCTTTCCTCTTGTTTTTTTTCAAAAACTATCTCATCTTCACACAAAAGGACAAAGCCCTTATCTTTCCAGTAAGACAGAGCATCCTTTACTTCTTCTTTATTAACACCGGTACCTTCCGATACCATATCTTCATCAAAGACACTGCCTGATTTTGAAAAAGCATATATTATGACCTTAAGCTGAGAAGAGGAAGCAAGTTTCAGATGATTCTGTGCAATCTCAGAAGGAAGAACGGTAACGCCGGTATATTTTGAGGGGTTGATTTTATACATATTAAATCCTTCGGAAAATTATAATTTAAGGTCGGAATCCGGAGAAAAAGTGTCGGTCTTTCATGTATTAATAAATAAGGTTCAGAAAACCCGTGTTTCTCCGACTTCCTACCTCTTGTCTCTGATTTTATATTTTTATTTACTGAAAAATGCAAGAAATGCTCTGTATGCCATATATACGTCTGTCTTTGAAACGACTTCAAAAGGAGCGTGCATTGAGAGAACGGGCACACCGAGGTCCACTACATCAACATTGAGATGAGCTATATATTTTGCAACGGTTCCGCCGCCGCCTTCGTCAACCTTTCCAAGCTCTCCTGTCTGCCAGCAGATGCCCTCTGTGTCAAGAAGACTTCTAATTTCACCCATAAATTCTGCTGATGCGTCACTTGTACCGCCTTTACCTCTTGAGCCCGTATATTTTGTAATACATACACCGTTGTTGATAAAGCAGGTGTTTCTTCTTTCATATACTTCGGGGAAATTTGGGTCATAAGCTGCATTTACATCTGCAGAAAGACATTTTGAATTAGAAAGGACTTCCCTACCGTCAGTTCCGTAAATTTCTGCAAGGTCCCATATAAAATATTCAAGATATTTTGAATCAAGTCCCGTATTTCCTTCCGAACCGGTTTCTTCCTTGTCGGTAAGAACTGTAACTGAAGTATAATCGGGGTCTTCACAGTCAAGAATCGCCATAAGTGCAGGATAAGCACATACTCTGTCATCATGACCGTAAGCACCTATAAGTGAACGGTCAAAGCCTATATCACAGGCTGAAAATGCGGGAACAGCTTCAAGCTCTGCACTTAAGAAATCTTCTTCAATAACGCCGTATTTTTCAAAGAGGATGTTCATTATATTGAGCTTTACGCTTTCTGCGGCTGAAGTATTATCAAAGGGACGGGAACCTATAAGAATGTTGAGAGTTTCACCCTTGATGCCTTCTGCCATGGTGCTTCTCATCTGATTTGCGGCAAGGTGAGGAAGCAGGTCGGTAATTACAAACTTCGGTTCATCATCCTTGTCACCGATATTTACCCTTACTTTTTCTCCGTCTTTTTTAACTATTACACCGTGAAGTGCAAGAGGTATGGCTGTCCACTGATATTTTTTTATACCGCCGTAGTAATGGGTCTTGAAATATGCCATTTCAGACTCTTCATAAAGAGGATTGGGCTTCAGATCAAGTCGCGGAGCATCCACATGAGCTGCCGCAATTCTTACGCCTTCTCTGATATCTTTATGTCCTATTACGGCAAGGATGAGAGATTTTCCTCTGTTATTGACATATACCTTTGAACCTGTGGGATATCTTGTATTTTTGTTGAATTCGGTAAAACCGCCTGCCTTTGCCAGAAGAAGTGCCTGTTCTACCGCTTCTCTTTCTGTTTTACTTGCATCAAGATAATTCATATATCCTTCTGCAAATGAATCAGCATCATTAAGTCCGTTTTCACCGATAATGACAGCCGTGTGTTCTTTTTTCATAAAAAGCTTTTCTTTGAGAATGTCAGATTTCGATTTTTCTTCGCACATGTTTTTTTCCTCCGTTATATTATTTTACTGATTTCTTCTTCAAGTTTGTACGGCGGATAATTATTTATTATAACATCTGCCGCTTCGGATGCCTTTTCTTCTTCGGTCTGCTTTGAGAATCTCAGAAGAATCTCTTCACGTGTTATACCGTCTCTTGCAAGAAGTCTTTCAATTCTGATGTTTTCAGGTGCATATACTTTTACCGTCTTATTACATATTGAATAAAGCCCCGATGTAAAAAGAAGGGGTGCATCGATTATTACGCACTTTCCTTTATTTGTTTCCTCAAGTGCAGTTTTTTTACATATTTCAACGATTTCGGGATGTGTTATACTGTCTATAAGCCTTTTGCTTTCAAAATCCCTGAAAGCTCTTGATGCAAGAAGTCTTCTGTTAAGCTCTCCGTCTTCATTTATTATATCATGACCGAAAGCATCGGCAAGCTTTCCGAGAACGGAACTTCCCTTTTTTGTTATCCCTTTTGCAATTTCGTCTGCATCTATTATAACACAGCCTTTTTCTCTCATACGGGAGCATATTTCACTTTTTCCCGAACCGCTGCCGCCTGTAATACCTATTATTATACCTTCACGTGAAGATATACTTGAAAAGCCTGCCGCCCTGTAAAGACGGTTGCAAATTCCCAGTCCCACACCTTCTTCCGAAGGAGAACGGACAAGTACTTTTTTTGCTCCCATACCGTCAAGCTCTCTCAGAGCGTCAAAAAGTCTTTTTGCCTGAGAAAAGGGGTCATTTTCCTTTCCGAAGGTAACACACGGAAGGGGAATATCCTTTTCCTCGCCTTCAAAGCACATTGCATGGTCTGTAAAGGAAGGGTATTTTTTTATAAATTCAACAAATTCATCCTTACTTCCCTTGAATACCGTAAGGTCAGCCGTAGGTGAATAATGTTTATATTTCATCCCGGGAGAAGCCGCTTCTTTTCCGTTTTCAAGGGGATTCAATACTGCAGAGTGTACGCTTACATTCCCGAGAACTTCCCTCAGCTGTTCGAGAGTAACTGCACCCGGTCTCAGAAGAACAGGCGGATTTTCAGCAAGGGTTATTACCGTTGACTCTATTCCTATATCGCAGTCTCCCCCGTCAACTATGGCAGGAAGCCTGCCGTTCATGTCGTCTTTTACATAAGTGACGGAGGTGGGGCTGGGAAAGCCCGATATATTTGCACTTGGTGCGGCAAGGGGTACACCTGCAGCATCTATTATGGCTTTTGCGGCAGGATGCGAGGGCATTCTCACGGCAACGGTGGAAAGACCTCCCGAAACCTTATCGGGTACACTGTCTTTTTTCGGCAGTATAACGGTAAGAGGTCCGGGCCAGTATTTTTCCATAAGTCTGAGTGCTTTTTCGGGGACTTCTTTTACAAGAGTGTATATCTGTTCAATGTCTGAAATGTGAACTATAAGAGGGTTATCTGATGGTCTTCCCTTTGCCTCAAATATTTTTGCAACAGCATTTTCATTGAAGCAGTCTGCGGCAATACCGTAAACGGTTTCCGTGGGAATGGCAACAGCCTCACCGCTTTTCAGAAGAGCTGCAATTTCATCTATTTCTTTTTGCTGATTTTCAGCATCCGTTATTTTATAAAATTTAGTTTCCATTTCAATCTTCGTTTCCTGCGGCATTAAGTCTGTCAGCAGTGTCAGCCGTAATAAGGGCATCTATAAGCTCATCCAGAGCACCGTTGACTATTGCCTCTATCTTATATAATGTAAGGCCTATTCTGTGGTCGGTTACTCTTCCCTGAGGAAAATTATAAGTTCTTATTCTTTCGCTTCTGTCACCTGTTCCCACCTGAAGGCGTCTTTCACCTGCAATTTCACTTGCCTGCTTTTCAATTTCCATTTCCAGTATTCTTGAACGCAGTATTTTCATTGCCTTGTCTTTATTCTTATGCTGACTTCTTTCGTCCTGACATTCTACAACCGTTCCCGTGGGAAGGTGCGTGATTCTTATGGCAGACTCGGTTTTGTTGATGTGCTGTCCGCCTGCACCTGAGGAACGGAAGGTATCAATCTGTAAATCTGCGGGATTTATCTCCACATCCACTTCATCAGCTTCGGGTAAAACGGCAACCGTCACGGTGGAGGTTTGTATTTTACCGTTGGATTCCGTAACGGGAATTCTCTGCACACGGTGTACTCCGCTTTCAAACTTGAAACGGGAATAAGCCCCCTCCCCTGTTATCATAAAGCTTACTTCCTTGAAGCCTCCCAGGTCTGTGGGATTCGAATACATAATCTCCGTTTTCCAGTTTTTTATCTGTGCGTACATTGAGTACATTCTGTATAAAACAGCGGCAAAAAGGGCACTTTCCTCTCCGCCTGCAGAAGAGCGTATCTCAACTATTACATTTTTATCATCATTTTTATCTTTCGGAAGAAGAAGTATCTTCAGTTTCTCATAATTTTTTTCTGCTTCTTCCCTTGCGGTTTCATATTCTTCAAAAACAAGTTCCTTGAAATCCTTATCAAGTCCGCCCTCGTCAAGAAGCATTTTTGCTTCGTCACGGGCAGATATATTGCTTTTATATTCACGGAATTTTTCAACAATGGGAGTTATTGTCTTAAGCTCTTTGAGAAGTGCCGTACTTTTTTCAATGTCCGTCGCAATTTCGGGGGAGCAAAGAAGCTCGTTTACGGCAGAAAATCTTTCTTCAAGCCGATTCAGTTTATCTGTCATATCAATGTCCTGCTATCTAATTTAATGTTATGCTTCGTTTTCTTCAGAGCGTATGACCTTTTTTATATTTTTTTCTGCTTTTACTCTCGGTACCATTACTTCTCTGCCGCAGGTGGAACAACGCAGTTTGAAATCCATACCGCTTCTGAGAACAAGAAAGCTCTTACCGCCGCAGGGATGCTGTTTTTTCATTTCAAGTATATCATTTACTCTTATATCCATAGTATGCCACCTACCCAAAATACAATATATCATAAAAGGACGGATTTGTAAATATCTGCAAATTGATTTGCTTTATCATAATTCAGATATTATTCAAATATGATTATATTGATATTTAATTGAAAGGAAGAAATTAGTATGTCTGAAATAAGACCTGAAGGTTCACTTATAAATAATGCCGTCAATAAAAATGCTCTGTCCTCGGTTCAGGGGATAAAAGATGCAATGGTTAAAAATATCATTCTCGAGGGCAGAGCAGCACTGTGTGATAAAGACCATAATTTACATATAGACCTTGGTGTTATGAAAGGAATAATACCGAGAAATGAGGGTGCAATAGGAATTGAAGAAGGTTATGTCCGTGATATTGCACTCATATCCCGTGTGGGAAAAAGTGTCTGCTTTACCGTGGAAGACATAAGAAGAAATTCTGAAGGAAAGCTTTATGCTATTCTTTCAAGAAAAAAAGCACAGCAGAAAGCACAGAAGTTTTATGTTGATAATCTTGTCAGAGGCGATGTAATTGATGTAAAGATAACTCATCTTGAAAGCTTCGGTGCCTTCTGTGACATAGGTGCGGGAATCACGGCACTTTTACCCATAGAAGCCATATCCGTTTCAAGAATACCTCATCCATCAGCAAGATTCTTTGTGGGGCAGAATATAAAATGTATAGTTGCGGGCAGAGATGAAAGGGGAAGGATATCACTTTCACATAAAGAACTTCTCGGCACATGGGAAGAAAACGCCGCCTTATTCAGAATAGGGGAGACGGTTCCCGGTATTATCCGTTCCGTGGAAAGCTACGGTGTGTTTATAGAGCTTACACCTAATCTCGCAGGACTTGCAGAATATGACCCCGATGTAAAAGAAGGAATGTCCGCCGCCGTATATATTAAAAATATCATTCCGGAAAGAAAGAAAATAAAGCTGATAATCGTTGATTACAACGAAGAAAAACAGTCTCCCGGGGAAATTAAATATTTCTTCAAAGGAGAGCATCTGGAGCTTAAAGATAATTGGGGTAAAGGATGAAATTAATCGGAAATATAATAAATATCAAAAACTACCGCATATCTGCCGTTTTCTGACAGATATGCGGTAGTTATTCATATAAATGATGAAATTATTCTGATAAATTCCTTTTTATCGGGAAATAATCCCGACATCTGTATTCTGAAAAAACAGCCGTCTTTCCTGATATATGCACTGTACAAGACAGGGATTCCCATTTCTTTACCTTCAAACAAAAGAAGGGGAGTTTCATTAATATATGAAATATCCGAAACGTGTTTTTTTTCTGTTTCCAGCATGGGTAATTCTTCTGTGGAGGCTTTTACAGAAAAATGACAGCCGTTTTTGAGTATAAAAGAAAAATAATTTTTACAGAAAAACTCTGTTTTATCTTCATTATAGCATACAATGTATTTTTCGGAGTGAGTGTTGTCAAGTATTGAATTGCTTTCAATAACGGGAAGATAAGAGGGTAATATTTTTGTACCGTACAGATTTTTAAGTTTGTCAATGCCGACCATTTCAATATTTGTAAAGTCTTCGGGTACCGAAGCTGTATCTCCCGATAAAAGTTCCGATATATCTGCTGTGATAAAAACAGGTTCATTCTGTATATAGTTTCCGTCTTGTGTCGTATTTTCATCCGAAGAAGGCTCATATATGAATTGTGTTGAATCAGGTTCAGTTTCTTCCTGATGTGAATGTACTTCAGATGAAGAGATATGCTCTTCATATTCATTATCGGTAAGATTTTCAGATATGTTTTCATAAGAAGGTTTATCTGAAGTATATTCTTCAGTGGTATTTTCCACGATAGTTTGTATATTCTCTTCAGTTGTCGGTTCTTCTGTCGGCAGGACATGGGAAGAATCAATAAATTCTTCTTTTATTATAAAACCGGAAAGTACAAATACAAGAACAGCGGCAGAAACTGTTATTATTTTTTTGACAATACCGTGATTATTCTTCTTTTTTTCAAAGACAGCATCAGATATTATATCATTGTCCAGTTCACCGAGAATATCAAGAAAGTCATCGTTATTCATACATCGTACCCCTCCTTTTCAAGATATTCTTTGAGTTTTTTTCTTGTTCTGAAAAGCAAAATTTTTACCTTGCTTTCACTTATACCGAAGAAAGATGATATTTCACTGACGGAGGCAAAAAACCAGTATCTTTGTAAAAATATTCTTCTTTTTTCATCGGGAAGTGTTTTTATAAAAGAAAAAATAAACTCCCGCAATTCACTTGACAGTAATATATCATCGGGAGCTTCAGAGGAAGAAAAAACATCTTCGAGTTCATTAAGACTTATGATGTATTCGCTGTTTCTTTTTTCCGCTTTATTATAGCGGTATTTTTTTAGTGCAAGATTTCTTGTTATTTTGCAAAGATATGCTGACAGATTATCGGGCGGAGAGTTTTTAATACTGTTCCAAGCTGCAAGAAAAGTATCGTTTACGACCTCTTCAGCTTCCTCTTTTGAGCACAGAACACCATAGGCAAGCTTATAAAGTAACTTGCCGTATTTTATCTCAGCTTCTTTTATAGCTGCGGTATCCTGTTTTTTAAATAGCTCAATAATCAGTGCATCATCCATTAAAGTGTCTTTCTTAAGCTTTATTCAAGTCCCACGGAAATACGGAGTATTGTTCTTGCATCAGATGCTGTCAGCCTTCCGTCGCCGTTCATATCACCTAAAAGCCACGGAAAATCCTCCTTGTTTTCAAGTCCTACGGAAATACGAAGAACCGTTCTTGCACTTGCGGATGTAACTTTATTATAGCACATAATATCACCCGGTGTATATAAAGCAAAATGACTTTCGGGAAAAGTAACTTCGGGTACAAAGTTTTTCAGAAATGCTTCATAGCCTGTTTTACCTACAGCCAGAGCCTTATCGGCAATGCCTTTAATATAAATTTTTGCCGCATATAAGGATGCGTCTATAAGATTACTGTCAGTCAGTTTTATTGCGAGAACATAAAAAGGCGGAGAAATATGGGGATTGTCATCTCTGTAGGCGGCAATTACGGAAATATCTTTTATTACGGAAATTCCGTAATTGTCGGGATTGAGAAATTCCCGGTGGTCATTGAAAATTTTCTCATAGGGTGTATTCTTATATGATGCTTTCGTGTACATTATTATGTAGTCGGTATCTTCATTTTCCGTTGCAAAAGCAGGCAGAGAAAAAACAAAAAGAAGAATTACAGTCAGAAACAGTGATATTATTTTTTTCATAGCATTCAGCTCCTTTCATCTATTAAGTACCGAAATAATATGAAAGGTTACAAAAAAATCCCGGAATTTTTTTCCGGGATAAATTTTGTCAGATGAGTTCAATCCTAAAGCAAACGGGAAATGTTGTGCCTGTTTTTTCGTAGTCTGTGATGCGAAGAGAGTTTTCGTCTCTTTCGTATTTTATTTCCTTGTCGCTTCCGAGAAGGGTAATATTTTTTATGCCAAGTCCTGCTCTGTTTGTGTAGAAAAGGCTTTTTATTTCAACTGTATTCCCGTCGGGGAGCATCTGGAAAGCATAGATACAGCCGTTTTTATATGTAAAACGGAAATCCTTTGCGGTGTAGCCCTTGTTATCGTTATCCTTGAAGAAGCCTTCTTCAACATTCACTTCACCTTCACCGAATTTTTTCCAGTACGTCGTGCCGTAAATGCCTTCACCGTTGGTTTCAAGCCATTTTCCGATAGCTCTTAATATCTCGGCTTCTTCTTCAACTATTGTTCCGTCGGGAGCGGGGCCGATGTTGAGAAGCATGGAGCCGTTTTTGCTGACTATATCAATGAAGTCGCATATTATCTGTTCGGGAGTCTTGAATTCATTATCCTTTATATATCCCCAGGAGCGTTTACTTACCGATGTGCAGGTCTGCCAGGGAACGGGGGAGATGTCGGTAAGTGCCCCTCTTTCCACATCAAATGTGGCAACGGTGGGGGGATAAGCGTTGTGCTTATAGTTTATGGTGACTTCCTCGCCCCATTCTTCTGCTCTGTTATAGTAATAAGCAGCGATTTTCTTAAGGTAAGGCTTGAAACAGTTATTGTGTATCCACCAATCAAAATAAAGAGATCTCGGACGGTATCTGTCAACAAGCTCACAGGTGCGAACCATCCAGTCGGTAAGGTATTCTTCCGTGGCACCCTCGGCTTCAATATCCCAGGTGGTCTCTCCCATATTCTGAGGACAGAAAGCATCGTTATATACTGCAGGACCGTAAAAATCCTCATATTCGCCCGATGAAATATCGCTGGAGAATTCTCTGCCGGGATTCATGAAGAAATAATGCTCTGCTCTGTGAGTTGATGTGCAGAATGAAATATCATTTTTAATAAGAGAGTCTCTGAGTTCTCCGAGATAATCCCTTTTTGCACCCATTTCGCAGATATTCCAGCGGTTGAAATCGGTGTTGTACATAGCGAAACCGTCGTGATGCTCTGCTACGGGCATGACATATTTTGCACCCGCATCTTTGAAAAGCTCAGCCCACTTGTCGGCGGAGAAATTTTCGAGCTTGAACATCGGGATAAAATCTTTATATCCGAATTTATCCTGAGTACCGAAATGGTCTATATGATACTGATACTCACGGCATCTTTTATCATACATAGACCTTGAATACCATTCGTTTCCGAAGCCCGGAACGGCATAAAGCCCGAAATGGATAAAAATACCGAACTTACCGTTTGTAAACCAATCGGGAGCCTTATGTCCCGAGAGAGAAGCCCAGTCATCCTTATATTTTCCCTTTGCGATTACATCATCAATCAGTTTTAAATATTCTTTCTGTGTCATAAAACCGCCCCATGCATCATAATTTAACGGCGATAGCCGATAAATTATGATAGTGATATTTCTGCTTTGCAGAAGTGATATTGCCCTTTCGGGCAGTGGTATTTATTCCTGCGGAATAAGTTATATTTTTGTCTTCGACAAAAGTTAAGGAAGGCATAAACGCCTTGTTCCGCTTCGCTCTATACGCTCGTGCCTTTGGCACATCGCTGAAGTTTGTTATTCATAGCAGTGCGTAGCACATATAATGCTAACCGCAGGTTCCGAAGCTTTGCGAAGCAAAATACAACTCGGCGAAGCCGAATAACACTGTGCGAAGCGCAATAAAACTCACACCCGAGTGTGAATATAACTATCATAATTCAGCAGTCCGGAACTGCTGAATTATGAATTAAACAGCAAGCTGTTTAATATTCCCTGAAGTCTTTCCTGTTTGCCTGAGCAGGGAATTTCCGTATTGCCGAGATTTTCTGCATAAGCACTTAATTCCTCAAGAGAGGTTTCTCCGTCAATGATTTTTTTGCCGATTCCGTCACAGAAAGAAGAATATTTATTTTTAACGAATTCATCAATTCTGCCGTCTTCGATTATTTTTGCGGCATTAATAAGACCGAGTGCAAAGGCATCCATACCGAGAATAAATGCTTCAAACATGTCCTCATAAGTGTTGGAGGGTCTTCTTGTCTTTGCATCGAAGTTAAATCCGCCCGTAAGACCGCCTGCTTTTATTACTTCGTACATACACATAGTTGTTTCATATACATCATAGGGGAATTCGTCCGTGTCCCAGCCGAGAAGTAAGTCACCCTGATTTGCGTCGATGGAGCCGAGCATTCCGTTTATTGCAGATGTTCTGAGTTCATGCTGGAAAGTATGACCTGCAAGTGTTGCATGGTTTGCTTCAATGTTCATCTTGAAATCTTTGTCAAGACCGTACTGACGAAGGAAGCCGATTGCGGTTGCCGCATCAAAATCATACTGGTGCTTCATAGGCTCTTTAGGCTTGGGCTCAATATAGAAGTCACCCGTAAAACCGATGCTTCTGCCGTAAGTGACTGCCATTTTCATAAGACGGGCAATGTTTTCCTGTTCAAACTTCATGTCGGTGTTGAGAAGTGTTTCATAACCTTCTCTTCCGCCCCAGAAAACATATCCTTTACCGCCGAGCTTTACGGTGATATCAAGTGCTTTTTTAATCTGTGCTGCTGCAAAGCAGAAAACCTCTGCGGAATTTGTGCTTCCCGCACCGTTCATAAAACGGGGATTTGAGAACATATTTGCAGTACCCCAGAGACACTTTACACCTGTTTCCTTCATTTTTCCGAGAATATAGTCGGAAATTTCGTCAAGACGCTTGTTTGTTTCCTTTATGTCATCTGCTTCGGGAACGAGGTCAACATCGTGGAAGCAGAAATATTCAATACCGAGCTTCTGCATAAATTCAAATCCCGCATCAACTTTTGCGAATGCGTGTTCCATTGTACCTTTTTCAGCACCGAAGGATTTATCAGCAGTATCTCTTCCGAACATATCCGTACCTGCAGCACCGAGATTGTGCCACCAAGCCATAGCAAAAGGAAGATGTTCTTTCATCTTTTTGCCGAGAATAACCTTTTCGGCATCATAGAACTTAAATGCAAGAGGATTTTTTGAAGAAGCACCCTCGTATTTTATTGAATCAATATTCTTAAAAATTTCACTCATTTTTATCTTACCTCATTTAATATTTTTGAATACACCCTTAAGAGCAGGGTATATCTGTCTGTATTTATTGTATCTGTCCTCATATAAAGCGGTGAGTTTACTGTCTGGTATGATAAATTCTGCAATTTCCGTAAGCTCGGATACGGCTTCATTTACGGAAGGATATAAGCCTGTTCCCACCATTGCGAGTATTACGGCACCCATTCCGGGTCCCTGTTCGGTTTTCAGTATATTGAGCTTTATTCCGAGTACATTTGCTAAAATTTTTCTCCATAAAGGACTTTTTGCACCGCCGCCCACAAGACAGCTTTCGGTTATATCAAGTCCGAAGCCTTTTGCCACTTCAAAAGAGTCTCTTATTGCAAAGGAAACGCCTTCAAGGACGGCAAGTACCATATCTTCTCTTTTTGTGTCAAGGGAAAGACCGAGGAAAACTCCCCTTGCATCAGTATCGTTTATGGGGCTTCGCTCTCCCATGAGATAGGGGAGGAAGTATATACTGTTGTTGCCGAGATTTTCATCATTTATGTCCTTCTGAAGTAAACCGAAATCATTTTCCTTCAGTATATCTTCGGAGAACCATTTATTGCATGATGCGGCAGACAGCATACAGCCCATAAGATGATATTTCCCGTCAGCATGGCAGAAAGAGTGAAGGGAATTGACTTCATCCACGGAAAAGCTGTCACTTGAAATGAATACGGTTCCTGATGTGCCGAGCGAAATGTTGCATCTTCCGTTGCCTACAGTACCGGTTCCTATTGCCGCTGCGGCATTGTCGCCTGCACCTGCAACGACCTTAGCGAAGGGGAGCCTGAATTCTTTTTTCACTTCTCCGATAACTTCACTGCTTTCAAACAAACAGGGCATCATACCCTCTGAAATGCTGCAAATACTGAGCATTTCTTTTGACCAGCAACGCCTTTTTACATCAAGAAGAAGCATTCCCGATGCATCAGAATAATCACAGGCATGAACTCCCGTAAGAAGATAGTTTATATAGTCTTTCGGGAGCATTATTTTCTTTATTTTTCTGAAATTTTCGGGTTCATTTTCTTTTAACCACAAAATTTTCGGGGCAGTAAAGCCTGCAAAGGCAATGTTTCCCGTATACTGTGAAAGTTTTTCTTTACCGATTATATTATTGAGATATTCTACCTCTTTTTCGGTTCTTCCGTCATTCCATAAAATTGCGGGACGGATGACTTCATCATTTTCATCGAGTATTACAAGACCGTGCATCTGTCCTGCAACGCCTATACCTTTTATAAGGGCAGTGTCAATGTTTTCCGTTATCTCACGCAGAGCTGCTTTTGTTCCTCTCCACCACTCTGCAGGGTCCTGTTCGGACCAGCCTTCACGGGGAAATATAAGAGGATATTCTCTTGAAGCGGTTTTCAGTATGTTTCCTTTTTCATCGGAAAGAAGCAGCTTTACGCTTGATGTTCCGAGATCTATTCCTATATAAAACATATTTTCTCCTTATTGTGTCACAAACATTCTTGTTCCTCTTTCAGAGAATGAAACAGTAAGCTTTTTGTCCGCCGTAATTTTTTCACCTGTCCATATATCTCTGAGAGTTCCGAAGGAAGAAACACCGACAGCATCACTGTCAAGAGAAATTTCCGCTGTCTCGTTTTTAAGATTGAAAAACGCGAATACATTTTTACCGTTTTTGTCTTTGCATGTCCATACGGCAATATTTTTATCCCATATAAGAGGTCTGTTGTCCGTGGAATATGCATTTATATCAAGAAGCTCTTTATTTGTAATGAGAGAATATGTAAAATCATCCATCATAGTCATTTCGCCCCCGAACATAAGAGGAGAACGGAAGATGCACCATAAATTCATCACCATATACTGTTCAGGAACGGTAAATCCGGTTTTTCTCGCTTTGTACTGAGGGTCTTTTTCAGTAAGCTGAATGATACCCAAAGGCAACATATCGCAGTCGGGATAGCATCCCTCCGATACATGGGGATACCAGTTGTAACAAAGGTCAAACATGTGATCAAGGGCATCTGATCTGTCCCAGAAATCTCCGCTCATTCTCCACATATTTGCATAGGTTTTCAGATGCTCAGCTTCCCATAAGGGTGCAGGACCGGGGGAGAGACTCAGCACCATATCTCTTCCGCAGTTATCTATTGCCTTTTTTATCATTTCAATTTCTTTTTTTGCGGAATAGGGGTCAGAGGGCTTGAATTCCGTATTTGCGATATCATCGACCTTTACAAAGTCAACTCCCCATGAAGCATAGAGCTCAAAAATAGAATCGTAATATTCCTGTGCACCTTTTCTTCCCGCCTCAATGCCGTACATATCCGTGTTCCAGGGGCATATTGAATACTGTTGTGCAATGTCTCTTGCCGTAACTCCGGGAGTAATTGTGGGAGTATTAAGATGTACGCACTGACGGGGAATACCTCTTAAAATATGTATACCGAACTTAAGACCCATTTCATGAATTTCATCGGCAATTTTCCTGAAGCCCACACCATTCGCAGAAGACGGGAAGCGGTTGGGTGCAGGTATAACACGGGAATATTCATCAAAGCAGAGTTCAGTGAAATTATGATAAGCATAAGAATCAGCCGTTGGCTCATACCACTGTATATCACACACGACATATTCCCAGCCGAATTGTTTAAGATTTTCAGCCTGATATCTCGCATTTGCCATAAGCTGTTCTTCATTTATAGCCGCACCGTAGCAATCCCATGAGTTAAACCCACGCGGAGGAGTAGGTGCACAAAGATTTTTATTTCTCATAAATATTACCTCTTTTATACAGATATATATATTATACATAAATGAAAAAAATTTACAATAAAAATCAAAAATTATAAATGATTTTTCCTTGTGCTCTTATAGGGAATGACGCCCACGGTATCCCGCCTGAAAATTATAAAAATATCAATAGATTTATAATATCGGACATTTGATATCCTTGGTGAAGCAATATATGATTTTACGATATTTTGCGGGTCGACGTGGGCATTACTCCTTACAAAAAACAGGTGCCCGCCATGGCGAACACCTGCTTAATTATGATTTACTGATTGCCCATATATTTCTTATCTGGCTTTCAATTCTTTCGTAGGACCATTTCTGTGCACTTCTCGTTTTTGAATTCGGGTCGAGGACGGTGAAGCCTTCTTCGCTGTAATCTGTGAGGACTATGTAATGTCCCGTTGTGGTAAAATCACCTGCACCCATTATAAGAATTATGGGTTTTCCTTCATTCAGTGCATTTATCATGCTGTCCTTATGAAGAGGAAGCTCTTCACTTTTGAGTCCGAGTTTTTCTGCTCCTTCGCTCATAAGTGTCCATTTTGTGCCGTTGTTTTTTGTGGCATACCCCTCTTTTTCGGCAAAACGGGCTATATATAAGGGGTCAAGGGAAATGTCTCCTGTCAGATACACGGCTGCCATTGAAAGGCAGACAGGACCGCAGCCCGTAAGCCCCATAATATCGCCGGCATATTCTTCATATCCCCAACGCATATCCCACTGCATAAAATGAGGAACTTCGGAAGCAGCTTCATATTCGCTCATTGAAAAGCTTTCATGCCTGCCTTTTTTCAGAGGATAATTCAGAACGAATTCTTCTGTTTCGGGATTGTTTTCAAGCATCTTCAGAAGCTCTTCAGGATAATCCCTGAGTTTCAGACCGTTTTCCTCAGAAAAAGCCTTTACTATGGCTTCGGCTGTGGGATAATCGGTTTTGTTATCAATTACTGCGTCTGTTATAATCAGTATCAATACGGTGATTATCATGCCTGCCGCTATGAGAATGTTTCTTTTTTTGTTTTTCATTTTGTTCACCTCATGAGAAATGTTAACAGAAATCATGATAAAATTGAATTAAGGCGGCATTGAGTTTTTCTTAAGAATTCATTATGATGACGGAAAACACACGCAAAATTTAATAAATTTTCACAAAAAACTGCAAAATAAACAAAAAGAATAAAAAAATGCTTGATTTTTTTTAATTTCCTATATATTATAAATATGTATAAATAAAATAATAATTATTTGAAAGGAGACTGTCGCAATGCCCGAATTTACATACGAAATCGTAAAGCATATCGGTATCATTTCCGAGGGCTCCGGCGGTTGGGCAAAAGAACTCAACCTTATCAGCTGGAACGGCAAGGAGCCTAAGTATGACATCCGTGACTGGGGCCCCGATCACGAAAAGATGGGCAAGGGTATCACCCTTTCGGCTAATGACATAAAGGCTCTTAAAGAGCTTCTGGCTAACGAAGAGTAAGAAAGTGCGGAGCAGTTCCGCCGCCTGAAAAAATGTAAAAGGAACGGATGCAGTTTTGTCTGTTCCTTTTCTGTTTTTTCTGATTGTTTTCAAATCGGTTCCGCTGTCTGTGATATCGGACCGGTAATTATTTTATCCGGAGATAATAAAATGTACGGAAACTTTGTCTTCAGGGACAGAAAATTTATTTCGCTTGAAAGCACCGTATCTACAAACAACGAGCTTAAGAGGATGATAAGAAATTCCGACAGTCCTGTTTTTGCCGTGGTGTCTGCCGAAAATCAGACAGGCGGCAGAGGACGGCTGGGAAGAAGTTTTTTTTCTCCTTCGGGAGGGCTTTATTTTTCTGTTTCCCTTCCTTTAAGGGGAGATGAAAATAACATTCCCTTTCTGACCCTTCTCGCAGGCCTCGCGGTGAGTAAAGCCGTTCAGGAGCTTACAGGTGCTGAAATTGAGATAAAATGGCCCAATGACATATATCTCGGCGGGAAAAAACTCGGAGGAATTCTGTGTGAACTTGTAAACGGGAAAACTCTTGCCGCCGTGGTCGGTATAGGGATAAATCTCAGCATAAAAAGAGAAGAAATTCCTTCTGAGCTTGAAAACATAATGACATCCTTTGTGTCTTCAGGGATAATTCCGCCTGAAAAAGATATTCTCATTGAAAAAATTGTTGAAAAGCTTGACACTTATGTATATACTCAAAAAGAGCTTTATGAAGTAAGTGAAGATGTTCTGAATGACATAAAAGAACGCTCCTTTTCCATTGGGAAAAAAGTGAAATATACCCTCGGTGAAACTCTGTGGGAGGGAACTGTTACAGATATAAAAAAATCAGGTGCCGCAGAAATTGCCCTTTCCGACGGCACTGTCAGAGAAATTTTCTGCGGAGAGATAACACAGTAAAATGAAAATAGTTAAGATAGTATTACTGATTACAGCCGCAATCACAGTTATTTTAAGGCTGTTTTCTTATGAAAATGCCGCTTTTATTACACCGGAGACGCTGAAACTTATGAATATAATAAGCATAGTTTCCGCTTGTATTTGTGTCATAAGTGCGGTAATATGGATGATATCCGTTAAAAAGAGCGAAAAAGCTGAAAAAGAAAAAAATAAGAATTCCGATATATAATTTATTATGGAATATGAAATAATTTATTCAAAAAGAAAAACCGTCGGGATATGTGTAAAGCCTGACGGAAGTGTTGTTGTAAGAGCCCCCGTCGGTACATCTGAAAAATATATCCGTGAAACGGTGGACTCACACGCACAATGGATAGAAAAAGCGAAAAAGAAGCTTGATGGACGTAAAGAAAAGCTCTCTGCGGCTTCTTTTGAGGAAGAAAAGCTTCTTCGCAGAAAGGCAAAGGAGATACTTCCCGAAAAAGTTCGTTTTTACGGTGATATTCTCGGAGTAAGTCCTTCAAGAATAACGGTTACGGGTGCGAAAACCCGTTTCGGTTCATGCTCGGGTAAAAACAGCATATCCTTTTCATTTTATCTTATGAGATATCCTGAAAAAGCCATTGATTATGTTGTGGTTCATGAGCTTTGTCATATATTACATCACAATCATTCAAAAGAATTTTATAAAGAAATAGAAAAAATACTTCCCGATTACAAAGAAAGAGAAAAGCTTCTCAGAATGTAAGGGAATACCCACAGGAGAAAGATATGGAAAACACCAACGAAAAGAAAAATGTAGTATTGAGCCTTGTTCAGGCATCGGGTACACCCACACTCGGAAATTATCTCGGAGCTTTCAAAAACTGGCATGATATGGCGGCTGAAAATGATTGTATATTCGGTGTTGCAGACCTTCATGCAATTACTGTCAGAAGTGATGCTGCAGACCTCAGACGCCGTTCAATAGAGATGTATGCAATGCTTTTAGCTCTCGGACTTGACCCCGAAAAAAATATTGTGTTCCTTCAGAGCCACGTGACAGACCATGCCCTTCTTGCATGGGTGCTTAATTGCTATACCGCTTTCGGTGAGGCATCAAGAATGACTCAGTTTAAGGATAAGTCACAGCGTCATGCCGATAATGTAAATGTGGGTCTTTTCACATATCCCATACTTATGGCTGCAGACATCCTTCTTTACGGTGCAGATAAGGTTCCCGTGGGTGATGACCAGAAGCAGCATCTTGAACTTGCCCGTGACATAGCAGAGAGATTCAACGGAATTTACGGAGATGTTTTCAAGATTCCCGAGCCTTATATCGGTAAAAAAGGTGCAAGAATTCTTTCACTTCAGGAACCTGAAAAGAAGATGAGTAAATCCGACCCTAATGTAAAATCTTTTATCTCCCTTGCGGATGAGTCGGGTGTAATTGCAAAGAAGATAAAGAGTGCCGTAACAGACTCTGAAGCCCGAGTTTATTACGGAGAGGGCAAGGCAGGTATAAATAATCTTATGAATATATATTCCTGCTGTACGGGACTTGATTTTGATGCAATAGAAAAAGAATTTGACGGCAAGGGCTACGGCGATTTTAAAGCAGCCGTTGCCGAAGCCGTTGTAGAGGAGCTTCGCCCCATTCAGGAGGAATACAAGAGAATACTCTCCGACAAGGCATATATTGAAAAATGTGCAAAAGAAGGTGCCGAAAAAGCATCATATCTTGCACATAAGACCATGCGGAAGGTAATGAAAAAGGTCGGCTTCTATCAGGTATAAAATTATAACAACAGCAAAAGTCTGTTTCACGCTAAGGTGAAGCAGACTTTTTCTTGACAAAAATGCATAAATATATTAAACTGATACAAACTGATACTAATTACTATCAGGAGGTATTATGGATATTAAGCTGTTTGCCGAAATGCTTCATGACAAGCATTTTAATGATCTGAAAAAAATGAAATATAAATATGATAAAAGCTTCATAGAATTTCTCACATATCTGCAAGAGCTTTATTATACCGAAATACCGTTGAGTGATTTTTACGGAGAAAAAATTGTTTTTACAAATAATCATTCTGCAATATCACTGACGGGGTTGAGATATCTTTTCAGAGAACAGTCCGAAAAGTACGGTCTTAAGAATACGGAAGAAGAGATAATTGCAACCTGTGCAATAGAAAACATTGATGTATCAAGGGAAAGCGTGAGGAACATTCTCAAGGGCTTTGCCGTCTCCGATGAACAGGAATACAGAATAATGGGAATGAAAAAAGGATTTGATTTTATTTCCGATATAAAAAACCGTATAACAGAAGAAAATTTCTATAAATTATATATGATGGCTGTAGGAGATTTTCTTCCGGAGGAAGAAAGGCTTGAAGAAGGAAGTTTTTATCGCCATGATACCGTATATATTGTCAGCGATAAGGTGGAACATCAGGGTATAGATCATAAAAAGCTTTCCGGTTATATGAAAAATCTTTTTGATTTTATAAATACCGAAGATGATATCAATGACCTTATAAAGGCATGTATAATCCATTTTTATGTTGCTTTCATCCATCCGTATTTTGACGGAAACGGAAGGATGGCAAGACTTATGCATCTGTGGTTTCTTGTGCAGAAAGGATACAGGTCAGTTCTCTTTGTTCCCTTTTCGAGTGAAATTGAAAAAAGCAGAAAGCAGTATTATAATGCCTTTACTCTTATTGAGGAAAACAGAGCTTTAAGCGGAAAAACAGACGTCACACCGATGATATCGTACTTTATAAATAACGTTTATAATAAGATTGGCGATAACACGGTAAGCACAGATACTTTTTCCGTATATGAGGATATGCTGAAAGACGGCAACATTACGGAAAAAGAGAAAAAACTCTGGCAGTTCGTTTTATCATATTACGGTACGGAGGAATTCTCAACAAAGATGCTTGAAAGAGATTTTGCCGATGCCGCTTATGCTACGATAAGAGGTTTTGTGTTGAAATTTGAAAAATACGGACTTCTCACCTCGCAAAAATTCGGAAACCGTGTAAAATACAGAATAACCTGACAAAAGGTCTGCTCCCTATGATTAAGGGAACAGACCTTTTGTCAGTCAATTATAAAATTTTCAGCACATTTTCCGCTGTTTATATCACAGTGAAGCACATCATAATAAAGTGTTATTCTGTATGTCCCTGCACAGAGTACGGTGCCGAAAGTTCTTTGGGTGTCTACGGTTATTTTACCGCCCTCAGTGGGGTAATACTGACCGTATATTTCCGGGAACCCACCGAAATCGGGGCTGAAGGGAATTTCTGTCCATTCTTCACCGTCAAGCTTTTCCATATAATATCTCGGAATTGTAACAGCTTTTCCCGTCCGGTTTGTCCATTCCACGGTTATTATCTGTGTTTCGGTATTGTCGACAGTTACCGAAATATCCATTTTATCGGGAGAACCGGGAATAAGAAAAGATACCGCAAAAAGAATGATTGCAATGAATTTTGAAAAAACCGCACTTAAACTTATCATGTTTTTTCGTCCTTTCTGTATTTTTACAGGTATACTGCAGTTATCCCTGCAGGATGATAATACCATTTAAAATGTTATGTGTCAATATATATTTTGTGTCGCAAAATATATATTGACTTATTTTTTTTCTTGTGTTAAAATTTCAGTATAAAGCAGAGAGGAAGATATTCTTGCCCAATACCGATAGTTTTAAGAGAGGTACCGTCGAGCTTGTGGTTCTTTCGGTGCTGTCTCAGAAGGATATGTACGGTTATGAGATAGTAAAAGCCGTAAATGAAAAAAGCGGAGGGTTATTCACCCTGCCGCTGGGGACATTATATCCGATATTTTACAGATTCTCCGAAAACGGGTATATTACCGATTATGATGAGGTAGTAAATAAGAGACTGAGAAAATATTATCATCTTGAAGAAAAGGGAAGACAGTATTATCTGGAACTGCTGGAGGAATACAGAAAAGTATCCGAGGGTGTGGCTCTTTTATTAAAGGCGGTGGATGAAAATGAATGATGAACTGAAATTACAGCTGAGAGATTACTATAAAGAAATTTCATCTTCCCTCAGATGTACGAAAAAAGAAAATGAAAAACTTCTTTGCGAAATAAAAAATGATGTTGAGGATTTTGTTGAAAATAATCCCGGGGCAGATTTTGAAGCTGTTGTAAATGTTTTCGGAACACCCCTTGAAATTGCTGAAAGTGCTGTTTCCGATGCCTCCCCGAAAACAGGTGTAAAGGGTATTCTGAAACTTATTGCTGCCGCAGTTATCATTGCACTTTTCTTTTACATTGCTTTTATAGTAATAAGTCTTATTGATGTGCACACGGAAGCACACGGATATTTTTCGGAAGGTATACTTAATATATATAATGTAATAACAGGCGGTATAAATATATGAAAAAAATCCTTTCACTTATGCTGTGTTTTTTTCTTACGGGACTTATGTGTATACCCGCTTTTGCTCTTCCCGTAAATGACACAAGAGAATATTTTGAAGACGGCTCGTACATCACGGTAAGTATAGAGAATCCTCCGGAAAATGAAAATTCCATGACTTTTTTTGTAAGACTTATGGAATTTTTCAGAAAGCTTGTTGAGTTTTTTACCGGCAGAAACAGTGTTTCAAAAGTAAAATATATCAATTATTATTCCTCGGACGGCAGGCATTTATGGAGTGCATATCTTAAGGCAGATTTTACATATACAAAGAAAGAGGCAATATGTACAGATGCACGGTTCAGAATGGAAATATATGACAATGATTGGAGTCTGTCGGATTCTGAATGTACTAAAAATCAAAATATCGCAGAAGCCGTTTTTACTGTGCAGCAGTACAAACTTCTCGTTCCTCTGAAAACCATTACAAAAAATATGACACTTACCTGTGATGCATCGGGTAATGTCGGATAATAATTCATAAAATCTATTATATGTGCAGACTGCAGATTTTCGGCAAAAAACGAAAGGCTGCAGTTTTTGATTGTTTGCAGAAAGTCGGGAGAGTCTGCAAATCATAATTAATTTCCGATTATTCCGCGAACCTCGTTTTTAAATGCGGTAAAAGAATTTTCGCTTTTATAGATAGACTGCAAGCGGTAAAACCTATTTTGCAAAAAAAGTAAGTACTGTATTACAATAATGATGAAAGAAAGCTTAATCTGAATTTTCGAAAATGTCTTTAATTTTATTCTTTCTTTTCAAAAATACAATTTCAGGAAGTAACAGTAATGTTTATAATTTTTGATATCGGTCCTATTCTTCTGTTTTTGGCTGTTTTATTTCTTGCATTGGCAGATTGTGTTGCAGAGGCTATGCCCATAATAACCGTAATATATTGGATAGTGTTTGTCCTGTCAACAATTTTTCTGTTGTTTTTAACAATAGCAGAAGAGGGGAAATACCGTCTCGTAAAAACGATAATGATAATAGTCTCGAGAATTATGATGATTTTTCTCTCAATAGGATTTCTTGGTGTTATTTCTCAGAGTGCTTCAGAAGGAGTTTTTTCTTTTATATTGGTAACTGTGTTTTCCGGTGCAGAGTTTATTTTCTTTACAGGCATTCCGGCATGTGCGGAATCTGAAATTGCCTTAGGACATGAATTGGATTTTGCGAAAAATACTTCATTTATGATTGGTGCATATATACTTGAAATTATAGGAATATGTATGCTGTACTGATAAAATATTAAAGCCATAACAGGACATCTGCCTGCTATGGCTCTTAATTTTCTTATGATAATATTCAGTTTACGGGAGTCACTTCAATGAATACTACACCGTTGGGGGCAATATTCTGAGTTATTTTGAGAGTTGAATTTTTTACCGAAGTGACAGAAGCTTTGCCCTCAAGACGGGAGCATTCTTCATATTTGTCTCTGAGCGTTGAGAAATAAAGCTCACGTGCAGCACTGTCCTGAAGAACAGAGTAGCTTTCAATTACACCGTCATCGGGAGACCAGCCGAAGCAATCATCACCGATGCCGTAGGTTTCTCTGTCTTTGAGCCATTCATCAAAGTAATTGCAGTCATCGTCTATACTGAAAACGGTTATTTCCACATCCTTACCGTCAAACTGAGGAACGGAAATTTCAAAGGAAATGTCCGCATCCCACTTATAATCAAGCTTGTTTCTGAAATTATAAGCCATGATACGAAGGGTATTGTCGTCCTTGTCAAATGCACTCATTGCATCCACTTCGGGGCAGGGGAGAACGCCTTTTTTTGTAAATTCGGATTCAACACGGGATGCTCCCGCAAATTTTGCAATGTTGGCAGCAACATGGTATGAAACTGTGGGGTTGCCTTCAAACAGACCGCCTGAGAGATAATCCCAGGAAGAGAGATAATCTCCTCCGATATCAAATAACTGTTTATAAAGTCTTGCATCGTATGCTGCCTGGTAAGTATAACCTACTGTACGGGAGAGAAGTTGTGAATCGTCTTTTCCTGAGGTTATACCGCCGTAAATCCTGCCTTCATCTATACCGAAGATAAGCCCTGTAAGACCTGCATCCTTTGCACACTGCTGAAGATAAGCTATGGACTCATCCATTCTTTTTCCGGAAGTAAATTCACCGGGCTTCATGTCATAGAAGGATGCGGAAAGGAAGCATATTCTTGAGCCTGTTTTACCTGTTTTATAGTTTGTACCTGTTGCACAGTGTTCAATGAATATTTTTTCATCCCAGAGTCCTTCGGTAACTGTCATTGAGTGAGCACCTACGAATACTTCTTCGCCGATGGATTTCTGTAAGGCATCAACCGTATAGTCATAAAGCTTGCAGTAAGCTGCAGCAGAGCCTTCGGGGGATTCGTCGGGAGAGAAGAACCAGTCCTTGTTTTCATATTCTGTCATAACACCGAAACGCCATGAAAGAACTTCATCTTTGCCGAACTCATTTACAAGTGCCTCACCTATAGCATATATATAATTATAATATACATCATAATCATCGGGAGGATAGGGATTTGTTCCGAAGGTTGTGTCGGTTCTTGCAAGCTCGGAATATTTAAGAGGTACACTGCCGGTTTTGAGATGAGGCTTTGCACCGAGCTTAAGTATTCCTCTGCAGTTTTCTATCAGAGGAGTGAAATCGTAATCGTCAAGTGTTTCAAAATCAAGAGGATCAACAAAAAGGTCTCTGTCAATGCTTCCTCCCGTGCACTGCATGAGCTGAACATATTCAACGAATTCACCGATATTATATTTTTCATTGATTTTAAGCTCTGTAAATTCAGCTGAGGAATTCATGTTCCATATATTGATATTGCTTACGGCATTTGGAAGAACCGTTTGCTCCTGAGCGGCATCTATTTCTACCGTATAATCATTGTATGACGGAAACAGTGCTATTATAGGAACAAAAATTGCCGAAAGTACCGTAATTATAAAAGTACGGAGTTTATCAAAAAAATCCAAAAAAATCGCCCCTTTATATAATATAGATAAAACTATAATACACAAAGAAACGAAAAAAATCAATATATATCGGTTATTATCCGGGGATATTTTCCCAAGGTTAATAAAAGACTAAAAAAGGACAGGCTAATGCATATTAAATATATAATACAATTATATTAAGCACAGAAAACGTGATTGCCTATCTGAGTCAGAACGGGACGGGTTCTTATCCATCCGTTGGAGGCGGTTCTCGGGTTGTAATAATATATAGCTCCTCCCGTGGGGTCCCAGCCGTTCAGTGCCTCGGTTGCAGCTTTTTTTGCGGTGTCTGACGGAGATATATTCCAGTTTGAGTCGGTCACGCAGTCAAAGGCACCTTTCTGATATATAACACCGGATATTGAATCGGGAAAAGAGGAATGGGATACACGGTTGAGTACAACAGCACCGACAGCGACCTGTCCTTTATAGTTCTCTCCACGTGCTTCCGCTGCTATTAGCTTTGCAAGGAGCCATATATCGGAAGAGGTATATCCCGAAGAAGATGAAAGACCGAGATAACGAAGAGTTGTGGGACCTGCTATGCCGTCGGCTTTTATGCCGCAGGATTTCTGAAAAGCAGTTACGGCATTTTTTGTAGCAGTACCGTATATGCCGTCTACGGCACCTCCGTAAAAGCCCAGGGATTTAAGTTTCTTCTGAATACTTCTGACTTCTTCACCACGTGAGCCGAAAGATGATAATACGGGACTTACGTCTGTATCGTTCTTTTCATTATATATATAAGACGAAGTAAAAGCGATAACGATACATAAACAAACAGCGAAAAGGAACCTAAAAGATCTTCGGACGGTAATTTTTTTTAAATTCATAATATACACAACTTTCAAAGATAATATTTAATACATTATCTATTATTTCCCGAAAAAAGAAAATAGTAATAACAATATCTTGTAAATAGGGGATAAAAAACACAAAAAACACAATATATTGTGGTTTGAAAAATACTTCAAAAAAAGATGAAAAAAGTTTAAAAAAAGTGTTGACAAAGGCTTTTTGTTGTGATAATATATGCAAGCACTTGAACGAGAGTTCAGTGCTTCAGGTTAAAAACAAGTCTGAAAAATGACTTCAAAAAAACTTGAAAAAAATCAAAAAAAGTTCTTGACAAAGAGAAAGCGATGTGATATAATCACAAGGCACTCTTAAGAGAGAGCGAA
>SVQH01000023.1:0-13757 GCA_015065425.1 Oscillospiraceae bacterium
ACCGTGCTATCGGCAGCACGGTTTTTTCTTATGCATGTAAAGTGACAGGCTGTTCTGAAATTTCCACCTTGACACCTGCAAGATATTTTATTATATCTTTTCTTTTTATTATACCTATAAATACTCCTCTGTCATCTACTACGGGAACAAAGTTCTGATAGTATGCACGGGAGAGTATTTCATCTATGGAAGCCGATGCTTTTACCGGCTGATAATCACGGCGGATTATTGATTTCAGTTCTGTTTTTTCAAGCCGCTTGAGGTCAGGACTGTTGTTGTTATACAGAGCCCAAAGGAAATCGCCTTCTGTTACCGTGCCCTTATATTTTCCGTCGGAATCTATTACCGGTATGGCTGCATAGCCGTGATATTTCATTTTTTCAAGTCCCTGTCTTACGGTACTTTCTATATCAATATATTCAACTTCTACTTTAGGGGTCAAAAATCGAAGTATATTCATTGTAATTCTCCTGTAAATTCAATTTGCAACTATATTAAATACCTGCAAACTGAATATTAACTTAAACTTATTCAAGTCCGAAATAAGTTTTTGCGTTTCTGAAGGCAATATCTCTTACGGCATCGCCGAGGAAATCCATATCATCGGGATATTCACCGTTTTCGACAAGATTACCGATAAATTCGCAGACAATTCTTCTGAAATACTCATGTCTCGGATAGGACAGGAAAGAACGGGAATCCGTTACCATTCCGATAAACTTTGAAAGTACACCGAGGTTTCCGAGAGCTTTAATCTGCTCTCTCATGCCGTCGATGTTGTCATTGAACCACCATGCGGTACCAAACTGTATTTTTGATGCGGCTTCAGAAGACTGGAAGTTTCCGAGCATGGTGCCGAGAACATAATTGTCCTTAGGATTGAGTGTGAAAAGTACGGTTTTGGGAAGTGAGTTCTCGCAGTCAAGAGAATCAAGAAGTCTTGAGAGCTTATATGCCACTTCATTATCGGCAATGGAGTCATATCCTGCATCGGGACCGAGCTTTTTGAACATTTTTGTGTTGTTGTTTCTCATGGGGCCTATGTGTATTTCCATTCCCCAACCGCGTTTATAATATTCCTTTGCAAGGAAACGGAAGAGCTCAGTTTTATAGCCTTCTGCTTCATAAGAAGATATCTCTTTGCCGTCCAGAACCTTTGCAAATATTTTTTCTATATCGCTGTCTTCCATTCTGACATAAGGAACGGGAGTAAACGCATGGTCTGTTGCACGGCATCCCATTTCAGCGAAATGTTCAATTCTTTCAAGAATGACTTCCTTCAGTTCTTTGTAGGTCAATATTTTTTTTCCCGAAACTTCTCTTAATATACTGAGCCATGAAAGATATGCGGGAGCTTCTATTGCAAGTGCCTTGTCAGGGCGGAAAGCGGGAAGCACCTTGCACTTGAAGGACTTATCTTCTGCGATGAGTGCATGATATTCAAGTGTATCTGCAGGGTCATCCGTTGTGCATACGCAGTAAACATTTGATTTTTCTATAAGCTCTCTCGGAGTAAAACCGCCTTCTGCTATCATGCTGTTTGCCTTTTCCCATATCATATCTGCAGTTTTTTCGTTGAGAGTTTCATATATTCCGAAGTATCTCTGAAGCTCAAGGTGAGTCCAGTGATAAAGGGGATTGCCTATAAAATTAGGCATTGCCTTAGCCCATGCTTTGAACTTCTCATAAGGGGATTTGCTTCCTGTTATATATTCTTCATCAATTCCGACTCCTCTCATTCCTCTCCATTTATAATGGTCGGCACTGAGCCAGAGCTCTGCTATGTCACGGGGAGTTTTGTTTTCATATATTTCTTTGGGTGAAAGGTGACAGTGCCAGTCAAAAATGGGTTCGTCGTTTGCTTCGGCAAAAAGTTTTTTTGCAGTTTCCGTTGAAAGAAGGAAATCAGCATCCATAAATTTTTTCATAACCGTACTCCTCTTATTTGTTCAGAAGTTTTATTGTTAAGTTTGGACAGGAGCTGACACATTGTCCGCAGCCCGTACACTTGTCGTAATCCACAACAGCACAAAGATTATCCATGCTGATAGCCCCTTCGGGACAGGTTTTTACGCATTTTGTGCATCCGAGACAGCCTGCAGAACACTCTTTCTTTGTAAGAGCACCCTTGTCATGATTTCTGCAAAGGACAGCCGCTTTTATTTCCGCTTTTGGCATAAGCTCAATAAGTCCCTTGGGACAAGCTGCAACGCATTTCTTACAAGCTTTGCAAAGCTCGGGAGAGACTATTGCAATACCGTTACAGATGTTTATTGCATCATAGGGGCATTCTCTCTGACAGTCTCCGAGTCCCAGGCAGCCGTAGATACAGGCTTTGTCTCCGCCGAAAAGCTGAGATGCCATTTTACAGCTGTCAACACCCGAATATTCCATTTTTTTATTGGCACAATCGTCATTTCCCATGCAGCGTACCACTGCAGCCATGGGAATGATATCAGTTGCGGCAAGTCCCATGATTTCGGCAATTTTAGCTGAAACTTCACTTCCGCCGGGAGCACAGAGTCCTGTGTCCTTTGTGTCACCCTTGGAAAGAGCACCCGCATAACCTGCACAGCCTGAAAAACCGCAGGCTCCGCAGTTTGCACCGGGAAGCACTTCAGTAAGAGCTTCTTCCTTTTCGTCAACGGGTACTGCCATTATTTTTGAAAGCACTGCAAGGAGTGCACCTGCAAGAAGTCCGATGCCCGCAACTATCAGTACGGGGAAAAGTATATCTGTCATAATGCCCCTCCTTACATAAGTCCCATGCCTTCAACGATACCGCCGAAACCGAGGAAGCTCAGAGATACGATGGAGGCAGAAATAAGTGTAATAGGAAGTCCTTGCAAAGCCTTCGGAACATTTGCTGTTTCAAGCCGTGAGCGTACACCTGCAAAAAGTACCATTGCAAGCATAAATCCTGCACCTGCCGCAAAGGAGTTTACCATAGAATGAAGAAAACCGTAGTTGTGTGCACTGTAAGCAGTAATATTGTCAATGTTGAGAATAACAACACCGAGAACAGCACAGTTTGTTGTAATAAGAGGAAGATATATTCCGAGAGAATTATAAAGGGCTTTCATATATTTCTTCAGAACTATTTCAACCATCTGAACAAGTGCGGCAATGACAAGAATGAAAACTATTGTCTGTAAATATTCAAGTCCGTTTTTTTCAAGAAGGATATTGAGAGGATACGTTACCGCTGTTGAAAGAAGCATGACAAAAATAACTGCAGCACTCATGCCCACTGCCGTATCCAGCTTTTTTGATACGCCGAGGAAAGGACATATTCCGAGGAATTTGGAGAGAACAAAGTTCTGGGTGAGTATGCCCATTATAAGAAGGGCTATTATAAATTTCATACTTTTGTTTCCTCCTTATTTTTATTCTTTTCTATGTCTTTCTTCAGAAACTCGGGGATAACTTCGGGTACGGGCTCGGAAAAATCAGCCTTTGGTGTAGTATCTCCGTTTTTATTTTTTTTCTTTGATTTTTTCTTTTTCTTTACTGTTATATCGGAAGATATGTTTTCGGGAGTTTCCTGTGTTTTTGTCTCTTCTGCCTGAGGCTTTTCATCTTCGGTTTTTGCTTTCTCAACGGTTTTTGCTTCTTCAGTTTTTTCGCTGACTTCTGATGGTTTTTCGGGGACTTCAGCTTTTACGGTTTTTTCAGGTTTTACCGGGATTTCGGTTTTTTCGGGAATTTCAGCCTTAGCTGTTCCGCAATTTTTCGAGGGCGTTCCGTCTTCGGAGAAGCTTGCACAGAAGGATGCATGAGGACAGCCCTTGCAGCCGTTGAGTGTTGCACTCTGAAGGCCTTTCTTTTCTGCAAGTTTGTTTGCAAGTGCCATGAGAATTCCGAATACAAAGAAACCGCCTGCGGGAAGTATGAAAAGAGTCATGGGAGCAAGACCTATTGAGGATAGCTCCTCTGTAAAATCAAAGCCTGTGAATGAGCCTAAATCAATATATGCACCGAGCATGGTATCAATTCCCGAAAGGAAGGTACCTGCACCGAGAAGCTCTCTTACTGTACCCATAAGGAAAAGTGCGGCAGTAAAGCCGATACCCATACCGAGACCGTCTATGGCAGATACAAGAACGGGATTCTTACTTGCATAAGCTTCAGCTCTGCCGAGAATTATGCAGTTAACAACAATAAGGGGAAGGAATACGCCCAGTGACTGATCAAGAGCAGGAACAAAAGCCTTTACAAGCATCTGAACCATGGTAACGAAGGAGGCGATTATAACTATGTATGCGGGAATTCTTGCCTTTGCAGGAATTACCTTTCTGAGGGCTGATATAACTACATTTGAACATATCAGAACGATGGTGGCGGCAATTCCCATGCCGAGACCGTTTATTACCGATGTTGATGTTGCAAGTGTGGGACAGGTGCCGAGTACAAGTCTCAGAACGGGATTTTCTTTCAGAAAGCCTTTTGTTAGCTCTTTACCGTAATTATATTTTGTTTTTTCAGCCATCCTTATCCCTCCTTTACTGTTTCATAAAGTGCCAGTGCTTCATTTACTGCATTCGTAACAGCCTTAGAAGTGATTGTAGCACTTGTAATGGCAACTATGTCATTTTCTGCTGCAGAAGTATTTTTTATCACATCGAAAGGACCGCTTTTTCCGGCATACTGTGAAACAAAACTGTCCTTCTTTGCATTCATGCCGAGTCCCGGAGTCTCATTTATGGTAAGAATGCTGATGCCTGTCACTGTGCCGTCTGCACCTATTCCTGTCATGACTTCTATCTGACCGCCGTAGCCTGCGGCACTTGTGGTAAAAACATAACCTGATAACTCTCCGTTTGCTGAGCCGATATAGTAAGTTTTTCCGTTTTCTGCAGTGTTTTCTGCAAATTCCGCAGCAGAGGGCAGAACACTGAGCCTTGCTTCGTCTGCCGCTTTTTTGTTGTTTTCTGCTATCATGGGGTCAGTGACCGAGTTTATGAAAGCGAGTATTCCGGTGGCAACGGCACATATAAGAAACAGTGAAAGTGCTGTTTTAACGATAATTTTAATATCTTTATTTTCCATTATGCGGCACCCTCCTCTTTCTTTTCTTTCTTCTTCTTAACAAAACCGAAGAATTTGGGAGCGGTTGCTTTTTCTATGAGGGGAACTGCAATGTTCATGAGAAGTATGGAATATGAAACGCCCTCGGGAAGTGAGCCGAAAAGTCTTATTACGGAGGTGAGTATTCCGCAACCGATACCGAATACAATTTTACCTTTTTTGTTTATGGGGCTTGTTGTATAGTCTGTTGCCATGAAAAATGCTCCGAGAAGAAGACCGCCGCCGAGAAGCTCATAAGCGGTATATGTAATATTGAAATCAGATGCGAAAAGCATGAAAATTGCAACCGTAAGAATGTATGATGCAGGAATGGAAATGCTGATAACTCCTCTTAATATGAGATAAAGAGCTCCTAATATGAGGGCTATTGAACATACCTCTCCGATACAGCCCGCTCTTACGCCGAAAAGCATATTGAGAAGCTTTGGAAGATCACCTGAGGATACAAGTGAGGACATCTGTGAAGCTACATCTGATGAAAGGTCAATTCCCGAAAGATGGGACAGGGGAGTAGCCGTTGTTACTGCATCCACGAGATTTCTTGCAGGAGCCGTAAAGTTTGTCATCTGTGAAGCAAAGGATACGAGCAAGACGATTCTTGCAGTGATTGCAGGATTTGCAAAGTTGTGTCCGATTCCGCCGAACATCTGCTTTACTATGACTATTGCAACGAAGGAACCGACCACACATATCCATATCGGAGTGCTGACAGGAAGATTGAAAGCAAGAAGAAGCCCTGTTACAACGGCACTGAGGTCTCCTATGGTGGTGTCCCGTTTCATTATCTTTCTTGAAATGAATTCAAAGGCGACGCATGAGAGTATGCATACTGCCATGAGAAGTGCCGCTCTTATGCCGAAAACAGCCACACCGGCAGCAGCTGCGGGAATGAGTGCAATTATAACATCAAGCATTATTCCCGTTACCGTATGGGGACTTTTGGTGTGCGGTGAGGCACTGACCGTAAGTATTTTACTGTCACTCATTATTTCACACCTGCCTTTCTCATAACTTCTTTTGCAAGACGCATGTGCTGTACAAGGGGTTTGCCTGCCGGACATGAATAAGCACATGAACCGCATTCCATACACACGGAGGTTCCGAGCTTTGACAGCATATCGGCATCTCCGAGTGCAGCATATTTTTCTATCTGAGTGGGAATAAGGCTCATGGGACAAGCCGCATGGCATCTTCCGCAGCGGATACAATCTCTCTCGGGCTTTATTCTTGCACCGTTTTTGGTGAATGCAAGAATTGCATTGTTACTCTTGAGAAGAGGTACATCAGTACCCGTTACCGCAGTACCCATCATGGGACCGCCTGAGAGTATTTTATAAGGTTCTTCCGTAAAGCCGCCGCAGAAATCAATTATTTTCTGAAGCTCCATACCTATGGGAACACGGACATTCATGGGGTCTTTTATGCAGTTGCCGCTGACGGTTACCGAACGGCTTGTAAGGGGCTTACCCGTTTTGAGATATCTTGATACGAAAGCAACACTGGCAACATTCATTACCACACAGCCAACGTCGGCAGGAAGTGCACCTGCAGGTACTTTTCTGCCTGTTGCAGAAAGCACCATCATCTTTTCGGCACCCTGAGGATAACGGGATTTTAGTGTCATTAGACGTACTATGTTTCCGTGGTCTATGTCGCTGTCAGCAATGTCCTTGAGAATCTTTATTGCCTGAGGCTTGTTGTCCTCAACGGCAATTATGACCTTTTTGAAACCGAGCAGTTCCTGAAGCGAATAAACACCGCCCATGATGTCCCATGAATTTTCAATGCATTCACGGTAGTCAACTGTTATGTAAGGCTCACATTCGGCTGCATTTATGATAAGAGTATCTATTTCTTTATCAGGCGGGGTGTTGAGTTTTACATGAGTGGGGAAGCCTGCACCGCCGAGACCTACAAGTCCCGAGGCTCTTATTGCCTTGACGAGTTCTTCCTTGTTTGTAACATTGGGAGGTTCAATTCCCTCAAACAGTTTCATCTCTCCGTCATTTTCTATGGTTACGGCTGGAGCCATTTTCCCGTTTGCGAGTTTTACTTCCTGAACGGCTGTAACTGTGCCCGATATGGATGCGTGTATGGGGGCACTGACATATTTGTCAGAGTCACCGATTATCTGACCCACATCAACATGATCGCCTTTTTTTACTGTAGGTGTACAGGGTGCTCCTATGTGCTGACTCATCGGAAGGGTAACTGTTTCGGGAACAGGTATCCTGACCGTTTCTTTTTCAGCGGTAACCTTGTTGTGGGCGACAAAAACGCCGCCTTTACCTTTTCCTACCGCTTTTAGAATGGCATCCGGTCTTAATTTGCCCATGATTTCATTCCTCCGTGTCTTTTTGATTTTTATTTATGATTATTGAAAATTTTCAGTTTTTTTAAGTATGGCATTGTAACATTCAGGGTAATTCCCGTCACTGTACCAAAGATAATGCCCGAAATGAGAAGTACGGGGTAAAAGCCTGCGAACAGAGGGCTTCCCGCTATAACGGAAGCAGCGGTGAGCTGTCCCGTATTGTGCATAACTGAACTCATTACTGAAATGCCCGTATAGGATATCCTTCCTTTTGATATCCTCAGTGTAACATACATTGTAAGTACACTGAATATTCCGCCGCACAGTGAGATGAAGCCTGCCGATGCTCCGGATAAAAGAGAAGCAAATACCGCTTTTCCGAGGGCGAGTCCGAGAGCAGGAACAAGCCCCAGGGTGCTGCAGGTGAACATTACTATTATATTTGAAAGTCCCGGTTTTATCCCCATCGGCAGAGGAAAAGCCGTAAGAAGCATCTTTTCTGCAAAGGAAAAAGCAAGTGCCAGTGCACAAAGAATACCTGTGGCGGCAATGCGGAACACCTTATCATTACTGTTTTTCTTCATATCAGTAAACTATCGTGTCGGGAGCATTCTTTTTTTCTCCCGTAAGCTTTATTATTGTTTTATTGGGGATACATACTGCAGTGTCTCCGGGAGAAGTAAGCCTTCCGCAGTTTACACAGTCTTTGCCGCTGCAGTCCGAATTTATGAAATATACGGCGTTCTTTTCTACGCCTATTTCAATTCCGTTCTGAAGATTTATCGTGTAAGGAGAACTTACCTTTGAAAGTTCAACTGTATGAAGTACTTCTCCGTCGCAGGTGATAACAGCCGTGGCATTGCCACTTCCCGACAGGGTAAAAAGCAGTACGGCAACGAAAAGCAGTGCAAGTAGTATTATGATGTCGCCTTTTTTCAGATGTAATTTATTGAGCATATTCTTTCAGCGTGAAACTGTCGTCCGTCAGTGTGAAGGATTGGGTGAGACCTTGTGTAACATAATATGAGCCGTCAGAAAAAACAAATACCGCTTCTGCAGAAAACGATTTCAGTAATTGCAGAGCATCATCGTTGAAGCCGTTTACAAAAAGTGCAGTGGAGAGTGCATCGGCATTGAGCCCCGAATGAGCGATTACCGTTACGGATACAAGACCGTTATCCACGGGATAGCCCGTTTCCGGATCAAGAATGTGATGATATGTAACCGAGTTCTCCGTGAAGGTCTTTTCATAGCTCCCTGAGGTTGAAACAAATACGGCATTTTTAGGGGATAAGGGGGCGAGCTTAAGTGTTGCAAAATATGAATCCGCACTGTCGAAGGGATTTCTTATTCCCACTGTCCATTTACCCTTTGACGGTCCTTCCCCGAAAGCCATTACTGTTCCTCCGAGAGTCATTATCAAGGGAGAGGTTGCATTTTTTATTGATTCAAAAGCCGCATCGCAGGCGACCCCTTTTCCGAAAGCACCCGTGTCGAGGGAGATGTCATCTTCTATTATTATCATTGTCGAATCCGTGTCTATAAGTATCTTTTCAATATCCCTTGCTTTCACCGCCGAATCAAGTGCGTTTTTTTCGGGGACGGAAGGCTCAGAAGATGTAAAGCCCCACAGCTTTGTTATCTCACCTACGGAAACATCCACCTTTCTTTCAAGGGTGTTTGAAACCATTATTATATCCATGAGGGTATTTTTAAGAAATTCGGATGCAATTATTCTCTTGTTGTGATTAAGATGATATATTTCAGCATCCTTATCGGTTGAAGACAGTGCATTATCTGCTTCTTCGCAGGCAGTATTTATTGCTTCTCTCAGATTTTCTGCTTCAACGGAATCATCTGTATATATTCTTGCCGTCAGTACGCTTCCCATGGAAAAAGAGGTAAATTCAGTATATTTATCTGAACAGCCCGAAAAAAATGCACATATCACGGAAAAAACCGTGAATGCTGCAATAAGTCGAACGGCAAGCTTTGTCTTTATCATAAAACCGTTCCTTTCACTGTTAATATTTAACATTATTTTCTATGATATTACATCGTTCTTTATTATTATACCATAAAATAATAAATAGTAAAGTCTTAAATTTTGTTTTTAATTTTCGTTAACTCTTGTATTATTTTTTTGTATGTGCTATACTGATACCGTGTATCGATTTTTTTACGGCAGGTGATATTATGGATACTGCAGATAATGAGAGAATAAACGGCGGGGAAAAGTACCCTGCGGGTATATCCATGTCAGACGGTTCCACAGTTTATAAAGATACGAAAGATTTATATCTTGATGAGCTTTACAATACGGAAGAGGACAATAGAGAGATTGAAAAAGTAAAGAAGAATATCATGACCAAACGGGATAAAAGAGTTATCTCATTGCTGTGGGTGCTCAATGCAGCAGTGTTTGCTTTTCTCGGAATATATCTTGCTTTGTCAGGTTCTGCCGATGAGTATGAACCCATAAAGGAGGAAGCAAGATTTGAAGCTGAGGAAGGCTATCAGGGATATTATGATTCCACTGAGATTTTTGCCGATACTCTCGCCCCGAAATACAGTGAGACAGAATATCCCGAAGGTATCATTGAAGGGCTGAAGCCTCTTTATTCCGAAAACTCCGACACTGTCGGCTGGCTTCGCATTGAGGGTATGAATGTTGACCATGTACTGCTTCAGACCGAAAACAATGACGATTATCTGAGAACGACCTTTCACGGGGATTACTATGTAGGCGGAAGCATTTTTATGGATTACCGTAACAAGGTAAGCAAAAAACGCGGCGGTCTTTCAAAAAATACCATTCTCTACGGTCACTATCTCATGAATCAGAGGGGAATGTTCTCCGATCTTGATAAGTATATGGATGTCGAATATTATAAGGAACATCCCGTAATTGAACTTACCACTCTTTATAACAGCTATCAGTGGAAGATAATCGGCTGTTTCCTCGGTGCAATAAACGAAGAAGATGATAACGGTTTATTCTATTTCTGGTATGATAAATTTTCGGATGAAAATACCATGGGATTTGCAAATGAAGTTGCTTTCAGAAGCTATTTTATAAATCCTGCGGTGGATGTTCAGCCAACGGATAAATTCCTTACTCTTTCCACCTGTTCGCATCTTCTTGATATCGGCGGTATGGTAAATGCACGTTGTGTTATCGTTGCAAGACTCGTAAGAGACGGAGAGAGTGCAGAGGTCGATGTTTCTCAGGCTTATAAAAACACCAATCAGCGAATGCCGCAGCTCTGGTATGACCTTAAAGGAATTGAAAATCCCTATGCTCATTATGCGATCTGGGATGCTTATGCTTGATTTTACAGATACTGAAAGGGGTATAAAAGATGTCTGAAAAAGAAAAACGCAATGATATTCTTGCTGAGGAAGCTCAGCAAAGCGTTGATGATATTCTTGCGGAAATACTCAACAGTGACGGAACTTTCAATGACGATTTCAACAGCCTGCTTGCAAAGTATATAGGTGTGCCTCAGCAGGAAATAGCTGTACCGAAAGTAGATATTTCTGACCGTAGTGATGAGGAAATTCTGCGTGAAAGAGCTGCTTTTGATTCTCCTGATATCTGCAGCGGTACCGAAAAGTCCGTTGATGAACGCATTGAAGATAAAATGCCTGAGGATATAAGAGAAATATATGCGGAAGCTTCTTCCGATGCACAGCGTCCCGAATTTACCTCCACGGGTGATGTAAGATATCCGACCATGGGTATAGGTGCATCCGAACAGAGAGTTGTTTTTGATGCCGACTGGGAAGAAAAAGCAAGGCAGGAGGCTGCAAGGCTTGAAAGAGTCCGCCGTGACAGAATGCTCAGAGGGGACAGTGCGTATGCAAGGACCTTTGTTGCAGGCGGAAGATATATGTCACAACGCAATCCCTTTATTGATGCACTCAGTGATGACCCGGGTGAGGCAGGCACTTACGGTAATTATCCGTATAATTCTTCACCTGCCACAAAGTCGCTGTATATAGACCCTCTTTCAAGGGATGACGATTTTGAAACAGCAGATAATAATTCACAGTATTATAACAGCGACAAAAAGCCTTTTTTTCCGGAGGGTTTTTCCGTAATTCAAAGAAATAATGTTACTGCAAACGGAAAAACCGAAAATGCCCGCAAGGCTAAAAACGCAGGAACACATAAAAAAGAAAGGACTGTCGATGAGGATATTCCCGACCCTTCACTTTATAAAGATGTGAGGACCGTCGAGAAGAATACCTCTTGGCTTGAGGTTGAAGACAAGTCCGTAAAGAAGAAAAAGAAAAACCGTTCAGGTAAAAAACATAAAAAGACGGGAAAACTTATAACGAAGATAGATATTCCCGAAAATACAGTATCCGCAGAACAGATTTCTGAGGAAGAAAATACTGTTAAGGAAAAAGTCAGAGTTTCCCCTTATGACGGAAATGTTGAAAGTGTTGCCGATGAGACAAGAGGACTTCGTTCTGCAGTTGCCGAAATAGTTGATAAGTACAATAAACGCAATGAAGAGGATGAACGCAGAAAAGCAGAGGAAGAAGCACGCATTGCCCGTCAGAGACAGCTTGAAGAGGAAGAAAGACAGAGAAAAATAGATGAGCTCAGCAGATTGAAGCAGGATATGAATCCCGAAGTAGCCGGTGCCATTGACCTTGACGAGCTTGAAAAGGATTTTGATGATTATGAGGATTTCTCTTCCGAAAAAGAGGAGAAAAACGATAAAAAAGAAAAGTCCAAAAAGCGTAAGGGGTCGCTGCTGCAGAAATTCAATGATGCTGCTGTAGCAGGTGCCGATTATCTTGAAAAACTTTCCGTGGAAGAAAACGGAAATGAAGAAGAACAAAAACAGCAAGAAAAAAAGACAGATAAAAAGGCTGCTCAGAAAAATATTTCTGCAAAAAACGGCAATAAAAAGAAGAAACAGCAGCCGAAAAAGAACGGCGGAAGGAAATAATAAGTGAAGCAAGGCAAAAACAGTTTTGATGAGCCTGCAAAAATTATCAGACGTGAGGATGCACCCGAAGAGACGGTGTATGCACTGACTTTTTCAGAGGCTTTCATCAATTTTTTCAAAAGAAGGTTTTCCAAGGAGAACTTCAGACGCATAATAAAAGAGAGTTTTCCTCAGAAGGGGGACAGTACAAAAGAGAAAATCCGTAAATGTATTATGGATGTTTCCTTTGTATTCCTGATTCTGGGGCTTAGTTACATGGTCTTTTATTATCAGGGGTACAGAGAAAGAGTCGCTTTGTTTGAGCAATGGGAAGTATCCATTGATGAGCTGGATGTGGACAGTATTCCCGACTATGAGATAAAAAAGTTATGGGAAAACATAAAAAAACAGTATCCCGACGTGGATTTTCCCGAAGGAATGTCTATTAAATTTGCCAGTCTTTATGCTGTAAATCAGGATGCAGTAGGTGTTCTCAGAATTTCCGAAAAGGAGCTTTGGGTCCCCCTTTTTCAGAGTCTTGACAGTCCTGACTATTATCTCTGGAAGGATATGTACGGAGAGTACAACAGGTACGGAAATCCCTATGTCGATTACCGTTGCGATATGACAGCAGAAGGACTGGGTAAGAATACTATAATATACGGGCATAATACCCATGATAAACTGGGCTTTAATGTGCTTGAATCATATATGACTGTTGACGGATATAAGGAAGCACCCGTGATAAATCTTGAAACTTTGTATAATAATACTCAGTGGAAGATATTCGCGGTTATGCTTACAAATTCAACACCGGCAGCAGACAGGGGACATGTGTTCAAGTATATATATCCGGAGTTTTCTTCCGATGAGCAGTTTATGGGTGTTATAGGAAGTATTCTTCAGCGTTCCATGATAAATACGGGTGTGGATGTAAGAGCAGATGATAAAATACTTACTCTTTATACCTGTTACCAGAATATATTTGAAGGCGGAAGACTTGTTGTTTTTGCAAGGCTTTTAAGAGAAGGTGAAAGTGCGGAAATTGATACTTCTCTCGTATCCTTCAACTCATCTGCAAGATATCCTCAGATTTATTACGATAAACTGGGACTTAAAAATCCTTATGAGCATCTTACCGTTCCCAATGAAGGCTATGAGGATGTTACAAGTGCCGTTGCTGAATCAACTTCGGGAGAAAACCCGTCTTTTGTAACTCCCGTTACGCCTGAGATACCTCCTTCACAGCAGCCCGAGAACACATCAGGAACAGAGAATCCTTCAGAAACTCCTTCTGTTCCCGATGCAAGTGTACCTTCTGCGGAGCAGCCCTCTGAACCTGTTGCTACCCAGCCTGTAGTGCAGCCGACACCCGAGCCTGCACCCGCCCCTGCTCCTGCACCTGCACC
>SVQH01000023.1:13857-48612 GCA_015065425.1 Oscillospiraceae bacterium
CCTGCACCTGCACCCGAACCTCAGCCTGATGTTCCCGCAAATGAGGCTGCTTCACAATAATAATAGAGAACGCAGTTTTATTAAGATTGTCTTTACAGAATAACGGTCACAGGCAATCAGTATTTTTTGGTGTGTAATTATTAAAGAAAAGGAAAGAGTATGAAAATCAGATTTTTTTTACTGGGCACACAAGAGCACAGTTCTGCAAAAAGACTTGAATCAGATCTGAAATATGTTTTCTCCGATTATCTTACCGATAACGGGGATATACAGACTTTTGACGACATAAAAAAGGCAACAAATTCAATAGCAAAAGCCATTTCCGATACTCATGCGGTGGTATTTATTGCTGAGCATTCAAAGTTTGCCGCAACAAAACTTATGCTTTCAAAGGCTTTCGGATTTGAACTCAACTGCGATGTCTCACTTTTGCAGAAGGCATGTGAAAGCTTCGGGAAAGACCCCGAAGAAGAGGATTACGAATTTTCCGTGACCCATGCATTTGTGCCTGTACAATCCCGTCTTTTTGTGCTTGAAGACGGTAAATATGCAGGTTTTTCCGTTGCAAACGGTAACCAGACAATAATTCTTCTTCCTTTTGAAAAAGACAGAACTTCATTTTTAATGTCATCTCAGGTCATTCCGTATCTTAATGCGACCTATCATATAAGCATTGATATTACAGGACTCAAGAAATATAACGCAGAAAAACTTGCAGATATTCTTGAGGAGCGTGATATCAGAATTGCCGTTGCAGGAACGAATACTGCTTCATTTTTCAAAGAATATGTATCGGTTAATGAAAAACTTACGGACAGAACGGAAATATCTCCCATAACGGAAAAAAGAGGAAATATGCAGCCCATAGATTATGTGGTAAATCTTTCCGTTGCTGCATCAGAGCTTCTTTCCTGCCGTTACGGTGTGGCTATGTCCAATGCGTTTTATACGGGAGACAGTCCCGACAGTGAAAAAATAGTATATCTTGCCGTTACCAATGAAAGAGAAACAGCCGTAAGAGAATTACATTCTTATGAAGGTGAGGATATACCGGCTTTTCTTGCGAGATGCAGCGGTGATTTGTGTGTGTTTATCACTGATATAATTGAAAATGATGATGATTATGCCGAAGACAGAAGTCTCAGAGAAAAAGCGGCACTTAAAAGATATAAAACAGCCATAATAGCCGTTGCTGCACTTATTCTTGCGGCGATAGTATTCTGTGTTTCATATTTTGCTGTTCATGATTATTCCATATCACAGTGGGGGAACAGCGTTATTGAATATATTTTCCCCGGAGGGAATCCTTTTGAAGGTCTTTTCGGTAAAGATGATGCTACTCAGCCTGAAGCTACAACTGAGTGGCAGCCCATTACCGATGTGACCGGAAATAACGATTTATAACAGGAGAAGCGGAGCCCGTTTCTTCTTGTGTACGGGTTCCATGAAAATTTATGAAAAAAATCAAAAAGCTGACCGCAGCTGTCCTTTCAGTTATCATTTTTGTGCTTTCGTTTACCGTAATCAGTTTCGCAGATGAGTTTTCTGCAGGTGACATTGACTTCGACGGAAGTATATCTTCCTCCGATGCAAGATATGCATTAAGATATGCTGTTTCACTTGAGTATTATACGAAAGCACACTTGAAAGTCGGAGATATTGACGGAGATTCCATACTCAGTGCAAATGATGCACGGGCTATTCTCCGTGCGGCGGTAGGACTTGATGCACTTCCTTCTCAGCCGATTGCATTGACTTTATCCGATTACAGAGAATATGTGAACTGTCCCAAAGATTATATCTTTAACTGGGATGTTCCCGATGCTCCCGAAATCAATGCTTCTTCGGGTACTTTTACATTTACCGTTTACGGCTACGGTCACGGAGTCGGACTTTCTCAGTACGGTGCTTTGTCAATGGAAGACGCAGGGTATACTTATGATGAGATTCTGTCTCATTATTACACGGGAACCGAAATAAAAAAAGCTTCAGAAATTCCGTCACTTACATATTACCCCACGACGGGTTATATTGACACCGAACAGCTTCTTGCAAGAATTGTATATCAGGAGATATACGGTGTTACGCAGTACGGGAAATATAAAGAGAGTCTCAAAGCCATGGCTTTGTGTATTTTTACACTTCTCATGCGTGAGAATTTCTATGTTTCCAATAAGTGGGATGTGGGTATATGTTCATCTGTAGGGTATTATAATCTTCCTTACAATCTCAGAGAGGTTGTTCATGAGATTTTCGGAGAGTATATCACCGTAATAGGACAGACCTATCCTATTATGTCCGTATACAGTGGTCTTGCCGCAGGGATGACGGCAGCATCTGCAAGTGTATGGGGCGGTGACCTTTCATATCTTCAGCCTGTGGAAAGTCCCTTTGATATGCAGCGTCCCGGTTTTATTACATTTGAAACCTATACTGTAAATCAGATGTATAATCTTATAAAATCTTACGACAGCAGTATAGTTCTTTCCGATAATCCTGCCGAGTGGCTGGAAATAATCGAGCATACAGCTTCAATGGATGAAAACAGAGGTTATGTTACCAAAATAAGAGTCGGAAACAAGCTTCTCACGGGTAACAATCAGTTCCAGACGGGACTTATGAAAAACGCATTCAATTCATCCTGTTTTACAGTTACATATACACCGTAGGAGAAAACAAATGGATAAAGAAAGAATTGAAAAAGCGGTGAGAGAAATTCTCATCGCCATTGGTGAAGACCCGGACAGAGAGGGCCTTCTTGAAACTCCCCGCAGAGTTGCGAACATGTATGAAGAGGTATTCTGCGGTCTTGAAAATTCTCCTCAGGAGCATCTGAAAATTTTCAACGAAGAAAAAAATGAAGAGATGGTTGTCGTCCGTGATATTCCTTTATATTCCATGTGTGAACATCATCTTCTTCCCTTTGTCGGAAAGGCTCATATAGTATATATACCGAAAAACGGTAGGGTCATAGGGCTTTCAAAACTTGCAAGAATAGTTGATAATTTTGCAAGACGGCCCCAGATACAGGAACGGCTCACTTCTCAGATTGCAGATTTTCTGATGGATAATCTTGACCCTCTCGGTGTTGCCGTTGTTATTGAAGCCGAGCATCTGTGTATGACCATGCGTGGTGCGAGAGCCGCAGGGGCAAAAACAAAGACATCTGCTCTCAGAGGAAATATGCGTTCTGATGCAAGGACCCGTGCAGAGGCAATGTCTTTAATAGTTTAAGAAATATCGGAGGATAATATGTCTACACCTCTTGCAGACAGGATAAGACCGAAAAATCTTGATGAAATATCAGGTCAGCGTCATTTGTTTTCAAAGGGTGCTGTTCTTCGTAATATCATTGAATCGGGAAATATCCCAAATCTCATTTTTTACGGCCCTTCGGGGACGGGTAAAACCACCGTGGCAAGGATAATTGCCGCCGCAACCAATAAAAGACTTCATATTCTCAACGGAACCAGTGCATCTCTTTCGGATGTGAAAGAAGTCATAGGAGAGATAAATACCATTGCAGCTCCCAACGGACTGCTTCTCTATCTTGATGAAATTCAGTATTTCAATAAAAAACAGCAGCAGTCATTGCTTCAGTATATAGAAAACGGTGATATAACTCTTGTCGCCTCTACTACGGAAAATCCCTATTTCTACATTTATTCGGCGGTTCTCAGCAGAAGCACTGTTTTTGAATTTAAAAGCATTTCACCCGAGGATGCCGAACCGGGTATTGAAAGGGCTTTTGCAATTATGAGTGAAGATACAGGGGAAGAATATGAAACGGAAGATGGTGTCATTTCATATATAGCTCAGTCTTGCGGCGGTGATATGAGAAAGGCAGCAAATATAGTTGAACTTACGGTTCTTGGCTCAATGTCAGCAAACGGCGGAGAAAAAAAGAAAATTACTCTTGATACCGTAAAGCAGATAACTGCAAAAACCGCCATGCACTATGACAGACAGGGAGACGAGTATTATGATATGCTCTCTGCTTATCAGAAGTCAATGAGAGGCTCGGATCCCGATGCGGCACTTCATTACCTTGCAAGAATTCTTGAAGCAGGGGATCTTATTTCTGCTACGAGAAGGCTTATGGTATGTGCCTGTGAGGATGTAGGACTTGCTTACCCCATGATAATTCCAATAGTGAAATCAGCCTGTGATATTGCTATGCAGGTAGGGCTTCCCGAGGCGAGAATTCCTCTTGCGGATGCCGTTATTCTTGTGTGTAATTCACCGAAATCCAATTCGGGTGAAGCGGCAATAGATGCGGCTCTTTCCGATGTCAGAGCAGGTCTTGCAGGTCCTGTTCCGAGACATCTGCAGAACAAGCACTTTGACGGGGAGGACGCACTTGTTAAGGGGCAGCATTATAAATATCCCCACGATGCTCCGAATCATTGGTTGAAACAGCAGTATCTTCCCGATAATATAAAGCACAGAACCTATTACACCTACGGCGACAATAAAACCGAACAGGCAGCAAAGGAATACTGGAGTAAAATAAAGAAATAAGAAAACAGTGAAAAGGCTTAAGTTTACATTTTTTTTGTAAACCTAAGCCTTTTAATCATGATTTATTCTGTTGTCATCCTGTAATAAAGTTTGCCATCTGAGTAACCAGTGAGCTGCTTCTTGTCATTGATACATTATTACAGAAAATAATGTCATTTACCTGATGGGAAGAGAGGAAGCTTGCAAGAGAGCCGTTGTAGTAACGGTAGTCTATGACATAAACGGTTTTGTAATGATATACAAGAAAGGGAACAAAGGCATTGCCGAAGCTTTCCTTGACAACAAGACAAGTCTCACCGTCGGGTTTATCTGCGTTTGTTATAGTTGAAAGAGGATTGTCACCACAGATGAATGTGCCGTATTTTAATGAAGCAGGAGCATTTGTTTCATCAAAAAGAAGGGGCATAGATTTCGTTGCTCCGCTTTTGTCTGTAATCGTCATTGAATAATTGCAGGGCGGCTTATAAGTATCAACTCTGTCGGGTGTTGCACCGAGGTCAGGGTCAGAACCCGAATCGTTGTAGAAGGTTCCGAGGAAACCGTCAAAACTCCGGACTTCATAGGCTGAGAGGGGAAGAGGAGAAATTCCTTTTGCCTGACAGAATGATTCATAGCAGTAATATGCTCCCAGAGCTGTCCAGTGGTGGTCTGTACGGAAGTATACATATTCATTTCTGTGTTGCTTGATGTTGTCAAAGCAGTCAAACTTCTTTACCTTGTCCGAAGTAGAACCGAGGATGTAGTTTATCGCCGTTTTCTGATCGGATACATTTAGATTCTTTCTTACTTTTTCATTGAGTGTGATATCTGCACTTGTAGGAGCTATTGTGGCATAAATGTTATATGTCGGGAAGCGTGCAGCTGCGGTGTTGAGTGCCTTTGCATAATTGTCTGCCGCAGACTGTACAAAGTTATAGTACTCAAAGCCCGAATCGTCTACAACTACAATGGCACCTAACTGTTCGACATTGACTGCATCCTTTTCGTCGGGGGGATATGTTATATCCTCGGGCGTTTCGGAATTGTCTGTCTGCATTTCAGTGGGATCGACATAAGGTAACGTTTCTTCATTTCCCGGTGCCGCAGGGTCCGGAATATCGTCACTCTCTGCCCCCTCATTGAAGCCTTTTATAACTCCGTCAGTGCCGAGGAAATTCTGTATCTTTGAATTGAATCCCATAAGAGTGTCACGGAAGGGAACAGTATCGGAAAACCACTTTGATATATCTGCGAAATATTCTCCGCTTGAGATTGCGGAAAAGCTGAACTCGGGAAATTTTGCAAGTTCACGCTTTTCCGTATCCGAGACCTTGGGTCTTAACGGAATCATGAAGCATACTGCACTTATAACAATTAGCGTACAGAAACATATCAGAATTTTTGTTATCCTGTGTTTTTGTACCGGTGAAAAATTTTTCATTGTGTCTTTGTCTCCTTATCAGAATTGGAAGTAGAGGAAAGGATTATAGGAGTCACCGACCAGTGTGACAGCCGCAATTATTATAAGAATTACGGGCAATGCTACGTCGCAGACTCTGTAGGTAATGTTAGCTGCCACATTTTTTGTAGCCAGTTTCATCAGTATCTTTTTTGCGTACTTGGCAATGGGGGTACATGCAACCGCACAGATGATGAAGAAGAAAATATAGCCTGCAGAAAATCTGAATGCTTCATAAGTGAAAAGTCTGTTGCCGTTGAGACCTAACATACCCCTAAAAACAGTGCCGAGAAGGGAGAAATCGGTGAATTTAAAGAATATCCAACCGAGATAAACTGTACCGAGAAGGTATACTCTGCCGATGAGCTTGTGTTTTTTAAGAACATTGCCAAGGAAGAATTTTTCTATAACGAGAAGCACGAAGAAATAAAGTCCCCAGAGTACGAAATTCCATGATGCTCCGTGCCACAGTCCGGTAAGTCCCCATACAACAAAAAGATTGAATATCTGTCTTGCCTTCCCTTTGCGGTTGCCGCCGAGAGGGATGTATACATAATCTCTGAAGAAAGTTCCCAGTGACATGTGCCATCTTCTCCAGAACTCCGTGACAGAGGCCGAAATATAGGGATAGTCAAAGTTTTCTTTGTAGTGGAAGCCGCAGATAAGTCCCATACCGATTGCCATGTCGGAATATGCCGAGAAGTCAAGATATATCTGAAGCATATAGAATGCCATTCCCACCCATAAGGCGAGTGCACTTCTGCCTGAAAGAATTTCAAGGTTTGCCGTAATTTCTGCCGCATTTCCTATTGCCGCATCCGTAAGAAGCAGAGTATCTGCCACAGCTCCGCAGCCGTTTGCAAGAACAGCCTTTTTTGCAAGGCCGCATGCAAATCTTGTAAAACCGTTTGAAATGTCAGTAAGGTCTGCACGTCTCATGGTAAGCTCGTTTTCCACATCACCGTAACGGACAATGGGACCTGCTATACACTGATGGAAAAGACTTGCATAAAGAAGTACTTTCCAAAAACTTTTCTGTGAAGGAACTGCTTTACGGTAAACATCAATGACATAAGTCAGAAGCTGGAAGGTATAAAACGAAATACCTATCGGAAGCGTCACCTGAGGAACAGGTATCAGGTCTGTGCCGATTATTGAATTGAAGGTATCCGCTGCAAAGCCTATATATTTGAAATAACCGATGGAGCCGAGACATACTGCAACTGCTGCCGCCAGCCACATTTTTTGTTCCTGTCTGCTTTTTGCCGTATCTATGAGCCGTGAGAACAGCCAGCAGAAAAGTGACATCAGGACAAGAATGGCGATATATACAGGTTCGCCCCATGCGTAAAAGACAAGTGAAAAAATGAGAAGAACAATATTTTTTGTCTTTATATCTTTACATGCAAAATAACAGATGAGATTTATCGGTAAAAATGCAAAGCAGAAAATCAGGCTTGAAAATACCATTTTTGAAATCCTTTTTTTTCTATATTTTGCCGTATAAAAAAGTGCGGCAAGAAATCTTTTATATTATCCTTCAAAAAAACAAAAAAAACAAGTATTAAAAACAAAATAACTTAAAATTGGAAAAATATACAAAACTTTACCTTAGTTTTATATACATTTTTCGAGTGCATAAAAATTTATTTCATCTAAAAAGTTTGTTTTCTGATATTGTATTCCTGCGTAAACTATGCTATTATAATTTATATTTAAATTTCGGAGGCGTGAAATGAAAAAGGTATTATCGATGTTAAAGCCGCATACGGGCTTTCTTATATTGTCGATAGTTTTTTCTACCGTCAATACTCTGTTACAGCTGCTGATACCTCTTTATACCAAGGATATCCTTGCTGAAGGAATTCTTGAGTATAACATGGAAAAACTTGTGGAACTTTGTCTTGCTCTTCTCGGTTTTACCCTTCTCAGTATTGTTACTTCCATAGCCAATACATATTTTTCCACAAAAACATCTGTGGGATATGCCATTACCATGAGAAACTATATTTTTGACAAGGTGTCCCGTCTTTCTCACAGTGATATTGATAAAATAGGCGTTGCTTCACTTGTTACGAGAACCACCAATGATGTTAGGCAGGTGCATGACATTGTTCTCAATACTCTGAAATCCCTTGTGCCCATTCCCATTATGCTTGTGGGCGGCCTTGTGCTTGCTTTTTCTCTCAACCCCGAACTTGCAAAACTGTCCTTGTGGGCAATCCCCGTTCTCGCTGTTCTTGCCGTTGTTCTTATTTCAATAATCATGCCTTTGTACTCAAAGGTTCAGAAGCTTGTTGATAAAATGAATCAGATAATGCGAGAAAAAATAAGCGGAATCAGAGTTATCAGAGCTTTCAATAAGAGCGAATATGAAGATGACCGTTTTATGAAGGCAAATCTTGAGCTTACGGGACTTTCTCTCAAAGCCAGCCGTATTATGGCAGGTTTTCTTCCCATTCTCACCCTTCTTATGTATACACTTATCTGTGTTATCATTTATCTTTGTGTCATGGCTGCCAATGACCTTGATATAGTGACACAAGAGGAGGAAATACTGCATACCATTCCCAACATGTATGCGTTTATTTCCTATTTCACTCTTATAATCGGTGCACTCACCTCCGTTGTTTCCATAGTTGTTTCCATCCCCAGAGCTTCCATTTCAGGTAAGCGTATCAAAGTAATAATGGATGCAGTCTCCGATATCCTTCCTCCCGAAAATCCCGTTACTCCAAAAAAAGAGGATGCAGGTAAACTTGAATTTTCAAATGTATCCTTTAAGTACAAGCCCGTTATCAAAGAGGAAAAGAAAAAGCGGTTTGTTCCGAAATCAAAGAAGAAGAAGCCTGCAGAGCCTCAGATTCCCTTTGAACTTAAAAATGTCAGCTTTGAATCCCGTCCCGGAGAGACTACTGCCATAATCGGTATTACGGGAAGCGGAAAAACCACACTTTGTAACCTTATTCCGCGACTTTATGATGTTACGGAAGGTGAAGTAAAACTTGCAGGTGTAAATGTAAAAGACCTTGACCCTGCTGAAATCGGTGAAAGAATAGCATTTATCCCTCAGCAGGCATTCCTTTTCAGCGGTACTATTGCCGACAATATCCGTTTCGGTAAAAAGGATGCCACCGATGCAGAAATATGGCATGCATTGGAAATTGCACAGGCAAAGTCCTTTGTTGCATCTATGCCCGACGGAATAGATTCCTTCGTTTCTCAGGCAGGTAAAAACTATTCGGGCGGTCAGAAGCAGCGTCTTGCCATTGCAAGAGCCATAGTAAAAGGTGCAGAGGTCATAGTCTTTGACGACTCCTTCTCTGCACTTGACCTTGCTACCGATGCCCGTCTGCGTGCATCTCTGCGTGAAAATCTTTCCGATGCCAACATTATAATCGTTGCCCAGCGTGTGGGTACGGTTCTTAATGCTGACAGAATTATTGTTCTTGACGGTGGTAATGTCGTCGGTCAGGGAACACATAAAGAGCTTCTTAAAACATGTGAAACCTACCGTGAGATAGTTGCCACACAGCTTTCCGAAGAAGCACTCAAGGAGGTGGATGACGATGAGTAAGAAGAAAAACATCTCCGTTCCCGAAACTGAGTATAAAAGCCGTTATGCTGATTACAGAAATCAGCCAAAGGACGAGCAGAAACCCGAAAATGCGAAGGGTACATTTTTGCGTTTTGTTTCTCTTATAAAACCGCATCGGATATCTATGGCTATAGTTGTTATCTGTGCGATGATGAGTACTTTGTGTAATGTTGTTGCCCCCGAATTTATGGGCAATGTAATAAGTATTATACAGAAACAGATTGAGGGACGGCTTACGGGCGGAACCATTGATTTTACCGCCACATTCGACCAGCTTACCATTCTTGCGGGGCTTTATCTTGCAGCCAGTCTTTTTACCTTTCTTCAGGAATTCGTTTCCGCAGGGGTTTCTCAGAGACTTGTATGCGGACTGCGTTCACAGCTCAACAGCAAGCTTTCAAGGCTTCCTCTCAGTTATTTTGACAAGCAGACAAAGGGTCAGGTCATTTCCAAGATTATAAATGATATTGAAAATGTGTCTTCAAGCCTTCAGGGAAGTATTCTCACTGTCATGACAAGTCTCATTCAGGTTGTAGGCTCTTTTGTTATGATGCTTACCACGGGTAATATTCCCATGACTTTTGCAGCTGTCTGCCTTGTTCCCGTTTCAGCTTATGTGTCTTATAAAGTTTCAAAGGTGTCAAAGGTATGGTTCAGAAGATATTGGGATACCATGGGTGACCTCAACGGACATATAGAAGAGATGTATGCAGGTCATACCATAGTCAGAATGTTCGGTCATGAGGATGAATCCGTAAGGGAATTCAGAGGTATTACCGAAAGACTCGGTAAAAACTCATTTATGGCAAATATGATTTCCGGTATTCTTAATCCTGTTCTCACTCTCATTAAAAATATAAACTATGTTTTCATTTGTCTTTTAGGCGGCTTCTTCTTCATAGGTATTCACAACGGTACCATTCCGAACACAGCTTTCTCAGGAATAGGCGATATTCAGAAATTCCTTTCATATTCGTCCTCTTTTTCATCTCCCATTATAAATGTTTCAAGAATTATCAACAATATTCAGTCATCACTTGCTTCCGCAGAGCGTGTGTTTTCAATGCTGGACGAGCTGGATGAGGCTCCCGATAACTGCGAAAACGAACCTTCTGAAGAGACAAAGGGACTTGTTGAATTCAGGGATGTTTCCTTCAGATATGTTGAGGATGTACCTCTTATAGACGGACTATCTCTCACTGCAAAGCCCGGAAGTATTACTGCTATTGTCGGCCCCACAGGTGCAGGTAAGACCACTATCGTAAATCTTCTCATGCGTTTTTACGATATAAATTCAGGGCATATATATCTTGACGGAACCGATATATACACCATGTCGAGAAATGCACTGCGTTCCAATTTCGGTATGGTTCTTCAGGATACATGGCTTTTCAAGGGTACTGTAAGAGATAATATAAAATACGGTAAAGACGATGCTACGGAAGAAGAGATAATCGAGGCGGCAAAGACTGCTCAGATATACGATTACATAATGACACTTCCCGAAGGCTTTGATACCCTTCTTACAGAAGATGCAACAAATATCTCTCAGGGTCAGCGTCAGCTTCTTACAATCGCCAGAGCCATTATCGTAGACCCGAAGGTTCTGATTCTTGACGAAGCCACATCTTCCGTTGATACAAAGACGGAACAGAAAATACAGACGGCAATGAATTCTCTTATGGAAGGCAGAACGAGCTTTGTTATTGCCCATCGTCTTTCAACCATTAAAAACGCTGACAATATTCTTGTCATGAAAAAGGGTACCATTGTTGAACAGGGTACTCATAAGGAGCTTCTCGAAGCAGACGGCTTCTATGCTCTTTTATATAATTCACAGTATACAGACGGAATTCCGCCTGAAGACTAATAAAACGGAGGTAATTTTATGCTTAAAGGTATTCCTGCTCTGGTTTCTCCCGAGCTTCTCAAAATTTTATGTGAAATGGGTCACGGTGATGAAATAGTTATCGGTGACGGTAATTTCCCCGCAGCATCCTGTGCTCAGAGACTTATCCGCTGTGACGGTCTCGGTGTTCCTGAAATCCTTGACGCTGTTTTACAGCTTTTTCCTCTTGATACTTATGTAGATTCTCCCGTTTCTCTTATGGCTACCACAAAGGACGATCCCACTCCAGAAATATGGGCAACCTATGAAGAAATAATCAATAAGCACAACGGCAGCACAAATATTTCTCAGGTTGAGAGATTTGATTTCTATGACAGAACAAAGAAAGCTTATGCGGTTATCGCAACAAGCGAAAAGGCTTTATACGCAAACATCATTCTTAAAAAAGGTGTTATATAAATGGAATATGTTTTTATTCTTTTTCTTGTAATAGATGCTGTACTCGCGTATCGCTTTGCATATAAAGACGGTTCAATGCGGCAGAAGCTTCTTACCTCCCTTCCGTTTGTTGCGGCGGGATTTTACCTCACACTCGTCTGCAGTCCGAACAATATGCTGTATGCATGGCTTATTGTCGCAGGTCTTTGTGCTTCCTTTATCGGCGACTGGGTGCTGAGATATGACCTTTTCGGCATGAAAGGGCTTCCCGGCATAATATCCTTCGCCCTTGCACATATTCTTTATATAAGTGCATTTGCAGTAAGAGTGCCTCTTACGGTTAAGGACCTTGTGCTTCTTATTCCATGGAGCATAATGTTTGTTCTTGAAATTTTTGCAAAGAAAAAGATAAAAATTGACCTCGGACCCACCGCCCCTGCAGTTGCCGTATATGCCATGATAATTGATGCTATGGTTGTTCTCGGTGTGCGTGCGGCAATTATGACATTGAACGGCGGTATTTCCGTGCTTCGTTCAATAGTTCTTGTTGCAGGTGTCATTATGTTCATTATATCCGATGCAGGAGTATGTCTTATGATGTTCGGTAACAGAACGGAGATAAAAATAAAGAATAAGATATACAGACTTGACCCCATCAATATTGCAATGTATTACGGCGGGCAGATGCTCATTGCAGCAAGCGTGTTGTTATAACTTTTTAGGAGAAAAACTTATGAAAAAGGTTCTTGCATTTGACTTCGGTGCTTCCTCGGGAAGAGCCATTCTCGGTACTTTTGACGGTGGAAAAATAACACTTAAAGAAATTCACCGTTTTTCTAATGACCCCGTAAAGGTAAACGGTACTTTTTACTGGGATGTATTAAGACTTTTCCATGAAATAAAGCAGGGTATTCTCAAGGCAAAAGCCCACGGCGGCTTTGATTCGGTAGGTATTGATACATGGGGTGTTGACTTCGGACTTGTTGACAAGGACGGAAAGCTTCTTGAAAATCCCGTACATTACCGTGATGAGAGAAACACTGGAATGATAGAAAAGTCTTCTGAATTTATTGACAAAAAGAGACTTTACGAACTTACGGGTATTCAGTTTATGGATTTTAATACCTGTTTCCAGCTTTTAAGTCTTAAGCTTAATCGCCCCGAGCTTCTTGAAAAAGCAGATAAACTACTTTTTATGCCCGACCTTCTTTCATATTTTCTTACGGGCAAAATGTGTGCAGAGTACTCCATTGCCACCACTTCTCAGCTTGTGGACATAAATACAAGGGAGTGGAGTGAAGAAATATGCACTGCTCTCGGTATTCCCATGAATATACTCCCCGAAATAGTTAAAACGGGAACCGTCCTCGGAAATCTCAGCGATGAGATATGTGAGGAATTGGGTGTGCCCTCTGTGCCTGTTATTTCCGTTGCGGGTCATGATACCCAGTCTGCCGTTACGGCTGTTCCCGGTCTTGAAAAAGACTTTGCGTTTATCAGCTGCGGTACATGGTCACTTTTCGGCACGGAAACAGATACGCCCATAGTAAATGAAGAATCCCTTGCCTTCAACATTACAAATGAAGGCGGATACAACTATACAACAGCCTTCCTTAAAAACATTTGCGGGCTCTGGCTCATTCAGGAAAGCCGCCGTCAGTGGATAAGAGAAGGTAAGGAATATTCCTATGCAGAGCTTGAAAAAATGGCTCTTGAGTGCGAACCCTTTAAGTGCTTCATTGACCCTGATGCTCCCGATTTTGTTGCAATGGGAGACCTTCCTTCAAGAATAAAGGATTTTTGCAGAAGAACGGGTCAGTATGTCCCCGAAACCGTAGGCGAGGTTGTAAGATGTATATATGAAAGCCTTGCACTCAAATACAGATATGTTCTCGGCGGAATACAGAAATGTACGGGTAAGAAATATCCGCATATAAATGTTGTGGGCGGAGGTACAAAGGACGGACTTCTTCTTCAGATGACGGCATCCTCCTGCGGTATTCCCGTATACGGCGGACCCATTGAAGCCACCGTTTTCGGTAATATTGCAATTCAGCTCATGTCCACGGGTGAAATTTCAGATATTTATGAAGCAAGAAGAATTATTGCCGAAGGTGAAAAACTGAAGAAATTTATACCTGAAGATACCGAAAAATGGGCTGCAGTTTCTTCGGAATATGAAAAATATATAGTAGGATAATATGGAACTTACAGATATTAATGTTATCAAAAGAATTCTCGGAAGACACGGTTTTTCCTTTTCAAAAAGTCTCGGACAGAATTTTCTCATTGACCCGACAGTATGCCCGAGAATGGCTGAAATGGGCGGAGCAAAAGAGGGGACGGGTGTCATTGAAATAGGCCCCGGGCTTGGTGTTCTTACGGTGGAACTTGCAAAAAGGGCAGATAAGGTGGTAACGGTGGAGCTCGATACCCGTCTTATTCCCGTTCTTGCAGAAACTCTTGACGGATACAGAAATGTTGAAGTTATAAATGCAGATGTTCTGAAAACAGACCTGCATAAGCTTATTGATGATAATTTTCAGGGAAAAAGTGTAAATGTATGTGCAAACCTTCCTTATTACATCACTTCTCCCATACTGATGTATCTTCTTGAAAGCCGTCTGCCCGTTGAAAATATAACTGTCATGGTGCAGAAGGAAGCTGCAGACCGCCTTTGTGCACAAGTCGGTTCCCGTGAATCGGGTGCCATTACCGTTGCAGTGAATTACTATGCTGAGACAGAGGTTCTTTTCGGAGTAGAAAGAGAATGCTTTACCCCCTCTCCTAATGTTGATTCTTCTGTAATAAGGCTCAGAGTAAGAAAAGAGCCTCCCGTAAAGGTGAATGATGAGGAGTTCTTCTTCAAGATGGTAAAAGCCGCTTTTTCTCAGAGAAGAAAAACTGCCGCAAACGGTATTTCATCGGGACTTGGTATCTCAAAGGATAAGGTAGGCGAAGCCCTCACGCTATCGGGTCTTTCTCCGACGGTAAGGGCAGAAGCTCTCACAATGGAAGAACTTGCTGTGCTCTCCGACAATCTATTGAAAGTAAGGTAAAATAATGAGTAAGTTTATTGTAGTTGAAGGTCTTGACGGAACAGGAAAGACCACGCAGATAAAAATACTTGCCGATTATATAAAAGGAAAGAGTAAAGATGCTGTGATAACGGCAGAGCCCACCTCACACCCTTCGGGAAAACTTATAAGAAGGATATTGGCTGGGGAAGTTCCCTGTGACCCCTTTGCACTTGCCGCACTTTTTCTTTCCGACAGAATAATACACAATACTGACAGTGAAGACGGTATAGAGAAAATGCTCTCAGAGGGAAAAACCGTTATATCAGACCGATATTATTATTCAACCTTTGCTTATCAGGGACATGAAACAGACCTGTCATGGACTATGGATATGCATTTTTCCTGTCCGAAGATTAGAAGACCTGACCTTGTGCTTTTTCTTACAATGTCACCTGAAAAGTGTATTGAGAGAATAAGGGCAAACAGACCTGATGAAGCCATTGAAATATACGAAAACACCGAAAGCCTCACAAAGATAAGCCGACAGTTTGATACCGTTTTTGATATTCTCAAAGAAAAAGAAAATATAGTATACGTCGATGCTGACGGTACTGTTGAAGAAGTATCCCGAAGACTTTTTGACGCTTATGATAAATATTGCGGAGAATAAATATGAAGAAAAAACTTATACTTTTTGATTTTGACGGTACTGTTATCGATAACAGTGAGGGTATATATAACTGTATAAGATACGCTCTGGAAAAAGAGGGAATGGAAATTCTTCCCGATGATATACTGCGTAAATTTATCGGACCTTCTCTTTTTGACAGCTTCAGATGGCAGTGTGGTGCCGATGATGAAGCAGCCGAAAGACTTGTTGCATATTACCGTGAACGCTATGCTCCCGTCGGCTCTACCGAGCTCATAGTTTTTGACGGCATGAAAGAGCTGCTTAAAAGGCTGAGGGAGGAAGGCTGTAAAACAGCAGTGTGTTCAAGTAAGCCTTATGATTTTGTAAGAAAAATTGCAGCAGAACAGGGCTTGGAGTCGCTTTTTGACGGATTTTTCTGTCCCGGCTTTTCTTCTCATGTTTCGGATAAATCGGGACTTGCCCTTGAAGCAATTTCATATTTCGGCGTAACAAAAGAAGAGACTGTGCTTGTGGGAGATACAAAATTTGATGTGTCGGCTGCAAAAGCTGCGGGAATAGAATGTATCGGAGTATTATACGGCTTCTGTGAAGAAGGAGATATGGATACAGCCGAATATATTGCTCCCGGAGTAAAGGATATATATTCTGTGATAACAGGTGAAGCAATATGAAAAAAGCATTTGTTTTCGGCGGCGGCGTTTATGACGGGCAGTTCCCCGTTATATGTCCTGAGGATTTTATTATTGCCGCCGATGCAGGACACGAAATTCTTGAAAAACACGGTATAACACCGCACATCACTGTCGGAGATTTCGATTCTTCGGAAAAGATACCTTCCGTAAATGTGATAAAACTTCCCGTTGAAAAGGATGTTACGGACACTTATGCCGCAGTGAATATCGCTCTTGAAAAAGGCTGTGACGAAATATATATATACGGCGGCATGGGTGGTCGACCTGACCATACCTTTGCAAATTACACGATTATAGCACAGCTCAGTGAAAAAGGAATAAAAGCCTTTCTTTTCGGCGAGGGTTATGTTGTAACTGCAGTGTGCTGCGGTAAAATCTCTCTCAAAGGAAAAAAAGGAAAGACGGTTTCGGTTTTTTCATGGAGCGAAAAATGTGAGGGTGTTTCTCTTGCGGGGCTTAAGTATACTCTCAGTGATGCTGTGCTTATAAACAGCTTTGCACTCGGTGTCAGTAATTCTTTTGAAGCAGAAAAAGCGGAAATTTCCGTAAAAAACGGTACACTTATCATAATGACGGAATTATGATTTAGATATACGGTTTTAAGTTTTGGTTAAGAATATTATATTAATATATGTTGGATTGTTTCCAAAAAAATGTTAAACTTCAGTAAATTCAATTTTCGGAGGAAAAATTATGAACGACGATAACAACAAGACAGGTCTTCCCGGTGAAGAAGCTCTTGAAAGTGAAAAACTCAATGAGGAGCTTGAAAATCTCAGAGATACATTCCAGGAAAAATATGATGAAACGGTAAATGAAGCAAATGAACTTCCCGTTATTCAGGAACTTGAAGAGGGTGCCGAAGAGGAAGAGCCCGAAGAGGAAGATGAAAATGAAGAAAAATCACAGGCTTCAGAAAAGCCCCGCAAACAGAAGAAGAACAGAAAAGGACTTAAAATTGCAATAATTTCCGTTGTTGCAGTGCTCCTTGTCAGTGTAATCGGTATTCTGGTTACTGCTCTCGCTGTTGTTGTCAGTGACCCCGATATCATTCAGTGTTTTGATTTGTACGCCAAGGCTTCTTCTGCGGAAACTTATGAAGAAAAAACAGAACTTTACGAGGAGGCAATTTCTCTCAGTAAAGATTCAGACAGTATGTTCATGAAGGCTCTCAATGTAATGCTTCTTGAAGAAACAGTGGTTCTTACTTATGAAAATGACGGTTTTGCTGCGGCATATTCATATATGAAAGCAAATATGACGGATGATATGACAGCAAATCCCGCATCAGCTCAGTTTAAGAAATTCCTCAAGAAGGTCGATACGGTAAATGATATTGCCATAAAGTCCCTTGCCGTAACATTTGACAATACTGCAGGTGTTTCCGAGATTCCCGCTGACGATGTTCTTACAAAGGGACTTGACATTCCCGAGGAACTTAAAGAAGATATAACGGAAATACTTTCTTCTCTTGCTTCCGCTTGTATATATAATGCTTCTGCCGACGGTATAGTTGATGTTCTCACTGCAGTAAATTATTACGGTAATGCATATTCAGGTTTCGTGTCTCTCGGTGCAGATTCAAGACTTCTTGCAGAAACCTACTGTACAACGCTTTATTCAAAGGGCTATATAACAGAAGCTTATGTTCTGGCTTCCGTTGCCGTTGACCCTACAACTGAAAATGTTACAGAAGAATATGCTGCAATGATGAAGGATGCAGAAGCCTTCTCTGCACTTGAAGTCAGTGCTTATGATATGGCACTTGAAGCTATTGAAAATGAAAAAATCGCTGAAACTGACATCAAAGCCGAGGTTCTCGCAAAAACAGAACTCAGCGAACAGTTTGCAGATGTATTTGCCGATGTGGTAATTTATGCTGTTGAAACAATAAAAGCCGAAAATGAGCACAATCTTACGGAGGCTTCCACCTGCTATGCAACACTGTCCTCTGTTCTTGAAGCACTGGGAATAACTGATGTTTCCGTATATCTCAGAACTGCTTACATCATATTCATGACAGGTAACCTTTCTGAACCTGCAACTCTTATTGAGACTTATGTGACAGATGAAGCAATGGCTGAAGCTACAGAAGAAGAAAAGCTTCTTCTTGAAGATTTGAATGCTGTTTTTGCTGCACTGGAAGCAACAAGTGAGATATTCTCCCCCTATTATGCCCAGTATTATCAGGCCGGTACAGCCATTGATTACGATGCTCTCAGCAAAGAATTTGATGAATTCCTCAGTAAAGAAGATGCCACAGCCTATGACAGAGCAATGGTAAATTATTGCCTCTATTTTGCAGCATCCACCGATGCGGATTCCACAGTTGATAAACTTGCACTTATAAGGGCAATAGAGGAAAATATGCCTCAGTATCCTTTCGTTTACGGCTATTATTATCTTGAAACTTATATCAATAACAATAATTTTACTGCCGCAAGAAACTATGCGGAAACTCTTCTTGAAATCAACATTGCCGATGAATATGTAAACAGTGTAATAGCTCTTACGGAAAGAGCAAACGGCAATATCGATGCTTCCCTTGAAGCAGCCCTTAAGGGTATCGAATATGCAGGCTCATCTGCTATGTGCTCAAAACAGGCAGGTATTGCATATCTTCTCAAGGGAGACTATGAAAGTGCCACAGGTTATCTTATGTCCTATTATTCGGCTAATATGTCCCTTGATGCCTGTGACCTCATTCTCATTGTTGAACACCTTTATGAGGGCAGTGATGAGGAGACAAAATCCACGCTTGAAACTGCTGTTTCGGAGATAAATCAGACTTATGCTTATTACGGTGTGTCATCTCTCAGCGAAACAAAAGCAATAATTGACGGCGAAAAGACTGTTGCCGATATCTTCACAAAAGGAGACTATGACCTTTCCGCAGATTAAAAAGCGAAAGAGTTAAATAATTGAATCCTTAAAACAGATGGCTCAGGTCTGCTGAAAAGCAAACTTAAGCCATCTGTGATTTAAATAAAGCTCTCTCTGAAAAAGGTTCAGATAAATCCTACAGGTCATCTGCATCCTGAACGGGATATAAGTCAGGCTGATCCTGTGAAAAGCCCCGGTTTACGGGTGTTCCCGTATAACTTCCGAGCACATCGCTTACGATGTTTTTATCTGCACTGATTATTCTGCCCGATGCAGATGTTCCGAAGCTTCTTACTGTTTTTTTTCGTGAAGGATTTTTGTTTTTTTCTTTATCCATGCTGTTTCCCTTCTTTATTCCTGTTTATATTATTAATATCTGCTGTTAAAGAAAAATTATTCTGTTTATTTAAATTTCTTGTTGACAATGACATATAGTTTGTAGTATATTAATTGTGTATAGAAATCCTATATGCTTTTACTATTAGAAAGGGTGGTTTTTTCTATGAAAAAGATCATTGCAATTTCTGTAGCTCTTATTCTCGCATTATCCGTAACACTTACCGTTTCTGCTACTGTTGCTGATGAAGCAATGCAGCTTTCAGACATCGGTTCAATGCTCGGCGATTTTGATATCGGCAGCGTGCTCGGTGATTTTGACCTTGGCGGTATGATGGATTCTCTCGGCGGAAGCCTTGATTTCGGTGGTGTAATGGATTCACTTGGCAGTCTTGGTGATTCACTCGGCGGTTCCGGTGACTCTCTCGGCGGTCTCGGTGATTCTCTCGGCAGCAGCGGTGAAGAGCCCACAGAACCTCCCGTTGATGACGGTTGTGGTTGTGACGACGATTGTCCCTGTGACGGTGCTTGTGACGACGATTGCGAAAACTGCGGTCCCGACTGTGACTGCACTTATGATTGCGGTTGTGACAAAGATTGTCCCTGCGAAGGCGACTGCGATGACGACTGCAAAAACTGTGGTCCTGACTGTGACTGCGGCGAAGACAAGGATCCTGTTGACATTCCTGACACCGGTGACATTCTCTAATTCATAATCTGATGTTGCTAACGGGCGGATACTTCGGTATCTGCCCGTGTGTCATTTTAAAAAATTGTTAAAAAAAGAAAAAGCCGGTTTCCGCTGATTTACAGCGAAAACGGCTTTTTTACAGGTAAAAATATAAGAAGGCAGAAAGTATTCTTTAAAAAGGATATATTATGTAAAATCCGTTTTTATGCCGAGTTCCTTAATTTTGTCCTGAAGCTTCAGGAAATCTTCAAAGCAATCGCTTTTTCTTCTGGGGTCTCTGAGAAGTGCGGCGGGATGAAATGTTCCCATCATAAGTGTTCCGTTTTTATTATAAAATATTCCATGATCTCTGGTAACTCTGAAATCGGGAGATATAAGTCTTTGTGCAGCAATTCTTCCGACGCAGACGATAATTTTAGGTCTCATTATATGTACAAGGTTTCTGAGCCATCCGATGCACTCATCCATTTCAGCAGGCTTCGGGTCACGGTTTTGCGGAGGACGGCATTTCAGCATGTTTGCAATATAAATATTATCCTTTCTGTCAAGACCGATTCCGCCCATGTATAAATCAAGAAGCTTTCCGCCTCTGCCTACGAAGGGCTCACCCTCAAGGTCTTCGTTTTCTCCCGGTGCTTCACCGACGAAAAGGATTTCAGCATTTTCGTTTCCGACGCCGAAAACAACATTGTGCCTTGTTTCGCACAACGGACATTTTCTGCACAGCAAACACTCTCTTCTCAGTTCATCCATTGTTGCATGCATGTTATCCCTCTTTTCTGCGGTCCCTTCCATATATAGGGGAAGGATAGCCGTCTTTATACAAATTATATAATATGAACAGTAAAAAATGCTTCAAAATCATAAAATTAACAATTGACTTTTTTATGTATTTTAGTGTAAAATACTTCAAGAAACTTTATGTTACCTGAAGTAATAATGTTTTTTATAAAATGATTATACAGCCGTATTCCGCTTCCTGTCAATGAGTATATTTAAATGTTTAAATTTTGTATTTTCTATTGACTTATGTGTGTACCTGTTGTATAATATCTCCGTAAACCCTGTAATTTTGGGTTTTGTAATCAAATATATTATGAGTTGCAATGCTCTTAATATAAAATTTAGAAAAAGGAAGGTCCTTAAAAATGAAAATTGCAAAAAAAGTGCTTGCAGTTGTAATCACAGTTGCTATGCTTGCTTGCTTTTCAGCTGTAGCTTTTGCAGCTCCTGCTGAAGGTGCTCAGCTTAAGCTCGTACTTGGCGAAGTAAACAAAAAGGGTTTCTATCCTGTAACTCTTGTTGCTGAAAACAGCATTGGTCTTGCTGCTGCTGACGTTACTCTCACTTATGATGAAAGCGTTGTATCTTATGCCTCAAGTGCAGACGGTAAAGACGCAAAGCAGGTTGCCGCTGCTATTGATAAGGAAGCTAACACATTTAACTCCGCTATCAATGGTGCTGCTGCCGGCGAAGTTTCTTATGCATTCAATTTCCTTGAAAATCTTTGGGCAACTGAAGAATGGGATGCAAACACCAACATGGATTGGGAAGAAGAATCAGCAGGTATCAATGCTAATGCTTTTGAAGTTGCTGTTTTCTATTTCAAGCTCGCTGAAGGAAAGACAGCAAATGATATCGAAATCGCTCTTTCAGCTGTAGTTACTCTTGAAACAGAAGAAAAGATTGCTGACTATCCTTGCGTAGGTCTTGCAAAGGTTGAGGTTGAAGAACCCTCAGAAGAACCCTCAGAAGAGCCCTCAGAAGAGCCCTCTGAAGAACCCTCTGAGAAGCCCGAAGACAAGCCCGCTGACAAGCCCTCAGCTGACGACAAGCCCACAGGTGACATCGGTCTCCTTGCTGTTGCTGCTGGTGTAGTTGCTGTTGCCGGTGCTGCATTCGTAGTTTCCAAGAAGAGAAAATAATCTCTGAAAATAATTAATTAAAGCATTATTTGCAGTTTTAATTAGGGTTTATAGGAGTTGATTCCGAAAAGGGTCAGCTCCTTTTTCCTTTTAATGCATCTTTGCTGTTTGATGCTGTAAATCATAATTTATCGGGCATCAGCCATGATAAATGCTATGCTTTTCAAACTAAAAAATCAGCAGACCGACTTTGTAAAAAAGTATTGGTCTGCTGATAATTTTTTATTCATCATTTTGTCAATAATCGGAAAGTATAGCATAGCCGTTTCCGGGTACGATAACTCCTTCACCGAATCTTGCACCGCCTGAAATTGCCGTCATTTCCGTCATATCGGGATTTAGCCGATATGTGATGTGATGGGGGTTTTTATTGATTATTACAAATATCCTTTTTGCTCCCTCTTTATATCTCAGATATGCGACACAACCGAGAGTTGCAGAAATGGGGTAAAAACCGCCATTCTTGAGGACTTCGTAATTTCTGCGAAGTTGTGCGAGTTCTCTTGTAAAATCGAGAATTTCGGCGTTTTCATTGCCCCAAGGGTAACATTTTCTGTTGAAGGGGTCTTTGCACCCCGTAAGTCCAGCTTCATCGCCGTAATATATTGAGGGAACACCGGGCAGAGTGAAGTTCATAACCATGGCAAGCTTCAGAAGTCTGATTCCTTTTTTCAGAGAATCTTCACTTATGCTAATCTGTGCCTGAGTTTCTCTGCTTTTTCCTTCGCAGGAAACGCCTGAGAGCAAAGAAAGAATTCTTTCGGTATCATGAGTTCCTAAATGATTCATCATACAGTGAAGGGCATTTTCAGGGTAATTCTGCGTAATAAGGAATACAGAATGCATAAAACTCTCTGCATTGGAATTGAGAAGAAAGTCAGTTATGGCTTTTCTGAAGGGGTAATTCATTACAGAGTCAAGCTGATTACCCTGCAGGAATCTTCTTCTTCCGCCGTGGCTTATCTTGTTTGATGCATCTTCCCATACTTCGCCTAAAAGATATTTGTCGCTTCCGTTTCTTTTAACGGCAATTCTTACTTTGTCAAGAAATTCATCAGGAAGTTCATCTGCAACGTCAAGTCTTATGCCTTTTGCACCGAGCTTCAGCCAGAAATCAATGACACCGTTTTCTCCCGTGATAAACTCAGAGAAAGAGTGGTCGTTTTCATTTGTTTCGGGCAGAGTATCAATACCCCACCAGCTGTCATATTCGTCCTTAGTCTTTCCGAAATTGTACCAGGATAAATAGGGGGAAGAAACATCATTATAAGCACCGACACTGTCATATCTGTTGTATTTGTTGAAATATATGCTGTCTGCTCCCGTGTGGCTGTATACACCGTCAATGATAACATAAATGCCGAATTCCTCAGCCTTCTTACACAGAAGTGAAAAATCTTCGTTGCTTCCGAGAAGCACATCTGTTTTCATGTAGTCGGCCGTGTCATATCTGTGATTTGAATGAGCTTCACAAATGGGGTTTAGATAAATGCAGTTTACTCCGAGAGAAGCAATGTAGGGGAGTTTTTCAATTATTCCTTTGAAATCGCCGCAGAAATAGTCATTATTTCTTATTATTCCGTTTTTATCCGGTCTGTACGCCGGCAATCCTCCCCAATCATCACGAAGCACTCTGTCTGCAGGTATATTTTTCTTTATCTCTCCCGAAAAACAGAATCTGTCAGGGAATATCTGATATATGATACCGCCCTTTATCCAGTCGGGTGTCGAAAAATCGGGGGAGTATACCGTAAGCTGCCATTTTTCCTTGCTGCATATCTCACCGAGAAGTGAGCCCTTTGCAGGACCTATGTCGGTCTTGCCCCATGAGTTTTCGTACTGAAAACGGTAAAACAGAAGCTTTGGTTCGGAAAAATGTATTTCTGTCTGCCACCATTCCTCAATTCCGTCTGTATTATCCCATGTCATGTCCGTGTAAACATCTTTTTTGCCGTCCTCTGATATTATAAGTCTGCAGGCAGTAACTCCGAAGTCTCTGGGCAGTACCACTCTCAGCCACAGGGAATTTCCTGCAGCCACAGCACCGTTTATTGACTTGTGCCATGATTTTGACGGATCAAAAGGTATTTTCACGGTAGACCTCCCGAAAAAACTGATAATATAATAATAAGTTATTTAAAACCAAAATGCAATACGATGTTAAACGTATTGCATAATGAACGGATTATTTTTTGTTTTTTTCTGCTGCTTTTACAGTGTGCCAGATGTCTCTTGCATAGTCATTTATTGAACGGTCTGCGGCAAAAATACCTGCTCCCGCAATATTGTGAAGTGACATTTTGTTAAGTCTTTCCTTGTCAAGATATATTTCTTCTGCCTTTTTCTGTGCCAGAGCATAATCTGCAAAATCAGCAAGTGCCATATAGGGGTCGTGATGCTTTATGGTTTCTCCGATTTCGGGGAAAGATTTTCCGTCTATTGTGTGAGAATTGATAAAATCAATGGTTTTTCTCAGCGTGGGATTGTTCTGATAGAAGTTTGCAGGAACATAACCGCTCTTTTTAAGTTCATTTACCTCATGAGTCTTCATGCCGAAAATTATGAGGTTGTCATCTCCGACACTGTCATATATCTCTACGTTGGCTCCGTCCATGGTTCCCAGTGTTATTGCACCGTTTATCATAAGCTTCATGTTACCCGTACCCGAAGCCTCTGTACCTGCAAGAGATATCTGTTCGCTGATGTCAGCTGCAGGCATGAGAAGCTCTGCTTTTGTGACATTATAATCTTCAACATAAACTACCTTGAGGAATTTGTTTACATCGGGGTCGTTGTTTATCATGTTTGAAAGAGCAATAATGAAGCTTATTATCTTCTTCGCCACATAATATCCGGGAGCAGCCTTTGCACCGAAAATATAAGTGTGCGGAACATAATTTCCGTTGGGATTTTCCTTGATTTCAAGATATTTACTCAGTATGTGCAGTGCATTCATTTCCTGACGCTTGTACTCGTGAAGACGCTTTACCTGAACATCAAACAGAGACTGTGTATCAAGCTTTATTCCCGTTGTCTTATAAATGTGGTCTGCAAATTTCTTTTTGTTGTTGAGCTTAATTTTTCCGAGCTGTTCAAGCACAGCCTTGTCGTCAGAAAATTCTCTGAACTTTACAAGCTCCTCACCGTTTACAATAAAACCGTCACCTATCTTCTTTGTGAGAAGCTCCGTAAGCTCCGGATTTGCCTGACACAGCCAACGTCTGTGTGCAATGCCGTTTGTCACATTTGTAAATTTCTCGGGAGTAAGTCTGTAATAATCGTTGAAAACAGTATCCTTAAGTATCTGTGAGTGAAGAGCCGAAACACCGTTGACACTGTGGCATGCGGCAACACAGAGGTTTGCCATTCTGACGGCACCGTTTGAAATTATTGCAGTTCTTTCCACATAATCTGCATCATGAGTACAGTTCCATACGTAAGCTCTGAAACGGTTGTCAATTTCTTTTATAATCTGATATATTCTCGGAATTAGTCTGCGTACAAGGTCCTCGCCCCAGCATTCAAGTGCTTCAGCCATAACGGTATGATTTGTGTAGGCTACCGTTCCCGTAACGATTCTCCATGCATCATCCCAGCCGTAGCCGCATTCGTCAAGAAGAATTCTCATAAGCTCGGGTATTACAAGAGTAGGATGAGTGTCGTTAATGTGAAGTGCCATTTTTTCGGGAATGTTTTCCATCGTACCGTGTTCTCTTAAATGGCGTCTTATTACATCCTGAACCGATGCGGAAACAAGGAAGTACTGCTGTCTGAGACGAAGGCTCTTTCCTTCAGGGTGATTGTCAGCAGGATAAAGAATTTTGCATATAGTCTGTGCCATTGCATCTCTTTCAATGGCTTTGAGGTGCTGTCCTTCATTGAAAAGGGACATGTCAATTCCCGTTCCCTCGCTTGACCACAGACGGAGAACGCTTATTCCTCTGCCGTCCTTACCGGCAATGAACATATCATAAGGTACAGCCTTGATTGTATCGGGATCAATTATTTCCACCTGATGATGACCGTTGTCCCAATAGTCTTTTATCTGTCCTTCAAAATTAACGTAAACGGAGCTTTCTTCTCTTCTCGTAAGCCATACATCGCCGCCGGGAAGCCATTCGTCGGGAAGCTCTGTCTGCCAACCGTCAATGAGCTTCTGCTTGAAAATACCAAACTGATAAAGAAGGGAATAGCCTCTTGCAGGATAGCCTGAGGTTGCAAGGCCGTCAAGATAACAGGCTGCAAGTCTTCCGAGACCGCCGTTTCCAAGCCCCGCATCAGGCTCACAGTCATAAAGTCTTTCTATGTTTATGTCATAGCCTTTAAGGACTTTTTCAAAAACTTTGGTAAGATTAAGATTATAAAGATTATTTTTAAGGGATCTGCCCATTAAAAACTCCATGGAGAGATAATATATTCTCTTGGCTCCGCTTTTATCTCCTCTTTCGTTGAAATCGGCACGTTCCTTAGCCATTATGTCAACGAGAATAAGTGCAACAGCTCTGTAAAACTGTTCGTAAGTTGCATCCTCGGCACAAACACCGAAGAAGTGAAGCAGCTTGTTTTCAAGAAGTGTCTTTGCTTGTGCTTCAGAAAGTGAATTTTTCATACAAAACCTCCAAAAGTATTCGCGAAAAAGGGTATTTTTTACCACCTTTTCGTTATTTTACACTATTTTCAGGCAAATTTCAATAGGTAATACAAAGATATATATACCAAAAAATAAACAGGGTTATTATGCATTTTTATCTTCATATTCGGATGTGTTGACACCGCCGTTCATTTTTACTGAATAATACTATTATGTACAGTTAATTTCCGTTTAATTTCATATAATTAATATTAACAAGTATTTGACTTATCTCAATAAATATTGTATTATATAATGACAGAAAATTTTTGAGGTTTAAGATGCAGGAATTTTTCAGACGAACCTGGGCACAGATAAATCTTGATGCCATTGAAAATAACATACTGCGTATTAAAAGTCTTCTTTCACCGGGGGCTCTTCTTTGTGCTACTGTGAAGGCTGACTGCTACGGACACGGTTATGCTTTTACGGCTCAGGCAATGTGTGAGGCAGGTGCCGATTGGTTTTCTGTTTCCAATCTTGCCGAAGCTTTGCAGCTTCGCAGAATCGGCATAGACAAGCCTGTACTTATTTTAGGCTATACTCCTCCCGATAAGGCAAGAGAACTTGTTTACAACGATATTTCACAGGCGGTATATTCATCCGATTATGCAAAAGCACTCTCGCAGGAGGCAAAAAAAGCAGGTGTTACCGTCAATGCACATGTAAAAATTGATACGGGTATGTCAAGAATCGGTTTTTTGTATCATGACAGTGTGGAGGACAGCGGTGTTATTGAAGAAATAGCAGAGATATGTTCCCTTGAAGGTATCCGTCCCGAAGGTGTGTTTACCCATTTTTCCTCTGCAGATACCCCTGACGGAGAGCTTTTCACAAGACTTCAGTATGAGTTGTTCTGTACGGCGGTGGATTCGCTGAAACAGATAGGGACAGATTTTTCCATAAAGCATTGCAGTAATTCAGCCGCAATACTGAACTTCCCCGAAATGCAGTTTGATATGGTCAGAGCAGGGCTTATACTTTACGGTCATTATCCTTCCGAAAATGTGAGAAAAAGCATAAAGCTTCTTCCCGTAATGGAGCTTAAAACAGTAATTTCCATGGTTAAAAACATTCCTGCGGGAACTCCCGTAAGTTATTCGGGAACCTTTGTAAGTGACAGGGAAATGACTGTAGCAACCGTTCCCATAGGTTATGCAGACGGCTATCCGAGACGTGCATCGAATAAAATGTATATGCTCGTTAACGGAAAAAAAGCACCAATAACAGGCAATGTCTGTATGGATCAGACAGTTCTTGATGTCACGGGAATACCCGATGTCAGGGAAGGTAAGCAGATAACCGTTTTCGGTACAGATCACGGAGAATATCTCGGTGTGGAGGAAATCGCAAAAAGTTCAGGGCTTATAAATTACGAAATTCTCTGCGGACTCAGCAGAAGAGTACCGAGAGTATATATAAAAGACAATGAAATTATCGAAACCACAGACTATATGCTGTAAAGGAGAATCATTATGATAAAAAGATATAAAGCTATTTTATCCATACTTCTCGTAATCCTTGTTGCATTTACCGTTGTTACGGTCACGGGTGTTATTGATATCAACAAGATGGTAACGGAGAAGGAGAAAGAAACCGAGATTCCGAAAAACTCTTATGAGGATGTTTTTACCACATATACGGCTGCAGGTCTTCCTCTGCTTAAAACAGACATTGAAAATGTTTTCTATACCATGAGTACTCACGGTGATGTTGCATTTTTTGAAATTGCAGACGGAAAAGTAGCAAACATTCCTCTTACGGGTACAAAGAATATGAGTGTATCCTGCAGCGGTCAGACACTCACCGCACAGGTGCATTACATCGAAAAAGACGGAAGAACAATGGGATACGGACTTTTTACAAATGACCTTCACCCTGAAGTATTCCTTTATGATTACGCATTTTTTAAATTGACAGATCAGTTTAGTGCATATAAGTCAAAAAGCGACCTGCTTCTTCTTATTGATGTGGAAAAAGAGCGTTTTTATGATGAAGACAAGGTATACAGTGAGAGCTTCTACGTTTCCTCGGAAGATAAGACCTCATACTTTCTCAATGAAGACCAGCGTATAGTTGACCTTTCAGCAAGACTCAGAACTGACTATAAGATGTTTACTGATGATATACTTCATCAGGAGGAAAGCAAGATAATGTTCTTCTCCTCCCGTTTCTACAACGACTACGCATATTCCGATAATGTTGACATTTTTCTGTCAGGAGGTTCTGGTGAAAATGTGGATAACAACAGATATATTCAGAATATTGCTTCTCTTGACTTCTGGAAAACTGATGAAGGCGTGCTTTATTTCGTGAATGTTGAAGACAGTACGGAAAACACCGATGAACAGACTGTACCTTCCGCATTTACTCTTAATCTTTTTGACGGTGAAGAATCAAAAGAGATTAAGCTTTTTGACGGTTCTCTCCAAGAAGATTACATCCTTTCAGACAGCTTTCTGCTTAACAAGGCTACGGGGGATGTGTATGACATCATAAACGACAAGAGCTTCAATATTGATTACGAAAAGTTTGAAACAAGTTTTACTCCCGATCTTTTCACTGTCAGCAAAAACGGAAAATATTGCATAATAAGAGGTAAAAATAATCTCGAAAAACCCTCAATAGGTGTTCTTGATGTAGAGAAAAACGAATTCTTTACATTTACTGATAATGTATTCGGTTATGTTGCGTCCATGCAGGCACTCAATGACGGAAGTATAGCAATAAGCCTTGCTGCAGGTGAAAATTCAGAAACCTATTATCAGCTTGTATACAGCAGTACCGGTGAAATTTCCTCCGAAGAAGGTACATCAGAAGAAACAACTGTAATATCCGTGGGATAATTTGATAACATCTGTATATTTTATAAAAAGAATAAGGACCGGGTTTACAGAAAAGTAAACTCAGTCCTTGTTTGATTATAACTCAGTCTTTTATAAAATGTTCCATAAGAAGCGTGCCGCTTTCAAAGAAAATTCCTGTTTCTTTTGCGGTGTTTTCATTTACACTGTCAACTCCCGTGATTTCCTTGTTTTTGTGATATATCATATAAGGTACGGGATCTCTTGCGTGGGTGTTTGTTTTAATCGGAGTGGGATGATCGGGAAGTATCATTATCTTGTAATCGTCATATTTTTCAAGGGCTTCAATAAGAACGCTGAGCACCTGTTCGTCAATAATTTCAATGGAACGGACCTTGTTTTCAGGCTCATTTCTGTGTCCGCACTCATCGGGGGCTTCAAAATGAAGGTAAACGAAATCCGCACCGTTTTCCCATTCGCTGACAGCACACTGAGCCTTTCCTTTGAAATTTGTATCGATATAACCCGTTGCACCTTCTACTTCGGGAGTGTTCATTCCCGCACATATACCGATACCCTTGAGAAGGTCAACTGCAGATATGATGCTGCCTTTAAGACCGAATTTTTCGTAAAAATTATCAAGCTGAGGCTTTGTGCCTTCTCCCCACAGCCATATTGAGTTTGCAGGACGAAGTCCCTTTGCTTCTCTTTCCTTATTAAGCGGATGTTCACTGAGCACCTCATAGCTTTCCTTCATCATTGAAATGAGCATTTTTGCGTTTTCACTGTCGGAAAGATAGCTTCCCACAACTCTGCCCGAAATGTCATGAGGAGGTGTCATATTTCCGAGCTCTGTGGTTCCCTCGTGCCATACAAGGCAGTGACGGTAAGCAACACCTGCATAGAAAGTGAATATTTCATTGCCGAAATGTTCTTCCACTGCTTTCATAAGTACAGCAGCATCTGCAGTTGAAATGTCACCTGCTGAATAGTCTACCATGGTCTTGTCTTCATAATTCTCTTCATCGGAAAGTGTGACAAGATTGCATCTGAGTGTAACATCAGAGTCAAGAAGCTTTACTCCTATGCTTACGGCTTCAAGAGGGCTTCTGCCCGTATAGCTCTTTGTGGGGTCATAGCCCAAAACGCTGAGATTAGCAACATCCGAACCGGGCTTGAGAGAATCGGCAACAGTCTTTACAAGGCCTACTTCACCTTTTTTGCCCATCATATCAAACAAAGGTTTTTTTGCAACCTCCATTGGTGTTTTCCCATCCAACGCATCAACAGGATAATCAGCCATCCCGTCGTAAAGTACAACTGCATATTTCATATATATTTCCTCTTTTCAATATAAATCAAACAAATCATAAATTGTGATTTACCATCCGCTGATGTCGGCTTTTTGCATTCCGCCGATAATTTTTTCTTTAAGTGCGGGGTATTTTTTTTCAAGTTCTCTTATCAGTTCCTTCATTTCGTTGCGGTTGCTTGTTTTGTCCTCGGGACAGGGGCTTTCAACCGTGGGAAGGGACATTTTTCTTGCAGCGGAAGAAACTTCCTTTTCAGAAGCAAATATCATGGGTCTTATCATTGTAATATCTTTTCTTGAAAGATATGTCACGGGACGGAAGCTTTCTATTCTTCCTCCCGAAAGAAGATTCATCATAAAAGTCTCTGCTGCATCATCCGCATGATGCCCCAGTGCAAGTTTGTTACACCCGAGTTCCTTTGTAATGTCGTGAAGGATACCCCTTCGCATTCTCGCACAAAGTGAACAGGGATTTTTTTCTTTTCTCGTTTCAAAAATGATATGATAAAGCTCTGTTTCTCTTATTATATGAGGTATTCCGAGATTATTGCAAAGCTCCGTTATTTCTGAAAAATCCGTTTTTTCTCCGAAAAATCCCATATCAGCCGTTATTGCAATTACATCGTATTTTTTCGGGTAAAACCGTCTCATTTCGCTCAGTGCATATAAAAGTGCAAGAGAGTCCTTGCCCCCTGAAACTCCGACGGCAATCCTGTCACCGTCTTCTATCATATCATATTTTTCCATAGCCGCTCTCATGCGGCTCATAAGTATCTGCATATCAACCGAATCTCATTTTCTTAAGGTCACGGTAATTTATGAGCTTTATTCCCTGTGACTTTATGAAATCAAGAGTTTTGGGATCGGAGAACAGTTTGTATTCCCAGACTCTTCTCTGCCATGAACCTGCAATGCCCTTAAGCTCATCACTCTCCATTGCCGGATGGATGTATGTTTCAATGATGCCGTCAGGGAAGGCACGGTATTTTTCGTATATATACTCTCTGAAATTTTCATAACTTTCACTCTGAGGACCGTTCCAGTCTCCAGGCATGAGATAATCAAGAATTGCAACTCCCGCTTCGCCCGCTCCCATTATCATAGGTTCCAAAAGCCCCATGATAACTTCCTTGGGAACGCTTATATCAAGCATTTCGTTTCCGAACTGCTCATCAGTAAATTTAGAAGGGAAGCGGAAGGGCATACCGCCGTGTTTTGCACATTCCTCAATAGTAAGAGACAGAAGTTCAAATCTTCCTGTTGCAACTCCGTAAAGTGAACCCATGTGGTTATCAAAATGGGAAGGTGTAAAACCGAACTGATGAAGTCTGTCATACTGTGCATTGATTTCTTTTCTTACTTCTTCGAGATTTGCATGCTGCTCAAACTGATCGGATTCATGCCACATAAAGCCCTCTTCATCACATAAACTCGGAACATTGTCTGCAACGGGAGCCCAACGGTAATTTCCCCATTCCGATGTGGTGGTGAGATGAAGTCCCACTGCATACTGAGGATTTTTTGCTGCCCAGACTGCTGCTTCTTTTGCCCAGGGACAAGGAGCCATTATGGTGGCTGAGGTTATGCCGCCTTTTTCAAAGAGGTCATATACCGCAAGGTTGGCACTGCGGCACATTCCGAAATCGTCTGCATTGATTATCAGGTATCTTGACATATCTCTTCTTCCTTTACTATATAATCTAAAATTTTATACATTATGCTGACATCGGTAATTGCATCTAAAAAGATACCGTCAGCCCTGTATTCTTCTTTAAGAATTCTTGAATTCTTCCGCACCTCATTTGCAAGTGCACCCTCAGAAAAGGGAATCAGAAGAAGTACCCTCTTTTTGTTCTTCGGCATATTGTCGGCAATACATTCAAGAAGACTGTCTATGCCGATGCCCTTCAGTGCCGAAATTTTTACTGTGTTTCTCGTCACGGGCAGAAGGTAAGACTCTGCAATATCACACTTATTGTATACCGTTATCATTGGCTTTTCTTCTCCGCCAAGCACTTTGAGTATCTCCTTTGTGACAGTGAGCTGTTCTTCGCATTCACTGTCCGAAGCATCACAGAGTATTATCAGTATATCTGCATTTGTGGCTTCTTCAAGTGTTGATTTGAATGCCTCAACAAGAAAGTGGGGAAGCCGTGAAATAAAGCCGACGGTATCAATAAGCATCACTTCGTTTCCGTCAGGAAGGCGTATAGCTCTCGCTGTCGGGTCAAGTGTTGCAAACAGCTTGTTTTCTGCAAGAACATTGGCATCTGTAAGTGTGTTGAGAAGTGTGGATTTGCCTGCGTTGGTATATCCCACTATTGCAGCAGTAATTATTCCGTCCTTTTTTCTTCTCTCCCTGTGCCGTTCTCTTCTTTTTGATAATTCCTTAAGGTTTTCTTCAAGTGTGTGAATCCGTCTTCTTATGTGCCTTTTATCGCTTTCAAGCTTTGTTTCTCCGGGACCTCTCGTGCCTATTCCGCCGCCAAGTCTCGACATGGAAGTTCCCTGACCCGAAAGACGGGGGAGAGAATACTTAAGCTGTGCAAGTTCTACCTGCAGTTTGCCTTCACCGCTTCGTGCATTTCTTGCAAAGATATCAAGAATAAGCACTGTTCTGTCAATAACTCTTGTCTTCAGCATTTTTTCAAGAACCCGTCCCTGTGTAGGAGACAGCTCACCGTCGCAGACAACTACATCTATTTCACAGTTTTCGCATATCTCTTTTGCTTCTTCAAGTTTTCCCGAGCCTATATAAGTGACACTGTCGGGAGAAGGTCTTTTCTGAATTATTACCCCTGCAGTTTCTCCGCCTGCAGTTTTTACAAGCTCCGACAGCTCATTAACGGAAACTTCCGCATCAAATTCTCCCGTATCTACGGAGATAAGAAGTACTTTTTCAGGTTGTACGGTGTTATCATAAAATTCTATGGCTGTTCACCTCTTAAAACGATATTTTAGCATATCATATAAGGAATGTAAAGACAAACGGGGAAGTCATAATCTATTTTTTTTATATCGTCAAGAAAGAGCATAGAATTCTCCTTTTTGGTTTGTCTTGCAACTATCATTTTGGAGTTTTCTATGCTCTTTTTCAATATTTATTTTTTAATTTACAAACTTTCCGTAAAGGGGTAGATTTTATCCGAAAACGGAATTTTTATAATGAAGCTCACCGCAATCGCAATACTGCTGAATATTAAAGAGTCTGAAGAAGAAGTTGATTATTTTCCAGATGAACTTAACGAAAGCGTTATTGCTGTGGCAAAGGTGGTCACAAGCTTCGTCTGTGGGTTCATCGGGAATATCCGGTGTGTCGGGCTGTTCAGGTTCAACGGGTTTCTCAAACTCGTGTCCGCAGCCGTGGTCACAGAGATAGTCGCCGTCTTCGTCAATATGTTCGAGTGCAGGGATTTCCTTTTCATCTGTTGCACCGCAGCCGTAATCACAGACAGCTTTTTCAAGACCTGCCTTACCGCATTCGGGAGCAGTTACTTCTTCGTACTTTGTGAAGGAGTGAATGCCATTTGCACAGTCAGCCATTGTTTCTGCAACAGCCTTTACTCTTTCAAGAAGCTCAGCCGCATCAGCCATACTTGTGTTTTCATTTACCTTAAGAGCTTCAAGCTGAGATTTGATGTCAGAGAACTCGTTTGCCATTTCTTCGCTGATTGTTGCATTTTCAAGTGCTTCATCAATAGCCTTGATAGCTTCGTCGATTTCGGTGTAATCAGCCTTGACATATTCGCCGCTTGCGATTTTTTCTTCTGCATCAGCAACGATTTTCTCAAGCTCTGCAACTAAAGAATCAACTTTATTCTGCTCGCTTTCCGTAAGGTCATTGGAGAGAAGTTCGCATTCATTAGCCGCTGAATAGATTGCCTGCTTTGCTTCGGAAGTAAGGTCATCAGACTGAAGTAAAGCATTGATTTCTTCTGAAACAGCTTCATAAGCTGAGTAATCGGC
>SVQH01000024.1 GCA_015065425.1 Oscillospiraceae bacterium
CAGAACGAAGTGCATAAGAAATTATGTATAAGATTTTATTTCTATCCGAAATTTTCATTATTTAATAATAAGCGGCATAACAAGTGAAACAAGAAGATAAATTACGCCCGACAACAAAATTATAAGTATGGGAGAGAGTTTTGTTTTTCTCAGAAGAATAAAGGAAATTACACAAAGGAAAAGGCTTATTAAATCGAGGGATGAAAAACCGATTTCTCCGTTTTGCCATAAGGCATACTGCAGAAGGGATATCCCCGCCGACAGGATAAGCCCTATTGTGGCAGGGCGGATACTTTTCAGAACGCTTTCAAGGGTTTTAGCCCCTTTGTACTTATAATAAATAAAGGCAAGAAGGGAAGAAATGACTATTGAAGGGGTAATACACCCCATGGTAGCAATAAGAGCCCCCGGAAAACCTGCTATTTTTATCCCCACAAAGGTGGCAGCATTTACTGCTATGGGGCCCGGCGTCATTTCCGCAATGGTGGTAAGGTCAGAAAATTCTGCCATGGAAAGCCACATATTTATTTCCACTACCTGCTCTCTTATAAGGGCAATGGCAGCATAGCCGCCTCCCACCGAGAAAAGACCTACCTGTAAAAAAGAGAGAAAAAGCTGAAGATATATCATTTCTTCACCGCCTTTCTTTTTCTTACAAGTACGGCAACAAGACCGATAAGAGCAGCAGCAAGAATAATTATTATTACATTTACCTTAAAGAAAAATACAAGCACAAATGAAATTGCAATAAGAATTATTTCGAATACTTTCCTGTTTTTGAAATATCCCGATGAAAGAGAATATACAACATCAAGTATTACCGCCGCAACTCCTGCCTGCATACCTCTGAGAACCAAAGCGACATATCTGTTTTCCGCAAAGGCATTATAGAAAAATGAAATTACGGTTATTATCACAATAGGAGGAATTACCGTTCCGAGGGTTGCAGCAATAATACCGGCAGTACCTCCGAGCTTTTTCCCGACGATAACCGCCGCATTTACGGCAATGGCTCCGGGGGTCGACTGAGCTATAGAGGTTATGTCAAGCATTTCCTGCTCCCCGAGCCACCCATAATCGTCAACAAATTTTTTCTTCATGAGAGTAACTATGACAAATCCCCCGCCAAAGGTAAACGCACTTATATAAAGCATGGAGAAAAACAGCTTGACTAAAAGCTTTATATCAAAAGATTTCTTATTTTTCAAATTTCATCACCCGAAAAAAGTATGATAATATTATACATTATCTGAAAGCAGAAAAAAACTCTGTGTAAATCATAATACATTTTTTGTAATAATATGCTACGGAACCGATGGGATGCCCGAAAAGGAGCATAAATATAAAAAAAATACAAACAGTCTCCTTTTGCGGTTTTCCGATTTTTTCACAACTAACAATTTACCACATATTTGTTTTTCAGGCAATGACTTTATTGTGTTTTTCTTTTTAAGGCATCCGTTAATTATATATCCACTGTATGAAGCTGTAGCCTTTGTCGGTGTCGCGGTACTTGGCTGAAACAGGAAAACTCAGGTCATATACAACGGGTGAGCAGATATTATCCGGTCTTATTATTTCGTGTGAAACAAGATATTTTCCGTCAGGTGATACCGTACAATAATTGTTGCTCTGTATTCTTGCAAACCTGAGGTGCTTCATATCGCCGGTTTCGACATCGTATTCATATATTCTGCCAAAGCTGAAAAAGTGGTTAAGCAGCTTAAAAACCAGAACAGTTTTTTCATCCTTTATTCCGAGTAAAGCAAAGCTGTCTCCCGAAATATCGGTTTTTTCAAGACCGTTTCCCAAATTTCCGACAAAAATATCACCGTCACTGTTCTGTGCACAAATAAGATTATGTGCAGAATGAACTCTTGTGGCATTCTCTCCGAGTATAATTCCGTCTGCAGACAACGTTTCTTGTTTTTTCTCAAAATCATATAAAACAAAGCTGTATGTTACATCATCCTCTTCGCAGAACATCAGAGGCTTCCCTTCGTATTCATAAAGCATAAGTGTCTGTCGGTCAATCTGCACACTTTCAATCACTTTAAAATTTTCATCAAGCTTACAAAGAGTATTATTTTCGGCAATTCTGCTCACACTGAAAAATGAGCCGTCGGAATTTTTACACAATAAGGCATTCTGTCCGTCAACCGATAGCTTTCTGCTTTCAAATGACGGAAAATCAGTCTGTTCGGTTCTGTAGCCTTCAGAATGATAAGCATCTTCAAACAGATAAATATTAAGCAAGGAAAAATCAAGAGTATGAATCTTAATTCCGTGATATAAAAATACACCCGTAACACAAATCACAAAAACAGCAACGACCAAAATGATTTTCTTTTTCATCTGAATCCCTTCTTTCCGTAATATGAGAACATAAGCCGTATTTTTTAATTTTATTTTATAAATAATTTCCGATAACTTCAACAGATATTGAAAAACTTAATGTTTTTATAATGTTTTCATAACTCAGCATTAATAAAAGACAAAATACCCTCTGTCCGCTCTTTTATAAGGGACAGAGGGTAAATTCAACCTAAAAGATAATCTGTTACAAGCATTACTGCAAAGCCTATAAGAAGTGCGTAAGTAGCTCCTCTCTGGCTTCCGTGACCGTGGGTTTCGGAGAGCATTTCGTCACTTACCACATAAAGCATGGTTCCGCCTGCAAATGCAAGAGCTACGGGGAGCACTACCGTGGAAATGCTTACGGCAAAATATCCCATAAACGTTCCGACAACTTCAACAATACCCGTGATCAGTGCAATTACAAAAGCCTTCATGGGCTTTACTCCGGCAGAAAGCATAGGACCAATAATTATCATTCCCTCAGGGACATTTTGCAGGGCGATTCCTATAGCAATCATAAGTGCACCCGACGTGTCACCCGAGCCGAAGCCCACGCCTGCGGCAATACCTTCGGGGAGATTGTGTATACCAATGGCAAGAACGAAGAGAAGAACCTTATTAAGATTTGACTTACGGTGCTCTTCCGTATCATCGGGTCCTACCAGTTTATGAAGGTGAGGCACTAATTTATCAATAAGATTAAGACAGGCGGCACCGAGGAAAATTCCGACTATGGTCTTAACAAGTGCAAATTCTCCGCCGTAATCAAGTGACGGTAAAATAAGACCAATGACAGAAGCCGCAAGCATGATACCTGCCGCAAAAGATAAAACTATGTCGGAAAATCTGTGTGATATTCTTTTAAATATAAATCCCAGCACTGCACCGATAACGGTAGCACCGCCGACACCGAATGCAGTCAATATAACAAGCCTCATATTATCCCTTCCTTACGGATTTATAATAACCCATAATATAACAAAAATCAATCACTATAAAAGCATCTGATAAATTATTTTCAATTATTTGTACAGTCTGAAAAAATTTTTATGAGCGGCAAGTATACCTTCTTTCTGCAGTTTTCCTATCTCTGCCGAAAGACCGCTTCTGTCAACCTCAAGATAATCTGCAAGTTCCTGTCTGTCAAAAGGAATGAAAAACTCACTGTTACCCTCCTTACGGGACATCATGCTGAGATAAGCAAGAAGCTTTTCTCTTGTACTTCTTTTGGATATGACCTCTATTCTCTGATGAAACTGCACCGTTTTTGCGGCGATATCCTTCATGAGATTATATATCAGCTGAGAGTGAAAGCCGCAGCTGTTTTTGCAGGTATGAAGAATATGGGAACATTCAATAAACATTATTTCGCTCTCCTTTGTAGCAATTACCGACACGGGGAGCTTTTCTGTTTCATTGCAGGAAAATGCCTCACCGAAAATTTCTCCTTCACCTATAACACTGAGTATACTCCTGTTACCGTAAAAATCTGTCTGCTCTGTCTGGACACTGCCTGAAAGAACTATACCGATATATTTTGCAGGGCTTCCCTCTGCCATTACCGTATATTTTTTGTCAAACACGTCTGTTCTTGCACCAAGACAGTGAAGCATTGTTATAAGGTCGTTATCACCTATTCCGTAAAAAAGCGGACATTTTTTCAGAATTTCAAGATATTTTTTCATAATTTTTTTCCTTTTGTTGAATTTTCAACATATATTCTGACTTAATTTTACTATACTAATATCGGAAATACAAGGAGGAATTATATGAAAATCGCTTTTTTTGATACAAAACCCTATGACAAACCTGCATTCGATAAATATGCAGGTGAAAACGGGACAGATATAAAATATTTTGAAACAAAACTTAATGAAGATACGGTATTTCTCGCAAAAGGCTCCGATGCCGTATGCGTTTTCGTAAATGACACGGTAAACCGTGAAGTCATAGATGCCCTTCACGGTATGGGGATAAAGATACTGCTTCTCAGATGTGCAGGCTTTAACAACGTCGACATGAAATATGCTTACGGCAAAATACATGTTCTGAGAGTACCTGCATATTCTCCCTATGCCGTTGCAGAACATGCCATGGCACTGCTTTTGACATCGGTAAGAAGAATACACAAGGCATACATCCGTTCAAGGGATTTCAATTTCAGCCTTTCGGGGCTTACGGGCTTTGACCTTCACGGAAAAACGGTGGGGGTCATCGGGACGGGAAAAATAGGCAAAGTCTTCATTGATATATGCAAAGGCTTCGGAATGAAGATTCTCGCATCTGACAAGTTCCCCGACAAAAGCCTTGAAGACGGAGAAAAAGTAAAATATGTGGAATTGTCCGACATTTTTGCAAACAGTGATATAATCTCTCTTCACTGCCCTCTTACGGAAGAAACCCATCACCTTATAAATGAAAATACTCTCTCCGAGTGCAAAAAGGGCGTTGTCATTATCAATACTTCACGCGGTGCACTTGTGGATACGGAAGCACTTCTTGAAGGGATAAAATCAAGAAAAGTGGGAGCAGCCTGTCTTGATGTGTATGAAGAAGAAAGCGACCTTTTCTTTGAGGATAATTCGGGACACATACTTGACGATGACATTCTTGCAAGGCTTATTTCCATGCCCAATGTGATAGTCTCCTCCCATCAGGCTTTTCTTACTGAAGAGGCACTGGAAAACATCGCACAGACCACGGTAAACAATCTTATTGAATTTACTAAAAACAATCAAAGCAAAAACGAGCTTTGCTTCAGAAACAATGCCCCCGAGGACTGCAAAAACGGAAAATGCTTTTAAGGAGAAAAAACATGATAAGAAAAATAATTAAAATAGATGAAGAAAAATGCACGGGCTGCGGACTTTGTGCCGAAGCGTGTCACGAAGGAGCAATAGAAATAATAAACGGTAAGGCGATTCTCACAAAAGAGGATTATTGCGACGGGCTGGGAGACTGTCTTCCCGCCTGTCCCGAAAATGCCATAAGCTTTGAAGAAAGAGAAGCTCCCGCATATAATGAAGAGGCAGTAAAGCGGGCAAAGGCGGAAAAAAACGGAAATAATGCTCCCTGTGCCTGTCCCGGCACCAAGGCAAAAAAAATAACAAGAGAAACACCGCAGGAAGACATGAATGTTTCTTTTGTCACAAGCAGACTTCAGCAGTGGCCGTGTCAGATTAAACTCGTGCCTGTCAATGCCCCTTATTTTGACGGTGCAGACTTACTTATAGCCGCAGACTGTACGGCTTATGCTTACGGAAATTTCCATAACGATTACATGAAAAACCGAATAACTCTAATAGGCTGTCCCAAGCTTGATGAGGGGGACTATTCCGAAAAGCTGACAGCAATAATAAAAAACAACAACATAAAAAGTGTTAAAATAGTCCGCATGGAGGTTCCCTGCTGTTCAGGACTTGAAAATGCAGTAAAAAAAGCCCTTATGGCATCGGGGAAATTTATCCCGTGGCAGGTTGTAACTGTCACAACTGACGGAAAAATCTGCGACTGATATATTGTAAAATTAAAACTTATATGATAAAATTTACATAATAAACCAACGGAGGATAAAAAAATGTCTGTTACCAATGATATAAAATATGTAGGTGTAAACGATCACAGCATTGACCTTTTTGAAGGTCAGTATGTTGTACCCAACGGTATGGCTTATAACTCTTATGTCATACTTGACGAAAAAATTGCCGTTATGGATACGGTGGACATGAATTTCACTCATGAGTGGCTTGATAACATAGGTAATGCTCTCGGAGAAAAAAAGCCCGACTATCTTATAGTTCAACACATGGAGCCTGACCATTCGGCAAACATAGTAAACTTCCTGAAAGCTTATCCCGATGCAAAAATAGTTTCATCAGCAAAGGCATTCAAAATGATGAAAAACTTCTTCGGTACGGATTTTGAGGATAAGAGAATGGTTGTGGGCGAAGGAGATACTTTGTCTCTCGGAAAACATGAACTTACTTTTGTTACAGCTCCCATGGTACACTGGCCTGAGGTTATTGTAACCTATGACAGCACCGACAAAGTGCTTTTCTCTGCAGACGGCTTCGGAAAATTCGGTGCTCTCGACATTGAAGAAGACTGGGCTTGTGAAGCAAGAAGATATTATTTCGGTATTGTAGGAAAATACGGTGCACAGGTACAATCTCTTCTTAAAAAAGCCGCAGGACATGACATTGAAATAATCTGTCCCCTCCACGGTCCCGTACTTACGGAAAATCTCGGATATTATCTCGGACTTTATAATACATGGTCAAGCTATCAGCCCGAAGAGGAAGGAATCGTAATTGCCTATACATCTGTTTACGGCAACACAAAAAAGGCTGTCATGCAGCTTGCTGATAAGCTCAGGGCAAAGGGCTGTCCCAAGGTAGTGGTAAACGACCTTGCACGCTGTGACATGGCAGAGGCGGTTGAGGATGCCTTCAGATATTCAAAGATGGTACTTGCCACCACCACATACAATTCTGAAATCTTCCCCTTCATGAGAGATTTCATCCACCATCTCACGGAAAGAAATTACATGAACCGCACCGTAGGCTTCATTGAAAACGGCTCATGGGCACCTCTTGCAGCAAAAATCATGAAAAACATGTTTGAGAAAAGCAAGAACCTCACCTTCTGCGAAAACAAAGTTTCAATAATGTCCGCAATGAATGAAGAAAATGCACAGGAAATTGAAGCTCTTTCAGACGAGCTTTGCAAGGACTATATTGCAAGAAGCAGTGATACTGCAAACAAAAATGACCTTACTGCACTTTTCAAAATAGGCTACGGTCTTTATGTCGTCACATCAAATGACGGCAAGAAGGACAACGGACTTATAGTAAATACCGTAACACAGGTGACAAATACTCCCAACAGAATTGCAGTTACCATAAACAAGGAAAACTATTCACATCACGTAATAAAGCAGACAGGTAAGATGAATGTAAACTGCCTTTCAGTCGAAACACCCTTCAGCGTGTTTGAGGCATTCGGCTTCAGAAGCGGCAGAAATGTTGATAAATTCGCTGACTGCACACCCCTTCGCTCCGACAACGGGCTTGTATTCCTTCCCCGTTACATCAATTCCTTCATGTCCCTTAAGGTTGAAAATTATGTGGATTTAGGAACTCACGGTATGTTCATCTGCGAAGTAACGGAAGCAAGAGTAATTTCCGACAAAGAAACAATGACCTATTCATACTATCATCAGAATGTAAAACCCAAGCCTCAGACAGAAGGCAAAAAGGGCTGGGTATGTACTATATGCGGTTATGTTCACGAGGATGAAGTCCTTCCCGATGATTTCATCTGCCCTCTGTGCAAGCATCCCGCTTCAGATTTTGAACCCATAAAATAAAACAGGATATATAAATTTTCCTGTTGATAAAAAATCAAAACAGATATATAATAGTGTAACCTGACATGAAGAAGTAAAGCTTCTGAAGATAAGGTGTACGGAATATGATATCAAGTATATTGCCGCACCTTATCGGAGTGCGGCAATTTTTCTGTTTTTTATACTAAAAATACTACAATTTAACGGTCAGACGACCCATATAAACCAAGGAGGCTCAGTATGCAGACAAGAGTTGCAGTAATGAGTATTATAGTTGAAAACAATGATACCGTCGAAAAGCTCAACGGTATACTTCACGCTTACGGACAGTATATTATCGGAAGAATGGGTATTCCCTACAGACAAAAAAACATAAATATTATAAGCATTGCTCTTGATGCTCCTCAGAATGTAATTTCAGCTCTTTCCGGGAAAATAGGAAATCTTGACGGAATAAGTGTCAAAACTGCGTACTCGGGTGTGATAAGCGATGAGTGAAGTGATAAAAAAACTTATCAGAGAAAGAAAACTGAGCGAGGATGAATATGAGCTTCTTATAAAAGAATATTCTCCCGAAAATGCAGATTTACTTGCACAGGAAGCAGTAAAAATAAGAAAAAGTATATACGGCAACAAGGTATATATAAGAGGTCTGATTGAAATAGGCAATGTCTGCAAAAATGACTGTCTTTACTGCGGCATAAGAAAAAGCAACAAAAACTGCGACAGATATACTCTCAGTGAAGAAGATATTCTCTCCTGCTGTAAAAACGGATATACTCTCGGCTTCCGTACCTTTGTGCTGCAGGGAGGCGAAGGCGGACATTTTACCGGGGAAAGGCTCTGTTCTCTTGTGAGGAAGATAAAAGAAGCTTATCCCGACTGTGCTCTGACACTGTCTTTGGGCGAGAAAACAAGAGAAGAATATGAAGCTCTTTACAAAGCAGGTGCAGACCGTTATCTTCTGCGGCATGAAACGGCTGACAGTGAGCATTATTCCCGTCTGCATCCCCCGTCTCTTACACTTGAAAACAGAATGAGATGTCTTTATGACCTGAAGGATATCGGATTTCAGACAGGCTGCGGCTTTATGGTAGGTTCACCCTTTCAGACAGAAAGCACCCTTGCAAAAGACCTTAAGTTTACAGAAATTTTTCAACCCGAGATGTGCGGAATAGGTCCCTTTATTCCCCATAAGGACACACCCTTCAGGGATTTTCCCGCAGGAAATGTCAACATGACCTGCTATCTTCTTTCGGTAATAAGAATTATCTGTCCGCAGGTGCTTTTACCTGCAACAACGGCTCTGGGTACACTCAGTGAAAACGGCAGGGAAAAAGGAATACTCTCGGGGGCAAATGTTATTATGCCGAATCTCTCTCCTGAGGATGCGAGAGAAAAATATATGCTTTACAACAACAAACTCAGTTCAGGTGCAGAATCTGCGGAAAAACTCCACGAACTGAAAAAAAGAATACAGAACATCGGCTACGAAATAGTATGTGCACGCGGCGATGCGGAAAGGAAAAGATAAAAATGGCAATATACGACCCGAAATCATTAAAAGCAGAAGAATTTATCAATAACGAAGAGATACTTGCTACTCTCGAATATGCAGAGCAGAACAAAAACAACGAAGAACTGATAGATGCAATTCTTGAAAAAGCCCGTCCGAAAAAAAACGGGAATTCAACAGTTTGTGCAGGTCTTACCCACCGTGAGGCCTCCGTTCTTCTTGCCTGCGAAATTCCTGAGAAAATTGAAAAAATCTATGAGATAGCAGAGGAAATAAAACTTGCCTTCTACGGAAACAGAATAGTTATATTCGCTCCCCTTTATCTTTCAAACTATTGTGTAAACGGCTGTGTATACTGCCCGTATCATCTTAAAAACAAGCATATTGCAAGAAAGAAGCTGACACAGGAGGAGGTAAAAGCCGAGGTCATTGCCCTTCAGGATATGGGTCACAAGCGTCTTGCCATAGAAGCAGGCGAAGACCCCGTAAATAATCCCATTGAATATATCATTGAGTGCATAAACACAATATACAGCGTTCATCATAAAAACGGCGACATCAGAAGAGTAAACGTCAACATTGCCGCCACCACCGTTGAAAACTACAGGAAGCTCAAGGAAGCCGGTATCGGTACTTACATCCTCTTCCAGGAGACGTATCACAAGGACAGCTATCTTAAGCTTCATCCCACAGGTCCCAAGCACGATTATAACTATCACACCGAAGCCATGGACAGAGCAATGGAAGGCGGTATAGATGACGTAGGGCTCGGAGTTCTCTTCGGACTTGAGCTTTACAAATATGAATTTGCAGGACTTCTCATGCACGCAGAGCACCTTGAAGCCGTTCACGGTGTAGGTCCTCACACCATAAGCGTTCCGAGAATCAAAAAAGCTGATGACATTGACCCCACCGCTTTTGACAACTCAATTTCCGATGAGATGTTTGCAAAAATAACTGCCTGCATCCGTCTTGCAGTTCCATATACCGGAATTATAATCTCAACAAGAGAAACAGAAGCTACAAGAACAAAGCTTTTAAGACTTGGTGTTTCTCAGGTAAGCGGCGGTTCAAGAACTTCCGTGGGCGGTTATACTCAGGATGAGCGTCCCCATGACACAGAGCAGTTTGATGTATCAGACCAAAGAACTCTTGACGAGGTCGTAGCATGGCTTATGGAAAACGGACACATTCCCTCCTTCTGCACAGCCTGCTACAGAGAGGGCAGAACGGGTGACCGTTTCATGGCTCTTTGTAAGAACGGACAGATAATAAACTGCTGCCATCCCAATGCACTTATGACACTTACGGAATATCTTACGGACTATGCAAGTGACAGAACAAAAGAGATAGGCTTTAAGATGATAGAAAAAGAAATTGAAAAAGTCACAAGCGAAAAGGTAAAAGCCATAGCAAAGAAAAATATTGAAGATATAAAAAATTCCAACCGCAGAGACTTCAGATTCTGATAAAGATAAGAAACGTGGTGATAATATGAGCCTTAATCTTACCCCCTCCTCAGAGAGGGTGCATATAGCATTTTTCGGTCTGAGAAATGCGGGAAAATCAAGTCTTGTCAATGCCGTCACGGGGCAAGCCCTGTCCGTCGTCTCCGATGTTCCGGGAACCACCACCGACCCCGTAAAAAAAGCCATGGAGCTTTTACCCGTAGGACCCGTTGTAATTATTGATACTCCAGGCTTTGACGATGAAGGAAGTCTCGGTGAGCTTAGAGTTCAGAAGACAAAGGAAATACTCGGAAAAACGGACATAGCCGTGTTTGTCAAGGATATAGCAAAAAAAATGACAAATGCCGAGAATGAACTTATCTCCGTTTTCAAAGAAAAAAATATCCCGTATATAATCGCCTTCAACAAATGCGATACAGTGACGGAAGCTGAAACTAAAAATGAAAACGAGATAGCCGTCAGTGCGAAAACAGGACACAATATATATGAACTGAAGGAGCTTATAGCAAAAACCGTAAAAACAGAGACTTCAAAAAAAGCCTTGGTAAGCGACCTTATAAATGAGAAAGCCACGGTTCTTCTCGTTATCCCCATTGATAAAGCCGCTCCCAAAGGCAGACTCATCCTTCCTCAGCAGATGGTAATAAGAGACATTCTTGATTCAGGTGCAATACCTGTACTTTGCAGAGACAGCGAGCTTTCCGACACCCTCGGAAAACTAAATGCTCCCCCGTCACTGGTTATAACCGATTCTCAGGTGTTCGGAAAAGTTTCAAAAATACTTCCCGAAGACATTCCTCTTACTTCATTTTCAATACTCATGGCACGGTACAAGGGAGAGCTTCAGACGCTTATAAACGGTGCAAAGGTACTGCTGTCTCTTAAAGACGGTGACAGGGTACTTATAAGTGAAGGCTGTACCCATCACAGGCAGTGCGGAGATATCGGAAGCGTAAAAATACCTGCATGGATAGAAGAATTTACAAATGTAAAACCCGAATATTCCTTTACAAGCGGCGGAGAATTCCCCGAAAATGTGAAGGATTTCTCTCTTGTGATACACTGTGGAGGCTGTATGCTCAATGAAAAGGAAATGCATACAAGAATTGAAAAATGCATTTCAGAGAATGTCCCCATAGTCAATTACGGCATTCTCATAGCACACACCCACGGTATCCTCAGAAGAAGCACCGAAGTTTTCAAAGATATATCCCTTTAATAAATGTCCCTCCGAAGTTTCTGATGAAATGACGGAGGGGTTATTTATCATTACTTAAAATTATATACATTTTTCGGTAATTTCAACAAACATCTATTGAAATACATATAAAAGAGTGCTAAAATCCATTTGTTAAATCTGTAATCAAGAAGGTAAATTCCCGTGTCTTCCCCAACTGTTTATACATTAAAAGAAAACAAAAGCGAATTTATTCAAGGATTAAAAGACGGCTTTCCCATTGGTCTCGGGTATTTTGCAGTGGCTTTTTCTTTGGGCGTAGTCGCAAAGGATGCAGGGCTCTCCCCTTTTCAGGGTTTTCTTGCAAGTGTGCTGTGTTCTGCCTCAGCAGGTGAATATGTAGCTTTCACTCTCATTGCGGCAAACGCATCATATCTTGAAGTGGCAATAGCAACCTTTGTGGCAAATGCAAGATATATGCTCATGTCCTGTGCTTTAAGTCAGAAAGCCTCCCCGGAGATGCCCTTCAGACACCGTCCGCTGTCAGCTATGTACATAACAGATGAGCTTTTCGGCATATCCGTAGCAAGAAAGGGACACTTCAATCCCTACTATCATTACGGCGGCTCTCTTACTGCTGTCCCCTTATGGGCAATAGGTACGGCACTGGGAGTAATTGCAGGAAACATCCTTCCTCTGTCTGTGGTAAGTGCTCTTTCCGTTGCACTCTACGGAATGTTCATGGCAGTTTTCATCCCTCCTGCAAAAAAAGACAAAATAATTGCCGTTCTTGTGGTGATAAGCTTTGCTCTGAGCTTTGCGGCAAGTCAGCTCCCCGTTATTTCGGAAATTGCCGAGGGCACAAGAACCATAATACTTACTGTGATAATAGCAGGAGCTGCGGCACTCCTTTTCCCGAGAAAAGATGAGAAGGAGGCAGAAAACGATGGATAAAAACATTTACATTTATATCCTCATAATGGGTGTTGTTTCCTATCTTATCAGAGCTCTTCCCATGACTCTTCTGCGAAAGCCCATAGAAAACAATTTCATAAAATCGTTTTTATATTATGTTCCATACGTCACTCTTGCTGTTATGACCTTCCCTGCCATAATAAATGCCACCCAGTCACCGATATCGGGCGTTCTTGCCCTTATTGTCGGAATAATAACCTCCGCACTCGGCTTCAATCTCATAAAAGTCGCCGTTTCCTGCTGTGCTGTGGTATTTATAGCAGAACTTATCATAATTTAACAGAAAATATATGGATTTTCATTTTTTGCTGTGTTATACTGATACAAATTTTACGGAAAGAGAAAGAAAGAATGAATATTATAGAAAATAAGACATTTGATGAAGAAAGGGCATTGTACGGCAGCAACGGTGTGAAGGCTGTGAATTGCCGTTTTGACGGGCCTGCCGATGGGGAAAGTGCATTCAAGGAAGGCAGTAATATTACAACGGAAAACTGCTTTTTCAACCTGCGTTATCCCTTCTGGCACATCCATACATTACTTATGACAGACTGCGAAATGACATCTCTTTGCAGAGCCGCATTGTGGTACAGCGACAACATAAGCATTAATAATTCAAAGCTTCACGGAATAAAGGCACTCAGAGAATGTGAAAATATTAATATGAACGGCTGCAGTATAATTTCTCCCGAGTTCGGCTGGTTTTCAAAGAACATAAGCATGAAAAGCACATCGGCAGAGGGCGAATATTTCATGCTGAAAGCAGAAAATCTCGATTTTACCGATGTTACGCTTAAGGGAAAATATTCCTTCCAGTACATAAAAAACTGCACCTTCACAAACTGTAATTTTGATACAAAGGATGCCTTCTGGCATGCTGAAAACATAACTGTAAGAGACAGTGTGATAAACGGAGAATATCTTGCATGGTACAGCAAAAACATCACCTTCATAGACTGCCGTATATCAGGCACTCAGCCTTTGTGCTATTGTGAAGGACTTAAAATGATAAACTGCACCATGGAAAATGCCGACCTTTCCTTTGAAAAATCAGAAGTCGAGGCTGAGCTTACCTCCCCAGTTATAAGCATAAAAAATCCCGCAAAGGGCTTTATAAAAGTCCCCTCTTACAATGAACTGATTCTTACGGAATGTTCCGAATGTGAAATAATAACAGAAAACTGAATAAGTCAAAAAACGGTCTGAATTTTCATCAGACCGTTTTTTGATGTCTTTTTAATCTTAAATAAAATTCCTCCGGCACAAACAGGTCACCTTTGCCTGTTATAAGAGTTATGTCAGGCTTATTGGCTCCGTGAAAATCACTTCCGCCGCTTTCGAGAAGTCCGTATTTTTTCGCCGTTGCCGATGCTGTTTCCGACATTTCCCGTGAATAAAGAGAATATCTCGTCTCCATCCCCAGAAGTCCCGCTTTTTTTGCTTCGGGCAGAAATTTTTCAAGAACTTCACTGTCTGCACTTATAAGAGGGTGAGCGAGAACGGGAACGGCATTGATGCTTTTTACGAAATCTATAATTTCAAAAGAGCTTTTTCTCTTTGGCGGAACATAATATCCCGTTTTTTTGTTAAGCACACCTCTGAAAGCCTCGTCAACGGAATCAACATATCCCTTTTTCTTCATTTCGGCTGCTATGACCGCTCTGTTGAAGCTGCCCGTGACGGCGTTTTGTTTCAGCTTTTCAAAAGAGATGTCATATCCCGCCTTGTTGAGTTTTTCTATAAGTTCAACATTTGATTCTTCCTTGCGTTTTTTGTAATCAAGAGATATTTCCTCCACAAGAGAATAATATTTACTCTCCACAAATAATGCAAGAATATGAAACTCCGCATTTTCAAAATCGGATGAAAACTCCACGCCCGCCACGGCTTCCACCCCTTTTGCGTGTGCCGCCGCAACAAACCGCGGAAGTCCTGCAGCCGTATTATGGTCCGTAAGTGCAGGAACAAGTTCGTTTTCTTTTGCAAAACCTATAATGTCTTCAGGTGTCCATGTTCCGTCGGAAAAAACGGAATGACAATGAAGGTCATACTTCATTGCTTATTCTCCTACCTTGGGAAGATTGGGACAGTCCATACAGTTTTCAATTCTTGTAACAGGCTTTGCCCAGCGTACTGCATTTGTGATTATCTTCTGAACTGCAGGATTTTTATATGTGGGATAAGTCTCATGTCCCGGCTGGAAATAGAAGACCTTTCCTCTCTCTCTGACATAAGTAAGTCCTGAACGGAAAACCTCTCCCGCATCATACCAACCGATAAATACGGTCTCATCGGGTGCAGGCACACCAAAGGGTTCACCGTAAGTCTCTTCACCTTCAAGCTCAAAATATCTGTCAATTCCCTGTGCTATCGGATGCCCCGGAGCTGAGACCCATATTCTTTCCATGTCATCGGACTCTCTCCATGTAAGTGAACAGGATGTTCCCATAAGACGCATAAAGGGCTTTGATTTATGAGCAGAATGAAGGAATACTGCTCCCATGCCGTTGAGCACCTCCTCCTGAACCAGCTGAGCCACTTCATCGGGAACCTTATGATGTCCGCAGTGTCCCCACCAGATTATAACATCGGTATTTTTCAATATTTCTCTTGTGATACCGCAGTTTTCATCATCAAGTGTGGCAGTTGTAACCTCAATATCCTCCTCTTTGTCGAGGAATTCCGCAATGCAGCCGTGAATACCCTCCGGGTATATCTCACTTGCTTTGCAGGATGGGTCTTTTTCGTGCATAAATTCATTCCATACAAGTACTCTTATCATACTTTTAGCTCCTTTAACAATAAATTTTTGTTTTCATAAAAAAAGTATAGCATTCCGTAAAAACTTTTGCTATTATATATTTATACAAAAAATTGCAAAAAATTGTGGTGATATTAAATGAAAAAGGCCGTTCTTGAAAAAGCGGTGGATGTTGACGGGGTCACGGTTCCCGTCGAATGTATAGAAATGGAAAAAAGAGAAGATAAGCCCGACCATTTTGCCCACTTTCACGAATATCTTGAAATGCTTTATCTTCTTGACGGGCAGATGGATATATGGCTCAATGACAAGCATTATCCTTTTTGCAAGGGTGAACTTATTGTAATCAATTCCAACGAGACACACAGACTGGCTTCCGTTACACCCGTCAGTAAATACATTGTTATAAAATTCACGCCGAAGCTGCTTTATTCCGCAGGACAGAGTGTAAAGGAGACACAGTACATCCTTCCCTTTCTTGCAGAACACAGCGAACAGCCGAGAGTATACAAAAAAGAGTTCGTGGAATCCTCGGGTATACCTCCTCTCATTCTTGATGCCATGGCTGAATGGAACAAAAAAGACACAGGCTACGAACTTGCATTAAAGGCTGATGTTCTCAAAACCATACGTCATGTCGTTGCTTTTTTAAGCGAAAAGGGCATAAATGTAAAGGTATCCTCAGGCAGCGGTAACATTCAGCAGATTATAAGCACCATACTTGAATATATAAATGAAAATTTCAAAACCGTAAGCGAAATGGATGTTGCAGAGCATTTCAGCATAAGCTACAGCTATTTTTCCCGTTCCTTCAAGCAGATAATGAACATGAGCTTCAAGGAATATATAAATTATCTCAAAATAAACGAAGCACAAAGGCTTCTTCTCACAACGGGGAAAAGCATCACCGACATTTCTCTTGAACTGGGATTTTCCTCGTCCAGCCACTTCATAAATGTATTCAAGAAATACAAAAACTGCTCCCCCAAGCAGTACAAAAAAAATATCACCAAGAGTTGAGAAAAATTTGTTTTTCCTCTTGCATTTTTCAGTACCGTGGTATATAATTAACACATCGAACAAATGTTTGTTATGAAAGGAAACATAAAATGGCAGATAAGTCAAAAGCACTTGAAACAGCTTTACAGCAGATAGAAAAACAGTACGGCAAGGGAGCCATAATGAGGCTCGGACAGACAAATGCACTCAATGTTGAAGCAATTTCCACAGGCTCCATCACACTTGACCAGGCAACAGGCATCGGCGGACTTCCAAAGGGAAGAATTGTTGAAATTTACGGTCCCGAATCTTCTGGTAAAACAACTCTTGCTCTTCATGTTGTTGCAGAAGCACAGAAAAACGGCGGCGAGGCAGCCTTCATAGATGCTGAACACGCACTTGACCCCACCTATGCCGAAGCACTTGGTGTAGATGTTGATTCCCTTCTTGTTTCCCAGCCCGACAACGGTGAGCAGGCTCTCGAAATTGCAGAGTATCTTGCCCGTTCAGGTGCTCTTGATATAATAGTAATAGACTCCGTTGCTGCCCTTGTTCCGAGAGCTGAAATTGAGGGCGAAATGGGCGACAGCCTTGTTGGCTCTCACGCCCGTCTTATGTCAAAGGCTATGAGAAAACTTGCAGGTGCAATTTCCCGCTCAAATACTCTTGTTATTTTTATAAATCAGCTCCGTGAAAAGGTCGGCGTTATGTACGGCAATCCCGAGGTCACCACAGGCGGCCGTGCCCTTAAGTTCTTCGCCTCCATGCGAATCGATGTAAGAAAAATTGAGCAGCTCAAGGCACCCGGAAATGAATTCATCGGTTCAAGAACAAGGGCAAAAATCGTAAAGAACAAGGTTGCTCCTCCCTTCAAGGAGGCTGAATTTGACATTATCTACGGTAAGGGTATATCAAAGGAAAGCGAGCTTCTTGACATTGCAGTTGAGCTTGACATCATTCATAAGAGCGGTGCATGGTTCTCCTACGGTGAACAGAGAATCGGTCAGGGCAGAGACAACGCAAGACAGTACATTACAAACAATCCCGATTTTGCAAAGGAAGTTGAAGCAAAGGTAAGACAGAGCGATGCTTTCAAGCCTAAAAAGGCAGGGGCAGGCGACATGAAGGACACTGTCGGCAATAAAGATGATGACGATGATGTTCTTGCTCCCAACAACGGCAAGCTTCCCAAAATCAAAATTGACATAGCCGCAGACTGATGGAAATTTCCGTAAAATCAGCCAAGGGCGGTAAAATAAAAATCTGTGCAGACGGTGAAGAGCTCTTCACCGTCCCTTGTGATATATGGTATTCGTCTCACTTAAGAGAAGGTGACGAAGTAACATGGGAGGAGTTATCCGTACTTAAAAGCTCGGGGGACTCCTCTCTTGCATTGGAAAGTGCCTTCAGAATGCTGAATCTCAGAGACCATTCGGAATATGAGCTGAGAAGCAAACTCTCCCGCAGTTTTCCGGATGAAGCCGTAGACTCTGCCGTACTTAAGCTTAAGGAGCTGGGGCTTATCAACGATGCCGAATTTGCAATCATGTTCGCCGAAGATCTTTATGAAAGAAAGGCTTTTGCACCGAAAAGAATACTTCTTGAACTTAAAAACAGAGGCATCAGGGGTGAAATTGCCGAAAATGCAATAAATGCCCTTGATATTGATTCAAAAATCGGTATAATTAAAGTAATTGAAAAATATAGGCTGACAAGCGAAAGCACTGCAAAGGAAAAGGACCGAGCCATAAGAAAACTGCTCAATATGGGATATTCCTTTTCCGACATTTCAAAATACATAAATATTCACGAATAAGGAAGATACTGATGCACGAAAAAATTGGTTTTATTTCTCTCGGCTGTCCGAAAAATCAGGTGGACTCCGAGCTTATGCTCTCAAAACTTGACAATGCAGGTTTCGAGATAATCGACACCGCCTTCGGAGCTGATGTGGTCATCATAAATACCTGCGGCTTTATTGAGGCGGCAAAGCAGGAGGCTATTGACAACATTCTTGAAATGGTACAGCTCAAAGAGGACGGAGAGCTTGGTAAAATAATAGTTATCGGCTGTCTTGCAGAAAGATACCGCGACGAGATACTTAATGAAATACCCGAAGTGGATGCAGTAGGAGGTCTCGGTATAAACGGTGACATTGTAGACTTTGTCAATGAGGTACTGAAGGGAAGCACTTCTTCAAGCTATCCCGAAAAGGAAAAGCTTCCTCTGTGCGGTCAGAGAATTCTCACCACACCTTCCCACTGGGCATATCTTAAAATATCCGACGGCTGTTCCAACTGCTGTACATACTGTGCCATTCCCTCCATAAGAGGTCCTTTCAGAAGCAGGACAAAGGAGGATATCATTCTTGAAGCAAAGGCTCTTGCTTCTTCAGGAGTAAAAGAGCTTATTCTCATAGCACAGGATACCACAAGATACGGCGATGATTTATACGGAAAACCCGTTCTTCACGAGCTTTTGTATGAGCTCAATAAAATCAACGGCATAGAGTGGATAAGACTTCTTTACTGTTATCCGGACAGACTTTCCGATGAACTTCTGAAAGCCATGACGGAATGTGAAAAGGTTCTTCATTACATTGACCTTCCCCTTCAGCACGCATCGGGGAAAATTCTCAAAGCCATGAACAGACACGGCGATGAAATAAGCCTTCTTGAACTGACAGAGAAAATCCGTTCATATATGCCCGATTGTATAATAAGAACAACATTCATAACAGGCTTCCCCGGAGAAACAGAGGAAGACTTTGAAATACTGTCCGATTTTGTAAACAAAGCGGAATTTGACAGGCTCGGCTGTTTTTCATATTCACCTGAAGAGGGCACACCTGCCGAAAAGCTTCCCGACAGAGTTGAGCCTGAAACTGCCGTAAGCAGAGGCGAAGCCATTATGAGTCAGCAGTACGGCATTTTCTCACGTAAGCTTGAAAATCTTCTCGGTACGGTTCAGAAATGCATTATAGAAGATTATGACGGTTATTCCGATTCTTATTCGGGAAGAACCTGGATGGATGCCCCCGAAATCGACTCAGGTATCACCGTCGTATCAGACAGAGAGCTTGCTGTCGGTGAGTTCACAGATGTTCTGATAACCGCTGTCAATGAATATGACCTTATAGGCACTACTGATTTTTAAGAGAGGACAAATATGAATTTACCCAATAAGCTCACCGTAATACGAATGGTGCTGACCCCTGTTTTTCTTGTTGTTTTTCTTGCACCCTTCATTCCGTATCATTATTTTATCGGTCTTGCCGTGTATATAATCGGCTGTATAACAGATTTCCTTGACGGAAAAATCGCACGGAAATACAATCTTATCACCACCTTCGGAAAACTTGCCGACCCTGTGGCTGACAAAATGCTTACAACAGCGGCACTTCTTGCACTGATGGATGCAGGCTACTGCAGTCTGTACATAGTTTTCATCGTACTGACCCGTGAATTCGCTGTGACATCAGTGAGACTTGCGGCATCTGCACAGGGTGTTGTAATTCCCGCAAATATATGGGGAAAACTCAAAACAGCATCACAGATGCTCTCCACCGTGGTAATTATGTTCTTCATAGCTCTCAATTCCGTAAGTATTATCCCCGAGAGCTTTCCCCTTGATACCGTCTCCTCGGTACTTTTATGGATAACCGCCGTACTTGCCGTTATCTCAGGTATCATCTATGTAAAAGACGGTGTAAAAGTTATTGATTTCAGTAAATAATTTCAGAAAAGGATGATAAATTTGGAACGCAGAGATAAAATCAATTATTATCTTGACCTCGCGGAAATAGTTTCACAGAGAACCACCTGTCTCAGAAGAAGATACGGTGCTGTCATCGTAAAAAATGATGAAGTAATTTCAACCGGCTACGTAGGTGCACCAAGAGGCAGAAAAAACTGCACAGATCTCGGATATTGCATCCGTCAGGAAATGGGCATCCCCAGAGGCGAAAGATATGAACTTTGCCGCTCCGTACATGCAGAAGCAAATGCAATAATCAGTGCATCCCGCGATAAGATGATAGATGCCACACTATACCTTACGGGTGTAGAGGTCTCTGACGGCAGCTATGTCTCAAATTCCTGCTGCTGCTCCATGTGCAAACGCATGGTAATAAACGCAGGCATAAAAGAAGTAGTCATCCGTGACGACAAGGACAACTACAGAATAATCGATGTAAACGACTGGATAGCAAACGACGAATCCCTTGAAGGGAAAAAAGGATATTAAATAGCCGGACTTTTGTTTATGCTATTAGAGTAAAAAGAGAGGTAACGCGGATACCGTCCGTGCTGCCTCTCTTTTATTGGTTCTCTTCTTCCTTACGCCTTTTCAAACTCTTGATAATATCGTTTATGTTATCCATGTTGGTGACACCGGGATATTTCTTTTCAAAATTCACCAAAGATTCTTTTGCGGCTTTTTCGTTGCTGCGGTACTGCTCATAAAGTATTTCAAGCTGACCGCCCCGCATAACCTCTGTTATAAAATCTCTTGAATCCTGCGGCAGATTATCCCAACTGCCATAAAGATTACATACTGCAGTTTTTATCATTTCAAGAGTAAGCGGCTTACCTCGAGCTTTTTCTTCTCTGAGAATACCGATAACATCTGATATATCATTTTTATACTGACGCCCGGACATCAGCTTCATTGCCACAAGATATTCACCCGATACGGTGCGAACCTCCAAAACATATCCGAACTTCTTATAAAATTCGGAATACTGCAGCAATTCAGGCGAGTATGATTTTGTTCTTGTGAAATCCGAGTTGAGCCAACCGTTCGGGAGTCCCATTTCATCGCCAACCTTATTTATGGCATCCTTAATAGAGGACGAAGCACGGATAACAGCATCAATATCGTAAGTCATATCACGAAAACCGTAATTGGCAAGAACAGCAGCACCGCCGATCAGAATGATTTCAGCAGGCACCTTTGTACCGTTTAATTTACGGAATTCTTTTGCAAGCCTGCTCAGGCACACATCTAAATTTTCTTTTGTAAATGCAATATCAGCAGACATTTCTGATCTCACTTTCCACTATGTTAAAGTTTAAAAATTCAGGTATTGCATTTCTTATACATTCCTCGCGGTGCTTATCGGTTTTCATTGCAGCATCAGAAAGCACAGCACTTGCGGGGTAGATAAGCTCCTGTAGCTTTTGGTTACGAATATCATTATAATTTGTACAGAGGGGAACATCGTTTTCTCTCGACAAATAATCCACCATAGCAAGAAGATAAAAGGCTTCAGCATACCATTTACGATTGTACAGGGTTCTGACCTCATCTGTGGTAAGGGTATCAATAATAAAATCAATATCACCTTTATCCTTTACGAAGTGGCAGACATTGCTCTTGAACACCTCAAAGGAATGCCTTTTCGGCTCTTGAATATGGCTTTCCATTTCCCGTTCAATCAGACTTTCCATAGAAACATCAAGAACCTTTGCGATTTTATATATGGTATCGGCAGAACATTTTTCAATGCGAGCCTTCCTGCTGCATATATCCGAAATAGTTGTTTGCGGAATGCCGCTTTCCTTTGCAAGTCGATATTTAGACATTTTCTTTTCGGTCAACAAATCGTTAAGATACACTATTCTCACCTCCGTACTATTATTATATCGGTCAACCGAACTATTGTCAACGGTTTTACGTAAGTATCATAAAATATTCAGTTTTCTTGTAGTGAGATATCTTAAAAAGAAAACAGAAATATGTCTGTTGATATACATTGTTCCCCAAGAGATACGGAATATGATTATTTTAATACCGTGCGGCAAGACACCTCGGACGCTGTTCTCTATAAATATAGGGTGTTCGCCATGGCGAACACCCCGCTGAATTATGATTTATTATTAATCACACTTTTTTGAGAAGACCATTTTTATTCTTTATTTTCTTCCGTCTCTTCTTTTATATCTGCTGTTGGCTCTGTGGGATTCTCGGGGGAAGATACGGGAACGGAAATTTTCTTTTCACGGTTACGGGTGGCTTCTTTTACAAGGGAATACGCCGTCGATGCACAGGGGACGCTTATGAGCATTCCGAGCGGGCCTGCGACACTGCCGCCGATACTTACAGCGGCGAGTATCCACATGGCGGGGAGCTTTACACGGGTACCCATTACCTTGGGATAAATGAAATTTCCTTCCACGTTCTGAAGCACTATAAAGAAAACGATGAAAATAACTGCTTTTATGGGACTTACCGTAAGAATCATCACAGTACCGATTCCGACACCGATAAAACCGCCCACAACGGGAATGAGAGCCGTTACACCTACGAGTGCACCTACCATGGGAGCATAAGGTATCTGAAGAATCAGCATTCCCAACATACAAAGAACACCCAGTATCATTGCTTCAAGGGTCTGCCCTGCAATGAAGTTTCTGAAATTGGAATTTGCCACTTTTACCGCATAAATAAACCATGAGCCGAATTTTTCGGGTAGCCATGCTTTTACAAGACGGACCGACTGGGAAACAAGCTTATCCTTATTAAGAAGCACATAACAGGCGAAGACAAGTGCGACACCTATGTTTACCACTCCTGTAACAACGGAGCCTATGGTATCAAAGGCAGTATTCATAATGGTTCCGCCTCTGTTTTTTACCCAGTCAAGGGCAGAATCAAGGGCTTTTTTCCAATCAAAATCACGGATAAATTCGAGAAGCTTTTCTCCGTAAGGAAGTGCCTCTATCTGTTCCATGTCAAGATTGCTTATTTTGTTGAAAAAATCCGTAACAATCTGAACAATGACCTTTACCGCCTCTACAAGCTCGGGAATAACAAGAACAATAACGCCTGCAACTATACTTAAAATAACAATAATTGACACCACAAAGGCAAGAGGCCGTCTTATTTTCTGAAGAAACGGCTTTTTTGTCTTTGAGAAAATGTGATTTTCAAAAAATCTCAACGGAACATCAAGTACCAATGCAAAGGCAAAGCCGAGAATTATGGGCATAATAAGACTTACAACCCAACCGACAGCACCCATGACACTGCTTATATTCTGCACACCGAGGAAAATCAGACTGCATGCAGTAAAAACACCGATTATCCACAAGGCAAGTTTTTTTTTATTTATGCTTGAAAAATCCATAATTTTTCTCCTTGATTTCCGCTATGTAATTATCCGCAAATGAGTCATCCGACGGAGTTTTCGTTCATTATACGGGTTTTACTATATATTCAAAGCTGAAATGCTTTTCGGTGAAAGCTCTTTCGGGTTCGAGATATGCAAGTTCCTGATTCTCTGCATGAAGCTTGTAATCAATATTGACAACGGTCTCATTGAGAGGTTTCAGTTCATCGTGATGCTTCACGCTGTCCATCTGAACATCACTGAAATGAAGTGCCTTGAAGGAGAAGCCGTCAGAGGACTTGTCATAAAACTCAATGCCGTTTCCGTCAGAAGTACCGATGGAAGCGTATTTTGTCTTATAATGGGCAGAGCATTCACGGGGATTTACATAGTCTTCATACTCGTCTGTAACGGTGGAGGAATATCTTCCCAGATGCATTGCCTTGTGTCTGTCACTGTAGCTTTCCTTAGGACCGTAGCCGTAATACTCCACAGCCTCAAAATCATTTGTAAGAGAGAATTTCAGACCGAATCTCGGAAGAGGCTGTGCATTTTCGGTTACATCACCCGTAAAGGCAATTTCAAATCTTCCGTCATTAAAAAAGGTGTAAACAGCCTTACCTCTCAGTGCAGGAGGCATTGCGGGGGACGCAAAGGAGATATCCGCCGTCACGGTAACAGTCTCTCCCTTCTGCACACTTACGGAATATGTTTTCTGATATGCGTGGAAATATCTTGCTCTGTCGCTGTCTTCCTTATGATTGAAGCTCTGTCTCCACATAGAGAATTCAACTGGAGAGGTAAGATATTCTTTTCCGTCTTTCTTTATTGAAATCAGCTTTCCTGTAATTTTGCTGAAAATATAAGAAAATTTTCCCGCAGTTATATAAATATTACATTTATCTTCGTAAGCATCAAGAGAATTCTTTTCACCCTCCTGATATTTTACTGCAGAATCTGAAAGAATAAGCTGAATAAATCCTGCATTGAAGCCTTTTTCTGCATAGAACATATCACGGTTGAGAGTAAGCACAAAAGTAAGTGCTACATTATCTCCCGACAAATCGGCTTTCACATCAAAAGCCTTTTCATCTCTCGGAGGAATGTCCCCGGCACCGAAATTCAACTGTTCCGAAACCTTTCCGTCCTTCAGAATATAAAGAAGCATGTCATACTCACTAAGAGATGTGAAATATCTCTTATTGAAAACCTTAAGCTTTCCGTTTTCAAAGATGATTTTTGCGGGAAGATAAGTCTCCTTCATGTCATAAAAACCGGGGCGAGGTCTTCTGTCGGGGTACACGAGTCCGTCAACACAGTAATATTTATCGTGGGGATAATCACCGAAGTCACCGCCGTAACGGTAACGGGGATTCTCCTTTGTTCCGATGTTCACGGCATGGTCGCAGAATTCCCAGATACAGCCGCCTGAATAGTTATCATATTTTTCAAAGTCTTTCCAATGAAGCGGAATATCACCTGTTGAAGTACAGGAAACATATTCACAGTAATAAAAAGGCTTTGTATGTTTTTCGTCATTAAGATACTCTTCGAGGTATTTGAGAGAGGCATACATACGGCTTTCCACATCAGAAATATCCTTGAAATCCCTTCCGCCTACTCTTTCTTCGTATTCAAGTCTTGCATTTTCATAGTGTATAATGGCATTTTTGTCACGGGAGCGTATCCAATTCGCCATGAGGCGGTGGTTTTCACCGCAGCCCGATTCGTTACCGAGACTCCACATAACTACACAGCCGTAGTTTTTGTCTCTTTCAAAAAGACGCTCCGCTCTGTCAAGACAGGCTTCTTTCCATTCGGGGACATCGGCAAGATGTGCCCAGTAATCCCAGTACCAGTCGCCGTAATTATAGCCCATGCCGTGAGTTTCAAGGTCGGCTTCGTCAACAAGCATAAATCCCATTTTTTCACATAAATCGACAAATCTCGGGTCATTTGGATAATGGGAGGTTCTTATCATATTGACATTTGCACCCTTTAAGATGTGAAGGTCGTTTATCATATCTTCAACTGTCACGGCATAGCCTGTTTCAGGGTTTGAATCGTGGCGGTTTATTCCGTAGAATTTGATTTTCTTACCGTTTATAAGGAAGCACTTGTCCTTTATTTCGGCTTTTACTAAAGCCAAGGGCAAATTTATTACCTCTTCACCCGAAGAAATCATAAGTCTATAGCGAAGCGGAATTTCAGAATTCCACAAAACAGGGTTTACAATATCAAAAGAAAACTCACCGTTTGCACTGCCTTTTATAATTTCTTCACCCGAGGGAGAGAAAACAGTCCAAACAAACTCGGTATTTTCGGAGAAATCGGGCTTCACGGTAATTTTCGCATTATTAAAATCGTCGGAAATATCTCTTAAAATGTGAATATCTTTAAGATGCTTTTTGTCTCTTTCAAGAATATATACATCACGGAATATACCCGACAGACGGAAAAAGTCCTGGTCTTCAAGATATGAGCCGTCAGTGTGCTTGATAACAAGGGCTTCAATTTTATTTTCACCGTTTATGAGCTTATCCGTAATATTGAATTTACTTTCTGCGTGGCTTACCTGTGAATAACCCGTAAATTCACCGTTTATCCACAGATAAAAGCCTGCAGAAACACCCTCAAATGAAAGATAATATACCTTATCTGACTTTTTGCTGAAATCTATAGTTCTTCTGTATAAAGCACAGGGGATAACATCGGGAAGATGAGGAGGGTCAACGGGATAGGGATAGTCCTGATTTATATAATTGGGCACATCATAGCCTTTATCCCTTTCAAGCTGCCAGTTAAAAGGCACCTTCATCTTATCGGGACATTCCTCTGAAGAGGGAAAATCTGTTCCTTCAATGTCAAGCTCTCTTACATTAGGATAGAACTTAAAATCCCACATACCGTTGAGAAGTGTAAACCTTGAAGAGTCTTCTCTTTTGTTTTCAGGATTTTCACCTTTATTAAAAGGGATAAAATAAGCTGCAGGTTTTTCACAGCCTATATGCAGGTATTCAGGGGAAAGATAATATTTTTCTATCATTTTTTTGATTCCTTAACTATATTTTTTAGCATTATTATGAGTATTATTACAGCTTCGATACCTGTTATAAGATATGCCGCACCGATACCCAGAGCATTTGCCGAGCCTCCGAAAATAAGATTATTGAGTATCAGAGTTGATGCTTCATAGAGAATAAACCAACCGAATGAGCAGACGAGTGCGGAAATAATACGCTGTTTCTTTCCTCTTACCATAAGAGCACCGCCGAAAGCAAAGAGGAAGAATATGAGAATAAGAGTAATTGCATACCCAAACATATCTGTCCAGGCAAGGAATGCTCTTCTGTGCCAGCCGAAAATTTCAAAGAAAACACCTATGAGAACGGGCAGTGCAATATAAACATATTTCTTATTCTTTATTGCTATTATCATAACGATAACCGAAAGCAACACCGCAATACCGTAAAAAACTATTGATGCGGGGAATAAAACATCATTACCGAGAGACTTGAAACGGTCAGCGGCAAAATTAATTTTGTCGGGGCCTATCGTGTCACCCTCCTGCACCATTGTGATACCGAAATCCTTGATATCTGCAATCAGCTTTTCAGCTTCCTTTTTGTCATATTTATTATAAGCCTTCCAATATCTCCAGCAGATTTCACTTCTCTGTGTACGCTGAAGGAAGGTTTCATTTTCTGCCTGAGCCTTTGCATTTTCCCATAAAAGGTCAGCTTTTTCAATATCTTTTTTATCAAAGCCTAAGGTTTCCGGCATGGAAACATAGATTCTCAGATGTTCACCCTCAGGAGTAGGCTTTTCTATGGTCATATCAATAAACTGACGTATGTTCTCCCATCCATTACCGTAGTAAGCCTCAAGAAATTCATTCATATATGCATCGTAATCCATATACGGATTTTGCATAAGCTTTGAAAGAAGGAAGGAACGAAGCTCACCGAACTCACCGTCACATGATGCCATGTAATAGTTACCTTCCTCATATACGCCCACTACATTGTTTTCATAGAACACCTGAACATTTCTCTGAAGCACACCGAAATCGGGGAAAATTCCGAGAGTATGTGCATAGTTTGTTGCATAGTCCCATACATAAATACGGTCACAGATTTTACTCCAATCGGAAAGATCATTCATAAGTGCGACATTTTCCGTACAAGTGCTGTCATCAAGGGCATGAGAAAAACAGCATTCAATCGTACAAAGGCGTACAATTACGTTATCCTCGGGAACGACCTTAGAGGGTGCTTTTCTCGTATATCTGTAAGCAAAGGTATCAATAGCAACATTGTCATAGCCTGCAGCTTTGACTTCCCTTGCAATACGGTTTACAAAATTTATCATAGTACCCGAATGTGAGCCGTTTTCATCATCTATGGCTTTGCAGTTATCGCACTGACACATTTTTGCATCCTCACCGCTGTCGCCCTGTGTCAGAGAAATAATCTGAAGTGACTTTTCGGGGTCGTGCTTTTCTTTAAGAAGTGCCATTACTTCCCCTAAAATAAGGTTATATACATCTTCATTTGTAAGACAAAGCTGCTCGTCCTGTCTTTTGCCGTCATGAAGTGCGAAGTATTCGGGATTTGATTCAAAATATGTCGCTTTTGAGCAGAACTGAGAAGCTAAAGTATGGCAGAAATCTGATATATATTCAACCGTTCCGCCAAGCTCCGAGGGAATAGTTCTGTAAGGACTGCCGTTGAGTCCGTTTGCAAGAGAATATTCAACATCTCTCGGGCTCACCCAGTCGGTATCGGTATATTCAAAGAAGGGCTCATATTCCGTTTTTTCACCTGCAGGAATTACAAGTTCTTCATTTTTCGGAATTGAATAAAGAGTAGATGTGTACCAGTCACAGCCCGCATATTTTTCAAGAAATGCGTAAACACCGTGAATAACACCTCTTGTGCCGTTACCCTTGATTGAAACCTCGTTTTCGGCAGTTTCAATTATATATCCGTTGTCGGCAGCTTCGTCGGAATAGTCAATAACAAACTTTATTCCCGTTCCGTCAGCGGCTTGGGGAAATTCCTTGTCTGTAATTTCGCCGAGATAGCGTGAAAGCGTGTCTGCAGCCGCCGAAAGTCTCTCATCGGGCTTTTCGGGAAGTACAATGTAACCGCCTTCCGTAAGCTTAGCGGCAGAAGAAAAGACGGGTAATACACAAGTAAAAACAACGAGAAGTGCCAAAATTAAACCGATTTTTTTCACAACAAACAACCTCCTGAAAATATAGTGATAAAAGATAACTGATTTTATTATTTCTTAGTCTCTTTAATTAAGTTTCTGAGCATTATTATGAGTATTATTACAGCTTCGATACCTGTAACTATATATGCCGCACTGATACCCAGAGCTGCTGCTGATGCTCCGAAAATAAGATTATTGACTATCAGAGTCACGGCTTCATAGGAAATAAACCAACCGAAGGAGCAGACAAGAGCAGAAATTATCCGTTGTTTTTTGCCTTTAAGAGTTAAAATTGCTCCCGCAAAGGCAAAGAGGAGGAATATGAGAATAAGAGAAACCGAATAAGAAACCATATCCGTCCACTTAAGGAATACGCTTCTGTGCCAGGAGAAAACAGCAAAGAAAACACCTATAAGAACGGGCAAAGCGACATAAATATATTTCTTAGCTTTTATTGCAATTATCATAGCAATAAGAGAAAGTACAGCCGCAATAACGTAAAGAACTATTGCTGCGGGTAAGAAAACCTCATTTCCGTATACCGTTCTGAATAAGTCTTCAAGAAAAGTTATTCCGTCGGGACCTTTGGCTTCATCGGGTTTTCTGTGTTCGGCCTCATTTACCGCGGTTATTCCGAAGGCCTTCATATCTTCAATCAGCTTCTCTGCATCTTCTTTATTGTACTTATTGTATCCTTTCCAGTATCTCCAGCATATTTCACTTCTTTTTATACGCTGAAGAAAGGTGTCATTTTCTGCCTGAGCCTTTGCATTTTCCCAGAGTTCATCCGCTTTCTTTATGTCATTTTTGCTGAACCCGAGTGTATCCGTCATAGGATAATAAATTCCCAAATGCTCACCTTTTTCGACAGGTTTCTCTATGGTCATATCAAGGAAGCTACGGATATTTTCCCACCCCTTGCCGTAATAGGCTTTAAGGAATTCATTCATATATGCATCATAGTCTATATATGGGTTCTGCATAAGTTTTGAAAGGAGATAGGATCTGAGTTCGCCGAACTCACCGTCACACTTCGACATATAACCGTTGCCCTGTTCATAAAGTCCGACAACATTGTTTTCATAGAACACCTGAACATTTCTCTGAATCACTCCGAAATCAGGAAAAATACCAAGTGTATATGCAAAATTTGTTACATAGTCCCAAACATAAATACGGTCACAGATTTCGCTCCAGTCGGAAAGGTCAGACATAAGCTCAACATTTTCTTCACAGGATTCATCATCAAGCGGATGGGCAAAACAGCATTCTATTGTGCAAAGACGGACTATAACATTATCCTCGGGCACTACTTTTGAGGGAGCTTTTCTTGTATATCTGTAAGCAAAAGTATCAATGGCAACATTGTCATAGCCTGCCGCCTTTACTTCACGGGCAATACGGTTTACAAAAGTTATCATTGTACCTGAATATGAGCCGTTTTCATCATCTATGGCTTTGCAGTTATCGCACTGACACATTTTTGCATCCTCACCGCTGTCGCCCTGTGTCAGAGAAATGATCTGCAGTGACTTTTCGGGATCGTGCTTTTCTTCAAGAAGTGCCATTACTTCACCGAGGATAAGGTTATATACATCCTCGTTTGTAAGACAAAGCTGTTCGTCCTGTCTTTTGCCGTCATGAAGTGCAAAATATTCGGGATGGGCTTCAAAATATACTTCTTTGGAGCAGAAGTCTGCTCCGAGAGTGTGAGCAAAATATGAGAGATAATCGACTGTACCGCCAAGTTCAGAGGGTATTTTTCTGTAAGAATCGCCGGTAAGTCCGTTTGCAATAGAATACTCTAAATCACGGGGGCTTACCCAGTTTGTATCGGTACGTTCAAAGAAGGGTTCATATTCCGTCTTTTCACCTGCGGGAATTGTGAGATTTTCATTTTTCGGGATACTGTAAAGAGTGGAAGTGTACCAGTCACAGCCCGCATACTTTTCCAGAAATGCGTAAACACCGTGAATAACACCTCTTGTTCCGCTTCCTTTAATTGACACTTCATTTTCAAAAGTCTCAATAACATATCCGTTATCGGGAATATCCGATGAGTAGGAGAGAGAGAATTTCAGTCCCACACCGCTTTGTGCAACAGAAAATTCGTTATCCGTAACCTCTTTCATATATCTTGCAAGAGTATCGCCTGCAGCAATAAGCCGGGCATCATTTTCATCAGCTAAAACAACATAACCGCCATTCTCTGTTGCCCCTGCAAAGAGCGGAAGAGGAAATGTGAATAATAAAACCAAGACAAGCAAAAGACTGATTTTTTTCACAACAAAACCTCCCAAAATTATAGTTTAATGCATTTTTCCTATTTTTGACCAGATTTTATCTGCTTTTTTACACCAATCATTGAAGCCGTCGGGTGTTTTCGGGAAATTCAGGTAGTGGTTTTTGAGATTTATTCCGAGAACAACACCTGAACCTACTGTTTTTACGGTTTCTTTCGTTATCATGCCTTTTTTCATTCCCTTGGCAATGTTTACAACCATATTTTTAATAATATCAGGGGTAAGAGGGATTTCTCCGCCGGTTGAAACGGCATTCATGAGTTCTTCTGAGAAAATTATATCATTTTGGAAGAAATACTCCCATTCCTCGGCTTTCGCATTAACCGCTTTTGTCAGAACCGCACGAAGGAAACAGAAATCCGCTCCCTGTGCTTTATTGTAAAGGGTGTTTATCTCCCACAAATCCTCTTTACGGGTCCTGCCCTTTTTAAGTGCTTTACCCAACACCTTTGCGGCAATTTCAATATGTACCATACTGCTGGTAACACCTTCACCGTTAAGAGGCTTTGTAAGACATGCGGCATCTCCCGTTGCAATAAAATTATCTGCCACAAAGGAATAGGGACAGCGGCAATAGGGAGTTGTACCTCTTTCAAAATACTGAATTTCGTGTTCGGGGAGAGGAATGTTCGTCTCAAACTTTTTATAAATTTCTTCGGCATAATCGAAACTGTTACAGGCTCCTATGCCTAAAATTGCACCGTGAGGGTCATGCTGAGGGGCTATCCACGTTTTGTAATAGGGCCAGCCGCAGGAGCCGTTAAGGTAATCCTTTTCATTGAAAAGCTTTACATAACGAAGAATTACATAAAACATATCATTTCCGCCGAGACTGAAATTTTCCACTCCGTAGCCGTCGGGCAGAGAGGTTCTCAATGCTCCGCCCATTCCCGAGCAATCCACGGTAACACGGGCAAAAATTTCTTTTTCCTTACCGTCTTTAACGTATTTTACTCCTGCTATTCTGCCTCCGACGAAAATTGGAGAAGAAAATTTTGCACCGTAAAAAAACTCTGCTCCGGCTTCCTGTGCCCACCTGTTCATTTTCAGCACGTATTCGTGCATGTGCATACCAATGACGGTATCATAAGTGGTTTTGGGATAATTATTGAAGGGTGAGGCTGTCAGTCCTTCACTGAATTCAAATGCCCATGTACCGTCATCCTTCGAGGGGAGAGGCAATCCGAAATTTTCGAAATCTCTCTTACAGACATGAAAAATATCATACTTTGAACCGATTTTTTCCTTCTCTGACGCATCAAGCACAGCGACGGAAAAACCTTTTTCAGCCATACGTCGGGCAAAAAACGAACCCGAAGTAGCACCGCCGATAATGAGAACATCGTAAACCATAAATCTCTCCCTTTCACAAATCATAACTTAGCAGTCAAAGACTGCTGAATTATGATTTATTGAATTTTTCTTTAAGCTTTTCATATACCTCATCGGGTATTTCGGGATTGCCCTTGGAGTATGAGGGGATATACATATCGCCTGCTTTTTCTTTTACTGTGCAGGTGGTGTCATTTCTCCACTTGTCTCTTTCGCTCTTTTCTCTGAGATTGGGGATATCAAAGCTCTGATTGTTATTCATTGCACTTAAGTATCCGAAGTGACCGGGAAGGAACATATCCATTGCTTCGTATACATCAACTATTTCTGCATTGCGGTTTCCTTTTATAGCCTGGATAAAATGATACATGGTATAAAAGTCTGAACCGCCGTGGCCTGATTCTTCGGCAAGCTTGCTGAGAGAATCGCTTGTATCCATTTCCTTCGGATTGTCGTTGTTGTCGCCCTCGTTTTCATCAAGATTTGCGAAAAGTGTGCCCACACCTTCTTTTTCGGAATCATCTTCTCTTGCACTTTCAAGTCTTCCCTTGCTTCCGTAAATTGAGTACCATACGGAATTTCTTGAGGGACCGACACCGTGTATACTTTTGAGAACGGCACCGTTTTCGAGAGTAATCATTTCTACTGCCATAGCCCCCGCATAGGCTCCCATACGGTACATTCTGTCATTGAAGGGAATTTCAAAGCCCGATACCTTTACGGGACGAAGACCTGTTATGTGAATAAGCGGACCTGCGGAGTGTGTGCAGTAATAGAATGCACTCATTGTATTTCTCCAGTGATTAGGGTCACAGTTTGTATATCCGTGCCAACCGGGCTCGCAGTTGTGAACATATTCACCCTCGCCGTATTCAAATTTACCGAGATTGCCCTCTTTATACTGAATTCTCATTTCACGGGGAGCGGGCATATAGCAGTAATTTTCAGCATAAGCGTATATCATTCCCGTTTCTTCAACGGTTTCAATAAGCTCTACGGCTTCTTTTATATGCTGACAAGGCAGAACTTCACTTAAAACATGCTTTCCTGCTCTCATTGCCTTTATTGCAAGAGGAGTATGCTCATTTGCAAAGTTAGCAAGAACAACGCCGTCCATGTCATGCTTTATAAATTCGTCAAAATTATCATAATATGTAATACCGTCATCACCGTATTTTTCTTTTGCATTCTTAAGAAAATCGGGTGCATTGTCACAAATGGCAACTATTTCGGCATTGAAACCTGTTTTAAGGTAATCAAGCATTGTCTGTCCTCTTCTTGCACCGACAACACCTATCTTAACCTTTTTTGCAAGGGATTCTCTGTATATCTTCTTATAAAGTGTGCAATCCTCATAAAGCATATCCACACTGTCAATGCCGTATTCTTCAAGCACCTTGCTCCAGCGTTCTTCCATACCCATGTCGTACTGAACGGGCACAAATCCTGAGGTAAGATAGCTCTTTACTGCACCTTTTCTCCACTCGTCTGTGGTAAGCCTGATATACTTTACACCTTCCTCACTGAGCTTATGTATACATCTGTTGTTGAGATATTTTCCCAGCCCCTTGCCTCTGAATTCGGTCTTCATGCCCACCATGTGCATATTACCCATATTGAGGTCTGTGTGATTTATAGCGGTAATAGTTCCGATATGCTCTCCGTTATAATCAAGGAAGAAAACATCGTCATAGGGGTCGCAGGCTTCTATGCCTAAAATACTGTCGTCAAACTGTTTTTCCGTCGCATCGTCACCTACAAGACCGTTTTTGCAGCATTCAACCCAAGCCATTTTATCTGCTTCGCAGGTATATTTTGAGAATGAATATCCCTCGGGCAGAGGAAGTAATTCAACCTTTTTGTCATTTATCCAATACATTTTTAACTGTGCCATTTGTAAATTCTCCTTAGATAATATATAACATAGGAATTATTTTCCTATTTTTTGCGTAAATTTTTCCATAATATCCGGAATGTCTATACACTGCGGACACAGCTCCTTGCATTTTCCGCAGGAAATACAGGCAGAGGGTCTGTTTTCCTCGGGAATACTCTGAAGCTTCATGGGTGCTAAGAATCCGCCGCCCGTGAAGGTATGCTCGTTGTACATGGCGATTATATCGGGAATATTTATTCCCATGGGACAATCCTTTGCACAATATCTGCAGGCTGTACAGGGAACTCCGCGTGTCATGCTGTCTGCAAGTGTGAAAAGCTCCTTCATCTCACTGTCGCTGAGAGGGTCATCTTCGCTGAAAAGACTCACATTCTCTTGCATCTGTGAAACGGAAGAAGCACCCGACAGCACTGTAACCACGGAAGGAATACTCTTAAGAAAACGGTAGCTCCATTTTACGGGCGAAAAATCGGGATATTTTTTTCTTATTTCCGTCATAGCTTCATTTTCTTTTGCAAGCTTACCTCCCCTGAGAGGTTCCATTACCCATACGGGAATACCGAGATTATTGAGTATTCTGATTTTTTCCTTTGCATTCTGAAAATCGTAATCCACCCAGTTGAGCTGAATCTGGCAGAACTCCATGTTTTCGCCGTATTTTTCAAGAAAACGATTCATAGTCTCAGTGCTTCCGTGAACGGAAAAGCCGAGATGCTTTATTCTGCCGTTTCGCTTCTGCTCCAGAAGATATTCATAAGTGCCGTGAACAGGGTTCAGATATTCGTCAATATTAAGCTCACACACATTGTGGATGAGATAAAAATCGAAATATTCCATGCCTGTTTTCTGAAGCTGCTTTTCAAATATCTCCTCGACTTTTCCCATATTATTAAGGTCATAGCCGGGGAATTTTGTTGCGATATAATAAGATTCTCTCGGATAACGGTTAAGTATTTTTCCGACTACCCTTTCACTCTCTCCCCCGTGATAGCCCCAGGCAGTGTCAAAATAATTCACACCGTTTTTAAGTGCATAATCTATCATGAGAGCCGTTTCTTCCTCATCAATAACGGAGTCTTTCACAGGGAGACGCATTGTACCCATAGAAAGCAGAGAAAGCTTTTTGTCCTTGAATATTCTGTAAAGCATAATTATTCCTTCTTTTACTATATTTAATTTTATAATACATCAAAAAAAATTTTTTTACAATATACTTGACAAATAAACATAGAATGATTATAATAAAAATGTAGTTAGCATCTGCTAACTAATCACACAGCATTCGGAGGGTCATACTTCCTTTATTCCTTTCAATAAAACTCCTCCATTGGTTTTGTCTTCATTTTATTATGACCCTCCGCAAATTCGCCCCCCTTTCCTTAATATATATCTCCAAAAGAAGGCTTCATGTATCCGCACATGAAGCCTTCGACTTTTTTCAGAATATTGACATCCTGCTCAGGTTGTGCTATTGTTTATTTGATTATTAAAGCAAGGAGAGATAACATAATGAAAAAAATATTAAGTGTTTTTCTTGCAGCTGTCATTGTATTCTCTACAATGGCATTTACACTTCCCTTTGCAGGAGCATTGACTGCAAATACTTATTACATCGACTCTCTTGAAGGAGACAACAGCAACAGCGGTAATACTCCTGAAGAAGCATGGAAAGACCTTGGCGGTTTCACCAATGAGTCGCTCGGTGCAGGTGATAAGGTTCTTTTCAGAAGCGGCGGCACTTATGACTGTGCGGTTACCCTTTCAGGTCTTAAAGGTACAAAGGATGCCCCCTTTGTCATCTCTTCCTACGGTGAGGGCGACAGACCGATACTGAAAACTGAACTTCATGAGGAAGTTTTTACATTTATTGACTGCTCATATATCACTGTTTCTGACGTTCAGATAACTGCTCCCAACGGCGGCGGAATATGGATTGACACAATAAATGAAGAAAGTGTCGGCATGACAATAGAAAACGTTTACTTTTTCGGACTTCCCAACGGCAAGGTAACGGGAAGAGATGATATGTCAAGAGGTGCTGCTCCTGCCCGTGCCGCTGTCGTAGTAAAAGGACTTCCCGCAAATTCAAGATATCCCGTAAATGACCTTACAATTACAGGCTGTGAGGTATACGACTCGGCAAACGGTTTTCTTATCTGGGGTTCGTGGAACGATGAGCAGAATCCCTGGTGTGACGATGATGAAAAAGACCCCATATACAATGAGGGTGTTCTCATTTCGGACTGCTATTTTCACGAAATGGATGCGGAAGCCGTAATAATCGGTATATGTGATGGTGCACTCGTAACGCACTGCAGAGCCATAAACACCTGTCAGGGTGAAGGCGTTGACGAAAACGGCGAGATACTTTATTTCACAGCTGCCATGTGGTTCTGGGGTTCAGAAAACAGCACCATACAGTACTGCGAAATTGCAGGACAGAAAAATATCGGTGACGGTATGACCGTTGACTTTGACTCAGGCACAAACAACTGCACATATCAGTATATCTATTCACACGATAATCAGCGTTTTGTTGTAAACAATGCAAAGGATGACCCGCAGAAAAACAACACCGTAAGATACTGTCTTTCCGTCAATGACAATAAAGGCAGAAGCTCTATAGCCTCGGGTAACGGTGAAGACGGTCTTAAATTCTACAACAACACCATTGTTAACTGCGGTGAATTTCAATTCTATCATCTTTCAAACAGCCTTATTGCCAATAACATCATTATCCCTATGGTTGGTGAGGTTATAAATTTTGATATTGAGGATGAATTTTACGGAAAGAATACCTACAAAAACAACTGTTATTACAATACTCTTAATCCCGGCTGCGACCTGCTTTCAATGAATACCTTGCCCGCTTTCGTCGGCGGTGAGGGTACCGAAGCATATAAACTTGCAGTAAACTCACCCCTTCTCGGAAAGGGAATGGAAATTGACGACGGTGTGCTTTATGACTTCTACGGCAATGAAATAACAAGCACAAACATCGGCTGTTATATGGGACAGGGAGAAGAGCCTGAAGCAGAGACCGAAAACTGCTTTATAAAATTCTTCAGAATGATAAAGAATTTATTCGACAGAATAATGCACGAACTGAAAGTTATTGAAAGAGAACTGAAAGAAAAGTTGGGAATTGAATAAAATATAATAATGCATGACCCCGGGCATACAAAAGCAGTATGCCCGGGGTCATTTTACAGCAATTACAAATCATAAGTATTTTTACGGATCAGAAATGATATGCTCCGCATTCACAAATCAGGTTTATACGGAAAAGATTATTGAAAAATCTGATTATTTTCCAAAGAAGGGAAAAAACGGGATTTTTACTGTGACAAATATGTGAGCAATCGGGGAGGGGAACTTCACCACCGCATATTTCACAATATCCGTCTCCGTTGATATCCCAGTGGCCATACATAGGTATTTCTTCATGCCCTGAAATAAATTCCCCGCAATCTTCACAGTAAAGACCGTCTTCAGCACCGACCTCGGTACAGGTTGGTACATCTCCGTAAACGTAAATCAGTGGATGAAAACTTCCGTCTTCAGCTTCATGAGTTGCTTTTTCAAGAGTTACTTCAAAGGAGAAACCGGATTCGGCATAATCACAGACAACAACATAATATGTCTTTCCCGTTTCAAAATTTTCAGTCATAACGAAATCAAGTCCGTCTTCATCATCACCAAAAGTTATGTAGTGAAACTCTTCGTCGTATATGTCTGCTGCAGGGTCTGCACCTTCTGTTTCACTGTGAGATGAAAAGATGTATGCTCCGTCTTCCTCGGGAACAAATCTGAAAACCTTTATGGCTTCTTCTCCGAAATTAAGAGAAACCGTATCACCTTCGTATATGTCGGTACCTGAAAATACTTTGCCGCACTCACAAAGTCCGAGATATTTTTCAATCGGAACATGAGGACATTCCTCGGAACAGTTTTCACAAACTCCGTCAATGTAGGCATGGGCACAGCCGAGAGAAATTTCAAACTCAGCTTCACCATTGTAATCATAAACAAAGAAATAATAAGATTTTCCCGATTCAAAATAATATTCAAGACTGAAATCATATCCGTATTCATCATCGGAATACTCAATGGTTCCGATGGTATTCGACTCATAGAGCTCGCAATACGGGTCATTAAGTTCAAAATCAGAGTGTGAACGCAGTGCGTAAAATCCGCTTTCTTCGGGAGTAAAGTCAACATAAGCAAAGGGGAATAACGATGATTCGGGAATTTCTACCGTTATGGTTTCACCGTATTTGATTTCATATTCAGGGTATAAACTGAAAGCCCCGACAGTGACAAAGGATGAACAAAAAATCATGGTTACAACTAAAATAACTGCCAAAATTTTTTTCATAGCAAAAACTCCTTTATAATTTTTTGTATCAAAATCCGAGACATTCCCGGTTTGTACCGTAGAAAACATCTCTCTTCCCCGATAATCTTCTGCACATTTCTTCAGCAAAATCCCAGTTGTCGGCAAAATCGAATTCATAGCTGTGTCCCCAGATGTATAGCAACTTCGGAGTTTCTGTTTCAAGGGCAACAAATTCATCAATAAGCTTCATACATCTGTCAGTATCGTTATGATGTACCGTGGGATTAAACACGTATAAATCCTTCTGAAGTTCAAAATCAAAGGTGTGAACGGTGGTTCTTGCGTACTTTACACCTGTATTATTCTTAATTATATCGGCAACTCTCAAATCAAAATTCACTCCGCCGCCGGGATATGCCATGCCTATGACTTCATACCCTGCAAGCTCGCTTAAGTTCTGCCTGTCTTTTTCTACCTGACGGATAATTTCCTCTTCGGAAAGAGCAGGCAGATGGGGATGCGTAAGAGTGTGAACGGCAACTTCATGACCGTCATAAAGAGTTTTAATCTCCTCACGGCTTACTTTATTGTGTGCAACACTTTTGCTGCCATAAGTAAGGGTGTTTTCCGTACCGAGGAACTCCGAATTTATGTTGAATGTACCCTTAAGACCGTATTTATTGAATATTTCAATAAGCCGTCTGTCCTGTGTAACACCGTCATCGTAGCTGAAGGTGACAGCCTTAAGCTTTCCGTTAAACACTTGCCTTCGCCTTCTTCTCTTCGTATTCGTCAATGATTTCTCTTGTTTCAAGGGGCTTGTCGGTGATTATTCCGTCAACACCTAAATCAAGAAGCTTACAGATAGTCCTTTTGTCATTGACCGTCCAGACATTAATCTTAAGACCCAACTTTCTTGCAATTTTAACGGCTCGTTCCGTAACAGCAAGTGCATTGGGGTGAATTACATCACAGCCTATTCTTTTTACCGTGATAAAGGGATTTATCTGAGGTGGACAGACATTGAACTGGCTTGTGGGATAAAGAAAAGCCGTCTTACATCTTGCATCTGTCTCTTTTATTATTTTCAAAATTTCGGGAGAAAAGCTTGATATGAGGACTCTGTCAAGACAGCCGAATTTTTTTACGGATTCGAGAGTTTTTTCCGCAAGAAGTCTCATGCCGTTTCTCGGACATTTGAGTTCAAGATTGATAATTTCCGCACTGCTTTTTGAAGTCACATCAAGAAATTCATCAAGAGTGGGAAGGGATGTCCCCTTGAATTTATCGGAAAAATAAGCACCGAAATCAAATTTTTTAATTTCATCAAGCGTGTAAGATGAAACCTCACCCACACCGTCCGAAGTCGCATCAATAGTATAATTATGGCAAATTACGGGCACATAGTCCTTTGTGAGATGAACATCTGTCTCAAAACCGTTGGCACCTTCGTTTATTGCCGTAATAAATGCCGGCATTGTATTCTGAGGAGCTTTCTTATTTGCACCTCTGTGAGCAATTACATTACAACCCATATAAAAACCTCCGCTTACGAAAAATCACTTATTTACTTCTGCAAGTATTTTTTCCACATCCGTTACAACATTCGCATTGCTGAAAGGGTCAGTTTTCTCTGACACAGGTTCGTCACAGAAAAAGACCTGTGCATTGGCAATGAAGGATTCTGCAGGCGGAGTATTGGCAAACCTTGCACTTGAATATACAGTCTTTTCTTTACCGTCTTCAGTATATTTCAAAGCAAAGAGATAATATGTTGTTCCGTCACTCACCTGACTTATACACGCCACATCCGTAACAGTTACGGACTTATCTTTATTATATTCAAGGAAGCCTTTTATGTAGCTTACCGCAGAAGCGTTTGCTGCCTCAAAGGATGCAAAATATTCTTCTGCCTTGCTGATTATTTCATCAAAAGCATAAAGAGCCTTCTTTGCTTCGTCTGCCGCATCATATCTTTCTTTAAGCTCAGTATATACTTCGGAAATGTCCTCATAGCTTGTGCCGTATTCACTCAGCACCTTGTCAAGCTTTGCATCAAGCTCTTCTGCCTTATCGGCAAAATCCGTTATATCATCATAATACTCTCTTGCCGCAACAAGCTTATCATAGTTTTTTACATCCTCCTTATCCTCTGCACTGAGCAAAGCATAAGCCTTTTCTGCCATTTCTATTGCAGTAAGTTTATCAAAACCGACATCACCGATAGAATTTATTTTTGCTTCCGCTTCTTTTACCGCTTCACTTTTTGAGCAGGCACAGAAACATATAAGCACCGCCGCAAAAACCGATATAATCGTTAAAATTCTTTTCATATATTTGCCTCCTAATGGTATATATAAATATAATAGCATATATCCCTCTGCATTACTGCACAAAATTCGAGCAACAATTTGTACACTTTTCCCTTTATGTTCAGCATTTTCAGAATATTTTTCTTGACAATATGTACACTTTGCTGTATTATAATATTACTTAATAGACTTTCAGATATTGATAATTTTTTTTAATCGGTGATGTTTATGGATGTAAGAAACTTAAAAACTTTCCTGAAAGTGTCTGAACTTAACAATTTCACAAAAGCGGCATCGGTGCTCGGATATTCACAGTCTGCCGTTACCGTACAGATGCAGCAGCTTGAAACCGAGCTTGGAGTGCCCTTGTTTGACAGAATAGGAAAAAACATCAGACTTACCCAGTACGGAGTAAACTTTGTTGAATATGCCACCTCTGTTATAGAAGCCATTGAAAGGGCACAGAATTTTGCAACTGAATGTGAAGACCTGAGAGGTACCATCCGTTTCGGTCTTGTTGACTCAATTCTTAAATCATGCTTCATCCCCATTTTTCCCGAATTCAACAGAAGATATCCCCATATCAATTTAAGTGTTTTTGTAGGTTCCGCCAGGGAAATTGAGGCAAAAGTCCGTGCAAACGAGCTGGACCTTTGCTATATGCTTGACTATAAAGTACCGAGAAAAGAATGGGTCAGAGTCCGTGAAGAGGTAGAACCCATAATTTTTGTAACAAATCCCGAAAATCCCCTTGCAGATAAAGAAGAGGTCACCTTTGAAGAAATCACCAAGGAAAAACTGATTCTCATGCCTCAGGGAGAGGGATACAGATATCTCTTTGACGATGAACTGGCAAAAAGAAACCTGTTTGTGACTCCTTCCATTGAAATTGCCAATACCGATACAATAATGAGGCTTACAAGGACATCCGATTATGTTACGATGCTTCCCGTTTTTGAGGTAAGAAAAAGCCTTCAGGAGGGCAATCTCAAAAAGATAAATGTACCTGAATGTGAATTCAATCAGTGGTCACAGATGGCATATCTCAAGGGAAAAGCACTGACCCCCCAGCTTCAGGTATTCATTGATACGGTACTTGAACTGCTCCCTCCCATAATTGACTGATAATATACAATAAAACGCCTTTGCCGTACGCCTACGGCGGAACGTTTTCGGATAGTCCATCGCCGAGTGAAGTTTACTTCCCGTTCGGCGGGACATAAAATTTTTTTGTGTTATAGGAATTTCCTATAACACAAAAATACGGCTTAAGTTTACTCTTTTCCCGTAAACTTAAGCCGTTTGTTTTAATTATGTTTATTTTCCAACTGAAACATTATATAATAATAACTGAGATTATTCTTTTGTTCTTGCACTGGTCTTTCCTTCGGGAGTGATTTCTCCTGCTTTCTGAAGGGCTTTCTTTGTGAGGAAGGGACCGACAAGCTCATATATGAGCACTGAGAAAAGAGTGATATTTGCAACTATCACACCGGGGTCTCCGAGAGTTTCCGCTTTAATTGCCATACCGAGGGCAACACCTGCCTGAGGGAAAAGGGTGATTCCGAGATACTTTACGATATTGGGATCACACTTTGTAGCTTTTGCACTTAAGGAAGCACCGAAATATTTACCGAGACAACGGACAGCAATATAAACAAGTCCTATGAGGACTATCATGTAATCTTTGAATACGGACAGTTCAAGCTCGGCACCCGAAATTACAAAGAAAAGAATGTAAAGAGGTGCTGTCCAGCGGTCGAGTCTGTCCATGAGCTCTTCCGAAAAATCGCATATATTGCAGAACACAGTACCCAGCATCATGCAAACGAGAAGAGAGGAAAATGCAATATGTATTCCGCCTACATGGAATTCAAGCATTGAAAGAGACACTGTCAGAAGGACAAAAGTAACACTCATTGCAAGTCTCTTTGAACGGGAATGGAAAAACCTTTCGCAGAAGGTAAAAAGAAGTCCCATAACACCGCCGAGAAGAAGTGAGAGAACCACTTCAAGAATGGGTTCAACTATAACTGAGAGAATATCGGCATTTCCGAGATGTATTGCCTTTGCAATTCCGAAGGAAACCGCAAAAAGCACAAGTCCCACAGCATCGTCAAGGGCAACTATGGGTAAAAGGATATTTGTGACGGGACCCTTTGCCTTATACTGACGGACAACCATAAGTGTTGCGGCAGGAGCGGTAGCAGATGCCACGGCACCAAGCACTATTGCAGCAGGAAGAGGGAATTTTTCGGGGATTATAAAATGTACGCCTATAAGTGCGGCATCCACAAGAACTGTTGTCATTACAGCCTGGAAAATACCGATAACGGTAGCCTGTTTTCCTATTTGCTTCAGCTGACTCATTCTGAATTCATTACCGATGGAAAATGCAATAAAACCCAGTGCCACATCGGGAATTATACCGAATGAATCTATGTATTCCATACTGCCGAAGCCAAGACCCTTGACACCGAGGGCACCGAGAAGATAAGGACCTATGAGAATACCTGCGACAAGATATGCCGTAACTGCAGGAAGCTGGACTTTCTTTGCAAGTCGGGACAGCATAAGTCCTGCAAAAAGAGCAACGGACAGTGCGAGTAAAGTTTCCATAATAACCTCCAAAGTGTTTTTGACCGAGTTGATTGTAGTACTTTCACAATAAAAAGTCAAGCATTTTGGTATATTTACATAAATTTCTGATTAATTGAGATATTTCACACTAAAAGAGTAGTATATAGATGAAAGGACGGTGAGAAATTTGGACGATAGTAAGATAATCGGGCTGTTTTTTGAGCGCTCACAGCAGGCGATAGCAGAACTATCGGCAAAATACGGAAAAATTTCCATGAGGATATCGGAGAATATTCTTAAAAACAAAGAAGATGCGGAGGAATGTGTTAATGATTCGTACCTCTCGTTATGGAATAACATCCCACCCGAAAAACCCGACCCGCTTATAACATATCTCCTGAAAACTGTCAGAAATCAGTCTTTGAAAAAATATCACAGCAACACAGCCGTAAAGAGAAACAGTTATTATGATACGGCACTTCATGAGCTTGAAGAAATACTCAGTGACAGGAATTCCCCCGAAAATGAGTTTTCTCTGAAAGAACTCACACAGGCGGTAAACAGTTTTCTTGCTTCTCTTAATAAGGAAAACAGAATTATTTTTGTCCGTCGTTACTACTACGGCGACAGCGTTAAGGATATCGGAGTTTTTATGGATAAAAGTCCTCATTTCATTTCCGTAAGACTTTCCCGTATACGGGAAAAACTCAAAGAATTTCTTCTGAAGGAGGAACTAATATGAAAAAAGAAGACATTTCCGGAATAATATCGGGTATTGATGATAATTACATTCAGGAATCGGCTTTATATACAAAAAAAAGACATACTCTCAGATATGCGGCTGTTGCCGCCTCAGTTGCAGTTGTGGTTATTACAGCATTGGGCTTTGCACATTTTTCTGACGGCATTTTCACACCCCCGTCTCCTACTTCGGCAAGCGGTGAAGAGAATACATCCGATGTAAAAAATCAACAGGAGCTCGGCACTGCTCCCGCCATAGGCTCCCCGGAAAATGAAATGACAATATCACCCCAATGGACTGATATGATAACTTCTCAGAAATTCGGTGAATTCACCCTCGATTCCGTAAGATATTCCACAAAGGTAACCGAGATACCGGAAAATCATATAGGACAGTACATCCGTGACACTGCCTTTTCCGGATATGATATATATGAAGATAAGACTTATGAGACTAAAGGCAGTGTATATGAAATAAAAGACATATCCCCCGAATGTGCACTGGCTGTAAAATTTGACGGTGAAGAGGGTTTTCATGTCTATGTAAACGCTGAGTATACTCCCGATACTCTCGGTCAGTTCATTGATGACCTCAATATGAGAAGCACTGTTTCATTCGGTAAGGCTTATTCGGATAAAACCGAAAACAGAGAATATACGAGTATAATATATGCTGATTTTGATGACAGCATAGTATGGGATATGCTTTTGTCAGACACAAGTGTAAAGAATATATCCTACGACAGATTTTACGATAAAATTGCGGGTATAAGTGTTGATATCCCTCTTCTCGGATATAAAAATGTTTCCTTGGGTGTCACAAAAGACGGATATATAATTACTAATATTCTTGAGACACAAAAGTGTTTCTTCATAGGAAAAGAAAAAGCAGAAGCCTTCGGAGAATACCTTCAGGAAAACATTCCCTTCAAGGAAAATGTTACCGTATTTGAAAATCCTGACGGTACTATCCCCGGAAAAGGCGACAGCGGAGAATCCGTACCGGGATATAATCCCGATGCACCGGAGACAGTCTCCCCTCCCTACGACCCGTCATCGGGAAATCCTCCCCCTTCAGCCGGCATCTCCTCAGTCACTCCCGTACCTGATGATATGATAGTCGAAGAAACAACAAAATCATAATCTGAAGGGCAAAGCCCCTCAGATTATGATTTCATCTGAAACAAATATTGCATTATAATTTTTTATATCTTTTACAGCTTCGCGGCTTATTTTGATTATCCCGAAATATCCTTTTTCGGGATATCTCTTTTTGTCTGCACCGAAATCTGTCAGAATTACCCGTAATTCTTCATCTTTTATTGACACAGTTTCAAACCATGCAAAGGATGTGGGAGAATATATCACAAAAAGCACATTGTCTTCAAAGAAATTCGATGTACAATCCCGTGTAGAACTGTAAAATGAAGGAAACTCGTCTGTCCCGTCACTGAGATTCAGTTTATCATCAACTGTCTCTATGAAGGCAACATAATCTCCGTCAGATTCGATTTTTATTACGGGAAGATGCAGAGGATCTGTATAATCCTTCTTATCAGGGTTTTCGGACATACTGAAAAGGCTGCTCATATCTGCTCCGAGTCCCGCATAAGCCGTTATTTTTTCATAAACTGCGGCAGATATTCCGTCTGATGCCGTGTCTTGTGTGTTATGCGGCTTTACGCTCTTCTCTTCAAGGGTGCATATCCAACGGAGATACGAGCTGTCGGAATTGGGAGATGTCATTCCTTCTACATTATACTCTCCCTGCCCGAAAAGAAATGAACCGTCATTCTGCTGAAGAAAAACATACAAAATTCGTCTGTCGTCGTTTATACCTTGATTTACATGAATCTGCCAGGCTCTTTTGTTTTCAGCACGTATTTGTGCAGCAGAAAGTGAGCCTTCAACACCTGAACCTCTTATTCTCTCATCCAGATTATCTTTAGAAAGAGTTATTTCATCAAGCCCTCCCATCTCTTTCCACACATCATCTTCTTTTACGGATAATGTCATATAAGGAGAAATTCTTATATCGGGAAGTACTTCAACTTTCGGAATAAAAGAAAACATTCCGTTGACATAAGTCATATCTTTCATTGAAAACTGCCGTGTTGTACTTTTTTCGATTCCTTTTTCTGTCTCAAATTCTATAAATACACGGTAATTTTCGCTTCTTATGCCCTTTTCTTCCGTGTTGAATGCAGTTTCAAAACGGTATATGCCCTTTTCAGGAATTTTTTCACTATCGAGATAATATTTTTTCTCATGCTCTCCGTGACTTTTAATCATATAAGCAATGGCTATCCATGTATCATTATCCATAGTGGATGTGAAGCTTCCGTCTTCACTCTTTTTAAGAATGTCGTAAAAGGCTCCGAAAACACATTCCTTGCTTCCCTTGTTTTTCCATTTTATTTTTATATACGGACTTATTCCCGAAAGCTCTGCTTCGGTTATCTCAATGCTGACATCAGGATAATCACTTCCCGAGGATATGACGGAAATTCCTTCAACTTCAGCTTCGTTATTTTGCGGCGGGTCTGTAAGAAAACCGACAGCAACGGCAATCACAAGAACCAGAGATATAATTATGAGCCAGAATGCAGGCTTTTTATAGCTGAGAACTGTCTTTATTCTTTCCTTTACCCCCGTTTCACCAAAAGCAAGAGGACAGGCAGTTATCATTTTTCCCTTTACGGCACAGTTGAGAAGTGCCGAACTGTAGCCTTTTATTTGGACACAGCTCATATCCTTGATTACCTTTTCATCACAGGAAAGCTCTATATCACGGCAAAGAAAATAATATGCCACCCATAATACAGGGTTGAACCAATGTACCGACAACAGAAAAAATCCCAAGGGCTTCCATATATGGTCTTTCCTTTTTATGTGTGCCCTTTCATGTGCAAGTACATATTCTCTTTCAGAATCAGTAAGTATCTCGGATAAAATTATCTGAGGCTTTATAACCCCTAAAATAAATGGGGATGCCGCAAAATCGCAAACAAACACATTTTTTTCAATTTCTATCTTTTCTGCTGTCTTTCTTTTAAGTGTCAGGAAGCTGAAAAAGAAATACGAAAGCATTAAAAATACCCCGACAAGCCATACAACAGAAACGATTTCAAGCACATCTGAAAATCCGAAGGATGAAAAAACATCACTGTCCGCAGGCGGTACGTCAATAACAGCACCTATTACGGAATCCACCCTGTTAATTCCTGTGTCTATTACGGGAAATATGCCGTCATCGGACACTCCCACAGGCGAAGAAGAAGGCAGAAGGCTCAGAATACTTTCAAAGGAAAAAGGCAGAACAAGTCTTATTCCGACAAAGCTCCAGAGAATAACTCTTATATACTTCGGTGCTTTTTTGAGCACAAGCCTTAATATAATAACAGCAACTGCGATTAAGGAAGCGGTTATACTCATATTAAGTACCTGAAGAAATATATCACCCATGCTTATTCCTCCCCGTATTTGTCAATGAGCTCCCGAAGCTCCTTTACCTCTTTAGCAGAAAGTGATTTTCTCGATGTAAAAGCAGCAACAAAAGCAGGGAGAGAGCCTCCGAAGGTCTCTTCAACAAATTTTTCACTCTGTAATGAAAAGAACTCCTTTTTTGATATAAGAGAGGTAACAACACCGTTCACATTCTGAAAAATCCCCTTTTCACACAACCTCTTTAATACAGTATACGATGTCGTCTTTTTCCATTTTAGCTCGTTTTCACTGTTTTTTACAAGTTGCGAAGCAGTTATCGGCTCATTTTCCCATATAATATCAGCAAATCTTGCTTCACCCGTTCCGAGAGTAAGTTCAGCCATAAAATCACAACCTTTTTACAATCTATTCTACATCTTGTAGACAACCATATTCTACACCATGTAGAAT
>SVQH01000025.1 GCA_015065425.1 Oscillospiraceae bacterium
ATTATACCATTTTTCTTGGCTTTTGTACAGAAAAAAAAGCCCACTCCTTTTTGGAATGGACTTTGTCAGCAGTCTGATGGTGTCGGTTTTCACCGACACCACGGAAATGTTTTGCTTATTCTATTAGTTGTTTCGATAATTCTTCAACATTCTCATAAAGCCAATTCAAAAAGTTGTTTATGAGCTTAGCGATAGCTTCATAACTGTCAGGAATATCATCGAGTTCATCAGGTCTGTAATTACACATACAGTGCCAGTAATACAGAACATAAGGCATTGCTTTTATATCATATTCCGTTAACGGGAACTTTTCTGTAAATTGCCTGATATATTTCTTTAGTCCGTCTGCATCAATTTCGCCTGTTGCACAGGTTGGACTTGAAAATACATACGACGTTATAACATCCAAGCAAATCGGTAACCTGCAAGCTGAACTCCAATCAACAACAGTAAAATCATTGTTATATATGATTGTCTGACCTATGTGATAATCACCGTGTGAATTGGCATAAGTCAGCTTTTTAGCGTTTATATGGAATTTTGAAATTCTCTTTAGATGCCGGATTTGTTCTTCCAAAATAGGTATAATATCCACATCTTTTGCTTTTTTCGCTTTTGCAAGTTCTTTTTTGTATTGCCAAATTTTCCTGCGAACTGTTTTTGTCGAAAAGAAGTCTTTGCCAAATCGTAATGATAATTTCTCGTAATCTTTCAACAATGATGCGGTTTGTCCGAGAAAATCTGCTGATTTACTTATAAACCAATCAGGTGCATTATTCACAGATAGTGATTCACCCTCAATAAACTGCTGAACGGTAAACTGATATTTGGGTGTTTTTACTACATAAGTATCGTCTTTGCTTTTCAAAAATCTTGCAACTTTAAGTCCGTGAGTATAAAGATATTCGGTAAGCTCACCCTCGTTTTTTACATTTTCCATATGCAACGGCAGAACTTTAACTATGTATTTTTCGTCATCTGTACTGATTAAGTAAATCTCAGTGCCAAAATGCTTATCAAGAAGCTTTATATCAGACATTTTTAAATTAAAATTATTTTCTATTATGTGTTTATTCACTGTAATTCCTCCAAATATTTATGTTAACAATATCTGAAAATGGACGCAAAAATGCCGTAGAAAGCAACCCTCATTAGTGGGTACTTCCTACGGCTGATTTTATGCATAAAAATAACACACCCTAAAGTGTGCTACAACCGAAAGTTATAGTATTCACGAAAGGTTACTTTAAAACGGTACAACAACATAGAGGCCTATGCCTCGATTATCATTTGCACCACATATTCAGTTTAAAATACGATTACCTCATAAAAAACTTTCATACAATTGTTCTCCTTTCGGTATCTGCTTTGCAGACTTATTAAATATATTTTAGCATAATATTTTCTGTTTTTCAATAACTTTCGTGGAAAACTGATGTCAGATTGAAATGTCTTTTGATTTATGATATCATATAATATATAAAATTATTGAAAAGGAAGCGGTATGCTGATATGGATAAGAGTATCTTTGATTATATAGCTGAAAATTTAAGTGGCGATATGAAGCAAACTGCTTTAGACTTTGTAAATTATTTACAGGATAGTAGTGTTGAGTTTATAAAAGACAACGGCTATTGGAAAGACAAAATATATTATCTTTGCAAATTCAAAGGTGAATATGTTTGTTTTATTGCAATCAAAGACCCTGACGAGCCTGAAAATCAATGGACAATATGGTCTGAGGACAGTAATGCTTACAAAGATGCAAATGCTGACGATAGTGTAAAAATTGCAGCGTGGAAACATGTTGACCATTGCGGAAAATGCGGCTCTTGCGGTGGTGGAAAAGCCAAAAATATCTTCGGTAAAGTTTTTAACGACGTATGTGGTTGCACTTTCCGTATTGATAATGCAACTCAAAGTGATTTGCCGTTTTTGAAGAAAATGATTGAATTACGAATTGTCGAAATTTCAGGAAGATCTATTTAAGTTTCAGAGGATAAGTATATGAACAAAGAATTTGATAACATATTGAAAGAGCGATTCAGCACAGATTCCCTTATATCAATTGCGACGGTTGACAACTGTGGTGTTCCGTGGGTGAGAACAGTTGATGCGATTTATATTGACAGAGCATTTTATACCATAACTCATAATTCAACCAATAAAATGAAACACATCAGCACCAATCCCGTTGTCGCAATCTGTGGCGAATGGTTTTCGGGACACGGCAAGGCTGAAAGTTTAGGATATATCCGAAATGAAGAAAACAAGGACTTAGCAGATAAATTAAGAGAAGCCTTTGTCTCGTGGTATGATAACGGTCATACAAACGAAAATGATATAAACACCATAATATTAAAAATCACCATTACAGACGGTATTATTTACAAAGACGGAAAAAGATATGAATTTTAACGGAGAGTTGCGTATGAACTTCCATAAAGAAAGTGAAATGTTCAACCAAGCGGCTGAATATTACGATAAATACAGACCCGGTTATCCACAAGAAATTATAGATTTACTGATATCTGTTACGGAAATAACCAAAAGCTCTGATTTATTAGAGATAGGTTGCGGAAGCGGTAAAGCGACAGAACAACTTACCGGAAATGGTTTTAACATTTTAGGTATAGACCCTGGTGAAGATTTGGTTCGTATCGGCAATAAACGATTCAAAAATAAAAATGTCAAATTTGTTAAAGGCAGATTTGAAGAATATGATTTTGAGCAGAAAAAGTTTGATGTTGTGTATGCAGCTCAGTCATTCCATTGGGTTCCTCAGCCAGTCGGATATCAGAAGTGTGCTGATGTTCTTAAAGAAAATGGGTATTTGGCGTTGTTCTGGAATATGTATGTTCTCAATGATAACGATACAGACAAAGAACTGCTTGAAATATCAAAGCGATATGGTGGTATAGCCGATTTTGTTACAGAAGCAGAATGTGAAAGTAGAATTAATTCTATCGTATCTCAGATAGTTGATTCAAACCTTTTTGAAAAGCCAACTGTAATCAGGAAACTTTGGAAACAAAACTATACTGCTGATGATTTTTACGGCTTTGCATTAACGGGGAACAGATTTATGCAAAATTCAGACGAAGATAAGCAAAAAGCTTATAACGACATTGTTGCTTTAGCAGAAAAGAATAGCGGTATCATAGAACGCCCGTACTTATGTGTGCTATACATAGCAAAGAAAAAATAATTTGTTAAATAAGGAAGGATAAAAATGGCTCAAACAATTCTATATTATCCGAATATTAATATAAATGACGGGCAGTGGCTCAGAAATGCTTTGCTATATTGGGATAATATTTCCTCAATTGTACCGTATGATAATTACGGAGACCTTTCACCGGAATTACTCTATTTACAGGATTCAAGAATTTATGAACCTATTTATCCACAAGATTTGTTTTATTCAGAATATGCTGATGATTTTTGTAAAGCTATTGTAAATCGAATTTCAAGATATGAAAAAGGTCAAGATAAGAATTTTTCAATGGCAGGAGCTGTAAAAGTTCGAATTCGTAAAGAAAAAATATGTGCACCTGCATTGCACACGTTGATTCATTATAGGAAATTACCACCAGAACTTTTAAATTATTTCACAGACAAAAAGTACATAAAAGACTATAATACTGACGGTTGGATGGAAATTGATGCGAAAATAGCTCAGATTTATATGAGAACACTTGCTGAATATTCCATAAAATGTTCCGACAAAGACATTGTTTTAGGAACAGATAAGGTAAAAAGCAGCCGAGAAATTTATAGCAATTTTACAAGTCATAAAACCGAATCTCAATGCTGTAAAATAAATATTCTGAAATGTTTACCTCAACCTTCTTTAGATACAAGTTTTGAAGAGATACTTGATTTCAAATCAGCAAGAAAAGATGAATTGAATGCTTTCAGAATTAAGATAAGAGAATTAGAGCGAAACATTTATCGTTCCGAAAGCATTGAAGAGATTAAGCATCACGAAAACAGTTTTATAGAAGGTTGGAAAAACTGCAGTAGTGATTATTATAAGGTGTTAAAAGATTCAAATATTAAGTTTGTATTAGGCAATTTAAGCACATTAGTAGCTCTTCCTTTTGTTGGAACCCTTATAACAGAACACATTGGTCAAAACTTTTCTGATGCTGTACAAACAAGCGGTCCACTATTACAAATGGCCATAAATTATATTGATTATAAAGATAAAATCAATCCAAACAAATCCGATGGTGGATTTGCATATATTATGAACGCTCGTAAAAGCGGATTAATACAGTTGTAGAATATTATTTAGGTGTAGCAAGTGTCCAACCTGCTAATGCAATACAGCAATTATATAACTTTAGGTGGGTGATTATATGACCATAGAAAAATATAAAGAAGAATTCGCTCGAATTATCTCATGCAAAACACTTGGAACGTATAACTATGTTGAAAAAATCACCGCGTTTTTAGTGGACAAATCAAACAACCGAACATATAACTACTACACTATATTTTCTTTTGGTAATTCTTTAAGTCCAACTTATAAGAAGGAATACTTGACAACAAAGCTAATTAGTATTAACGACGACGTTTCATTAGGGATAATTAAATCCAATATAACTACAGAGAGTGTGATAGTGCAATTTGATGAGTTGTGCAAACAGGGCAATAATGAAACTGTTGATATAGGAGACGGAGAATTATACAAAGGATTTTGTGAGTTAATACCCAAAATTTTTGTGCCTCAAAATAGCACAAAAGAAGTTCAAATTAATAAAATCCTGAAAAACAATTTTTATAATGGAAGTTACATATTTGAATTTTTCGATATAGAGAAAAAGCTCTTAACTGATATATCGTCAAAAAACATAAAGAAGATTAATGAAGAAATATATAAAATAATTCCTATAGATTTGACTTCAGTCTCTGACCGGATAGGAAACTTTGTTTTTCAAATACCCTCTATAAATACACATGTCAATTATGTAACGGATAGAGCGGAAGAAACTTTAACCTATAATGTGATTCTGGATGAATATACCGATGGTATTACAGACGTACAATTAATGTCAGAAGTTTGGTATGATGGAAATATTATAGGTTTTGGAAGTGAAAAAATAAAAAGTTTCAATGATACGATTGCCTTTAACATTGGAGACACGTCTACATTGATTAAAACAACTGTTGTCGATTTGAAAAATAATGTGGTGTTAAGTGCTCAAGAAACTTCATTTATATTGCAAATGAATTTTGATATGCTTATAGGAACCCAATACGGTGAAAAAAGAATAATCTTTGATAGTGATAAACGAATAGTTGATACAATAGAAATCAGTTCGCTAAGTAAAACAACGATTAATGAACCTGTTATAAGAAAATACAAGAGAAATATTGAACAAAGACAATATGAAAAAAGAATAGAAGAATTGAAGTTCCGCCAAGAATTCAATCAATATGGCAAAACATCCAATCATGATGAAGCAATAAAAGATATACGGAAGATTATGAATAAAGCCAAAAAAGGCAAAGTATACCTTTGGGACCCTTATTTAACGGCAGATGATATTCTAGATACATGGTATTACAACAAAATATATGAATTGCCCCTTTATGCAATTACTTCATCAGAAGCATTGGGGGGACAAAGTGTTGCAGAATGGATTCAAAACCAAGAGAAAGTTTTTGAAAGCAGAAGTAATAACTATGGAATTAAAATGGAAATGAGATGCCAACATGGGAAAAAGGGCTATCATTTCCATGATAGGTTTATTATGATTTTAAATGAAAATGAAAAACCCAGGGTGTGGTCGTTGGGAACATCTGTAAATAGCGTTGGTAAAAGGCACCATATAATACAAGAGGTAAACAACCCGCAAAATATTGTTGATGCGTTTGATGCTTTGTGGGAAGACATAGATTGCCCTGAGTGTCTGGTGTGGAAAAGGTGATTTTATGGATGAATGTAAAAAAACGGTTTGGGATGTATTAAATTCTATTGTTATTAATATTAATGTCGATGAACAAGCCGATTGTGCTGATAGAAAGTATTTTGAAATATTAAATGAAGGAAGAAAACAAAACGATATAGCAAAGATATATGAATTTATTGATGCAGCAGAACGAGGAGGAATGAACCCACGCTGCAGTAGTGAAATAATAACTTTTTTTGAAGAAGCTTATAGAGAAGATCCGTTCAGATTATGTAAATTTATTGCCGATAAAAACAGTCTATATGATTATTGGTTATTTTTAGATATGGCAAGTAACGAAATGCTTCTTTCCTTTTCTACATTTGAAATTGAAAATCCACTGTTTTTCTATGAATGTTCAAGGCAAATCTTCACGCGGTTCCGAGCAGATAATATGGACATAACAAATATGGTTAGTTCAATTATAAAATTTGCAAATTGCGATAAAATGTTGTGGAAACGGTGGATAAAAAAACAGGAATATCACGAGAAATGGCATACTATTGTTGCGAAGGTTTTGGAGCAGTTGAATGATGAAGGATTGGTAATTTATGCTGATACTATTTCATTAGATATGGCTTGTCGCAATAACTTACTTAAAAGAATTACCGATGGATTCAAAAATATTAGCAGTGAAAAAATGAAACATATTTTGGAGATAATTTCCCCTCGAATAATAGAACGATGGGAAATGCTGGTGACAGAATATAAAAACAATAAGAGATTCATAAATTCAACGTTAATTTGTCCGTACACAAATGTTATTTTGATGTGTATGAATTATAGTTACAGCAATAAACAGATATTAGAAAGAATAGAACATTATATACAGATTTTTGTTAGCAAAGATGAAATTTGGTACACATCAGCAAGTGACTATAGTTCAAATATTAATTTGAATTTTACAAATATATTTTATGTGCTTATGTGCAAGAGTGAAATAGTAGATATTTTAAAAGGCAGTGAAAATATAAAAGAATACTTGAAATTGTTGCAAAGTTTGTTGAACAAATACACAAAGGTGTTAAGAAGTGAAAATGAAGACTTCATAAAGGTATTAAGTTTAATAGAAGAAGTTTTTGCACCTCATCTGTTGATAGAAAATTAAAGGCACTACCTTCAATTGCTTTTAGGTAATGCCTCTGTGTGTACTGATTTTATACTATTAAGTTTTAATTAAATATTAACTCATTATAAGTAATTTCTCTTGCTCTTGCCTCAATATTCTTCATACGGAATACCCACTCCATTTGATTTTCTTCTTTCAGTTGCTCAGATACACCTTCTGTTTCTTTCATTTGTTCAACAAGAGTACCAAACATTTGCTGTGCTTGATTTTCTATCTCGGCACAGTGCTGATAGAGTTTACCTTGGGTAAGCAGCGTTGTGAATAATACTTTCTTGTTTTTAAGTAGATAATCCTTATGCAACATGCCCCATTTACCAAGCCTGACACTTGTTTCTTCTGGTGGTAATACGATATTGGGAATGAGATAATCACCAACATTGCGATAGCTGATAGAATTTTTGTTTGACATAAAAAGTCCTCCTTTAAATTTTGTGCTTTCATTGTACAAATTAAAGGAGGATTTGTCGAATGTGCAAATTTTTATAAAAAGAAAACCAAGAAAGATTTTACTCTCTCTTGGTTAATTCTTTTCCTTCTGCAATGCACGGTATCTATTGCCTGTTTTTATAAACTGTCCTTAGTACCCCTCTGCATTTTGGAATGGACTTTGTCAGCAGTCTGATGCAAGAATTTGCAGTACATATATTCGGATGTGTTGAGTTTTTTTGAAACTTATGATAGACTATAAAGGAAGAAATTCTAATAAAGTAAAAGAAAGAATTATAATGGGTCAAAATAACAAATAAAAGAAGGATGAAGTTTTATGGCATCTGTTGTAATCGATAAGGAAAAATGTATAGGGTGTTTTAAGTGTCGGGATGATTGTGTCAGCTATAAGATAAAAGCAGAGGGCAATAAGGCTGTTTTTGTCGGTGATACCTGTCTTGAATGCGGGCATTGTTTTGCTGTTTGTCCGACAGGGGCAGTTTCTATGCTTTCATATAATACGGATGAATGTAATGAAATTTATGATATCGGAAATTTTGACAGCGATAAGTTTTTACTTGCACTCAAGAGCCGTCGCAGTATAAGAAAGTATAAAGACACTGATATCAGCGACAAAGATATCAAAAAAATCCTTGAAGCCGGCAGATATGCACCCACAGGAACAAATTCACAGGATTTTCATTTTACTGTCATAAAAGAGAAGCTGCCTGAACTTGAAAAGAAGGCAGTAGATATTTTCAAAAAGGCTAAAAAAGGTGCGTCGGCTTTTTCAAAATATCTTGCAGGAATAGACATAGATGATAAGTTTTTCTCAAAAGGTGCACCTGCTGCAATTATTATTTCCGGAAAATCAAAAACAAATGCCTGCATAGCGGCAACTTACATGGAACTTATGGCTGAAAATCTTGGCTTGGGTGTTCTTTACAGCGGCTTTTTCCTGTCTGCAGCAAAACTCAGTCCGAAAATAAAGAAAACCATTGCAGTACCCGGAGAATATACTCCCCATGTATGTTTATTTATCGGTCATCCCGATGTAACTTATTTAAGGTCAGTTCCGAGAAAAGAAATCAAAGTAAATCATATATAATGTGAAGAGGTTTTGTATGGAGAAAAAATGGGTGAATATATGGGGACAGGCACATTCTGCTCTTTCGCATTTTTATTATCCGTCGTGTCCCAAAACTTACAGGCTGATAATCAATTCTGCCTTGTCAGGCGAAAAAATAAGAATAGAACTCTCAAATGAATTCGCAAAAAATGATGTTTGTATCGGTGGTATAACCGTCTGTGAATGTAACAAAGACGGAGAGTTTATCGGTGAATATACTGAAATTACATATTTATCAAATACTTCGTTTGCCATAAAAAAAGGTGAGTCACTTTTCTGTGATGAGGCTGATTTCACTGTTGAGACGGGAAAATATATAGCTGTCAGCATATATGTAGAAAAAGGGGAGCTCAGAAGCGGAAATCTGCTTGATAATGCCGTTCTTCTGACTGTCAAAGGTGATATGACAAAAACACCGCATATAGAAAATCAGCGGAGAAAAAGAGACAAAGTACGTGAAGTTGCTGCAGGTATACTTCACATGTATCTTCATAAACCAATACCTCTTGTGCGTTCGGTTCAGGTGCTGAATGCCCAAGGAGCTTCTTCTATAGCAGTTTTCGGAGATTCTTTGTGTCAGCAGGGCTTTTGGACAAACAGGTTTGAACAGAGAATAAGAGAGACTTATCACGGCAGATATTCCGTTGTCAATAAATCAATAATGGGTAACCGTCTGCTTCATGATTTCAGCCCCCGTTTTCCCTGTAAAGGTCTTTTCGGACCGTCGGGAACCAAAAGACTCGAAAGAGATGTTCTCTCTTATGAAGACACAGAATATGTTATAATCACTCTCGGTACAAACGATTTCCTTCAGCCGGGGTCAATAGCTGCAGCAAAAGGCGATACCGTAACAGCATCGCAGGTGTTTGAGGGAATGCTGAAGGTCGCAGATGTTCTGAGAGACCGTGGGATAAAAGTAATCGTTTTTAATCTTCCCATGTTCGGTGAATGCATCGATTCTCGACCTCATAAAGAAAAAACTGCCATTGAATATAACAGACTGCTTTCCGAAAACAAAGACAGATTTTACGCTGTTTACGACCAGATGAGCCGTGTTGTAAATCCCGATAAGCCCAACTGCACAGATAAAAAGTATCTCGGGAAGGATAATCTTCACTATAACAAAGCAGGCGGCGATATTGTTGCAGACGGTATCGATTTGGATTTGTTTGGCTGATTTATCGTATCGGGTGTTTATATGTGACATAAATTATTGTGGAAAATTTTGCAGTAAAACGGAAAAACTCAATTAAAATAATTTATCCGGGAGCCACTGTCGGTATGGTTCCCGGATTCTGTTGTTTTGAGATTATAAAAATGAAAGATGAAAGAATTATTCTGCAATAATCATTCCCGTACAACCGTTGTCGTTTACCTCGGTTATTCTTACCGGGACTATCTTTCCGCAAAGGTCTGTATCAGATATTGCACTTACCGGAGTGTAGTTTTCCGTATATCCTTGCTGAACATGACCTTTCGGTGTTTCAAACAGAACACTTACTGTTTTTCCGATATATGTATCCATAAATTCTTTCCTGATTCTGTCGCATTCATCCTGAAGTATTGCACATCTTTGATTTTTAATGCTGTTAGGAACTTTATCATCGTAGTTCCATGCTGGTGTGCCTTCTCTCGGAGAAAAGGGGAATACGTGGACTTTCATGAAGCCGCATTTTTTTGCAAATTCCACGGTTTCAGAGAAATCCTCGTCAGTCTCTCCGGGAAAACCTGCAATTATATCTGTTGTAAGTGAAATGTCGGGGAATGTTGCTTTCAGTTTTTTACACAGAGTATAGTATTCCTCTGCAGTATAATGTCTGTTCATGCGTTTAAGTATTCTGTCACAGCCGCTTTGAAGTGAAAGATGAAACTGAGGGCAGAATTTTGTTATTGAAGACAGTTTTTTTATTATTTCATCCGTAATATGGTCGGGTTCAAGAGAGCCGAGCCGTATTCTTTCTATTCCTTCGGTGTTTTCTGCTGTCATCAGTGCATCGGTTATGTCTTTACTGATATCAAAGCCGTAAGATGACAGATTTATTCCTACAAAAACTATTTCCTTGTAACCGAGAGAAGCGAGAATACAAACTTCTTTCTGAATGTCTTCTACTGCCCTTGAACGGGAAAAACCGCGGGCTTTGGGAATGGTGCAGTATGAACAGTAACGGTTACAGCCGTCCTGTATTTTGATGAATGCCCTTGTGTGTCCTTCAAAATTATCTATGGCACTGCCTTTGTACTTGTCGTGTCTCTGATGCTGTACGATGTCTGTTATTGCTTTTTTATCTTTTAAGAAAGAAGAAAGATGCTCTCCAAGATTAATATTAGTGTTATTTCCGAGAATAATGTCTGCTTCATTGAGAAGCTTTGCTTCTTCGGGAAATGCCTGAGGATAGCAGCCTGTTAGAACAATAATGCTTTCAGGATGAAGTGTTCTGAATTTTCGTACAGCCTGACGGGTCTTTCTGCTGCTTTCTGCCGTAACGGTGCAGGAATTTATAATATAAATATCGGCTTCATTTTTACTGTCAGTGACGGTGTAGCCTTCTTTTATGAGCATTGACATCATTTCCTGAGATTCATACTGATTTACTTTACATCCCAGTGTATATACAGCAACTTTCATGTTCTACCCCTTAACTTGGAATTTAAGACAATTATAATAGTAATTTTCATAATATTCAATGAAATTTTGCATTATCGGAAATATTTTTACATATCTTGTCTTGAAGGAGGAACTTGTATGAAAAAAATATTGTCTTTAATTCTCTCATTATTGCTTATTCTTTGTTTTGTGCCTCGGGGTTCTGCCAATACTGAAAATGAAACGGCAATTCTCAGTGTAAATACGGCTGCGGAAATTGCCGTAAATGCCAAAGCATATATCCTGATGGACAGAAACACGGGCACGGTTATTGCGGCAAAGAACGAAAATGAACAGCTCTATCCGGCTTCCGTAACTAAGATAATGACACTTCTTCTTGTTGCAGAGGCAATAGAATGCGGAAAACTTACTCTTGAAATGGAAATAACCTGCAGTGAATCTGCCGCCGAAAAAGGCGGGTCGCAGATATGGCTCGAGCCGGGTGAAATTATGTGTGTTGACGATCTCTTAAAGGCCGCTGTTGTGTACAGTGCAAATGATGCCTGCTGTCTTCTCGGTGAGTGTGTTGCAGGGGATGAGACAGCATTCTGCGTTATGATGAATGAAAGGGCAGCTCAGTTAGGTATGAAAAATACTAATTTTGATAATTGTACGGGGCTTGATGACGACACTGATACGCATAAAACGACAGCCTACGATATTGCTCTGATGTCAAGAGAATTGCTGAAGCACGATATTATCCGCAATTATACTTCAATTTGGATGGATACTCTCAGAAACGGCGAAACTCAGATTGTCAATACCAATAAACTTATGAGAACATATCACGGTGCGACGGGACTTAAAACAGGGACGACTTCAAAAGCAGGCTGTTGTGTCAGTGCCAGTGCACAAAGAGACGGACTTGAATTAATAGCAGTGGTTTTGGGTGCCGACAACAGCAAAGACCGTTTTTCAGGTGCCGCCGCTCTTCTTGACTGGGGATTTGCTAATTATGAAATTATGACACTTGAAACACAAGGGACTTATCCTGAAAAAATAAAACTCAATCACGGTACAAAGGAAGAAGCGGAAGTAATTGCAGAAAAACCGCCCGAAATACTTGTTAATAAAGGAATCGGTGCAGATGTAACCGTCGAAACCGTTATCCCCGAAAGTATTGATGCCCCTGTTGAAAAAGGGCAGGAGATAGGTGAACTTATTTTTCGCCACAAGGATACTGTTCTTGCCGAAAGTAAGCTTATGATAAATGAGGATACGGAAAAAATGGATATCCCCAACGGGATAAAAGCATTATTCAATTCTATGAGGAAAAACAAAATTTAAAAAATTTTCCTTAATTATATTGAAAAATATTCCTTTTTATTGTAGAATATAAAAAATCATATATATAGCGGAGGATTTTTTCTAAAATGTCTTTTAAACTCAACAGCAAATATCTTAGTGGGTTTGTAAGCAATGAAGATTTGCTCAACATTACTCCCGAGGTATTAAGGGCTCATTCTTTGCTTAATGAAAACAAGGCTCAGGCAGCAGGAAATGATTTTCACGGATGGATGACTCTTCCCGTCGATTATGATAAGGAAGAATTTGCAAGAATCAAAAAAAGTGCATCGAAAATTATTTCCGATTCCGAAGTTCTTGTTGTCATAGGTATAGGCGGCTCCTATCTCGGTGCAAGAGCTGCTATAGAATTTGTCAAATCAAAAAATTACAACATTACCGCAAAAGGTACACCAAAGATATTCTTCCTCGGAAACAGCATCTCTCCCACGGAGATATCTGAGCTTTATGAAGTGTGTAAAAACTGTGATTTTTCTGTTAATGTTATTTCAAAATCGGGAACTACTACCGAGCCTGCAATAGCATTCAGAGTATTCAAAGGGCTTCTTGAAGAAAAGTACGGTGAAAAAGAGGCTGCAGGAAGAATATATGTTACTACAGATAAGGCAAAAGGAACGCTCAAAGCTCTCTCGGATAAAATGGGATACGAGCAGTTTGTGGTTCCCGATGATGTAGGCGGAAGATTTTCCGTTCTCACGGCAGTAGGACTTTTGCCTATAGCATCTGCCGGTATTGATATTGACAGACTTATGGCAGGTGCTGCAGGTGCTGTTGATAAGTATAATGTTCCTGACCTTGAAGCAAATGACTGTTATAAATATGCCGCTTTCAGAAACATTCTTCACCGAAATGGAAAGAGTGTTGAAATGATAGTGTCTTATGAACCTGATTTTACTTTGATGAATGAATGGTTCAAGCAGCTCTTTGGTGAAAGTGAAGGAAAGGACAACAAAGGCATTTTCCCTGCTTCTGCAATATACTCAACAGACCTTCATTCTCTCGGTCAGTATGTTCAGGACGGAGAAAGACTTATGTTTGAGACCGTTGTGACATTTGACAGACCTAAAGCTGAATTGGTTATAGGTGAAGATCCCGAGAATGTGGACGGACTTAATTTCCTTGCAGGAAAAGGTATGTCATACATCAACCGTAAGGCGTTTGAAGGTACTGTTCTTGCTCATACCGATGGCGGTGTTCCCAATATCGTTATCGAAGCAGAAGCTATGGATGAAGAAAATCTCGGCGAACTTATTTATTTCTTTGAGAAGGCATGTGCTGTTTCAGGTTATGTTCTCGGCGTAAATCCCTTTGATCAGCCGGGCGTTGAAAGTTACAAAAAGAATATGTTTGCACTTCTCGGAAAACCGGGTTATGAAGAGCTCACAGCAGAGCTTCAGGAACGTTTGAAATAATATTATGATTAATTAAGTATAAAAAGAGAAAGGATTTGATTTTATGGTCAAGCTTCTTATCGGAGGAAAAGGTTCCGGAAAAACAAAAAAACTTATTGCAAGTGTAAATGATGCTCTTGAGGCATCAAAGGGTCATGTTGTTTGTGTTGAAAAGGATGACCTTCTCAGATATCAGATAAGCTACAAGGTAAGACTTCTTGCCGCAAGTAATTACGGCATCAGCGGTTATGATGCATTTTACGGTTTCCTCAGCGGACTTTGTGCAGGAGATCACGATATTACCGACATTCTTATAGATGCAACACTTAAGATAGGCGGAAGAGATTATGATGAACTTGCTGATTTCCTTGAAAAAGTTTCAAGACTCAGTTCTCTTACCGAAACTCAGTTCACTTTTACTGTTTCTACAGAAAAAGAAAATCTTCCTGAAAGAATTTTCGATGTTTGTGAAGCTATCTGAGAGCAGATAAATTAAAATAATCGAAAAAAAAGCAGATTTCCTGTTGACAAACAGGGAATCTGCCTATATAATAATGGTTGCGTTTTGTTTAAGGTATCCCTGTGTATTCGATTAGGAGGCTGTTAAATTGTATCTTGAACTCGATTCAGTTTTTAATACAGACGGTGAAAGCTTACAGTTTAATTATGATTTTTCTCTTGATGACGAAAATGCAGTGACTCCCGTAACAGTCAGCGGTTCCGTGTTCAACAAAACGGGGATAGTTCATCTTCAGGCTGAAGCAAAGTTCGATTACTCTGCTTCTTGTGCTAAGTGTAACAAACCTCTGCTTCGTCATGCAACCGTACCCGTCCGTCATGTTCTGCTTAATCATGCTGAAAGTGACGACAATGATGAATTCATCATTCTTGACGGAATGCATCTTGAACTTGATGAACTTGTCAGTGAAGATATTTTTCTGGCAATTCCCACAAGATTTCTGTGTAAAGATGACTGTAAGGGCTTGTGTAGTATTTGCGGTACTGATCTCAATGAATCTCAATGTTCATGTTCAGCACCGTCGGATCCCCGCTGGGATGCACTTAAAGATTTGTTTAATGAATAATTAACCCATATTAGGAGGATATAAAAATGGCAGTTCCTGCAAGAAGAGTTTCCAAAGCAAGAAGAGATAAGAGACGCAATAATTTGTGGAAGATTTCCGCTCCCGCTATCGAAAAGTGCCCTCAGTGCGGTGAGTATAAGAGATCACACAGACTTTGCCCTGCTTGCGGCTATTACAATGGCCGTCAGGTAGTTGCTGTCGAAGACTGATAGTGTTCTTTGTTTCCGCTTTTTTTGCGGGAAATCTTGTACTTTTATAGCGCAGGTGGAGAAGATTTTGCTTCCCCGCCTTTTTGCTGTTTGTTAGGTTGGTGTTTCAATGTCTGTAAAAATCTATGATATTGAGAAAAATTGCAAATGTGCAAGAAAGGGAATAAAACAGGGTGATGAACTCATTTCAATAAACGGAAATGAGATAAATGATGTTCTTGATTACCGTTTTTATTCCGATGAGGACAAACTTTCACTTTTGTTCCGCACTTCTGAGGGGAAAGTCAAAAAGGTTGTGCTTCGTCACAGTTCGGGCTGTGACAGTCTCGGACTGAGTTTTGAAACATATCTTATGGACAAACACAGAAGATGTAAAAATTCTTGTATCTTCTGTTTCATCGATCAGCTTCCCGAAGGGATGCGTGAAAGTCTGTATTTTAAGGATGATGATTCCAGACTTTCTTTTCTTTTCGGGAATTACATTACTCTTACCAATCTTTCGGAAAGTGATGCCGACAGAATAATTAAGATGCATATAAGTCCCATTAATGCATCTGTTCATACCATGAATCCCGAACTGCGTGTAAAAATGATGAGAAATCCCTCTGCGGGGACTTCGCTGGGACTTCTCAGCCGTTTTTCAGATGCAGGCATCAGAATTAATGCTCAGCTTGTGTTGTGTCCCGGAATAAATGACGGAGAAGAACTGAAATATTCACTCAATGCATTGGCTGAACTTCCTTCTGTGGGGAGTATTGCAGCCGTACCCGTGGGACTTACAAAGTATCGTGACGGGCTTTATGAACTTAAGAGCTTTGATAAGGACAGTGCTTCGGCTGTTATAAAAATTATTGATGATTTCAATGAAAAGTTGAAAAAGCAGGGAAGAGAAACGCTTGCTTATGCTTCAGATGAGTTTTATCAGCTGTCTGAAATTCCTTTTCCTTCTTATGAGTATTACGGAGATTTCCCCCAGCTTGACAATGGTGTCGGGCTTTATATTTCATTGAAAAAAGAGTTTTGTGATATACTTCGTGATTATGAGGGAGATAATAAGAAACGTGACCTTTCCTTTGCTACAGGTGAGGCGGCTTATCCTGTAATGAAAGAGATAACGGATAAATTCTGTGAAAAAAACAAGGGGACAAAAATCAGTCTTTACTGCGTTAAAAATGAATTCTTCGGTCACGGTGTTACCGTAGCAGGACTTATAACGGGCAGAGACCTCATAAATTCCCTGAAAAAACAGGGATTTTCCTGCGATACGCTCATTCTTCCGTCCGTTATGTTCAAAAGCAGGGAAGAAAGAATTTTTCTTGATGATGTGACCAAGGAAAATGTTGAAAATGAATTGAATACGAGAGTCGTTATCAGTGAATGTGATGCTGACAGTCTCTTTGAAAATATTTGTAAAAACTAAATTATCTCATATTTGAGAGAAAGTCCGATTTGCGGAAACAGGTGTAATATGGCAAAGTCAATAGTCGCTATCGTAGGCAGACCCAACGTAGGAAAATCTACTTTGTTCAATAAGCTCAGCGGTAAACGTCTTGCTATCGTTGATGACAGACCCGGTGTTACAAGAGACCGTATTTATGCTGATTGTGAATGGCTTGACAAAAAATTTCTTATTGTTGATACCGGAGGTATTGAACCGTATTCAGATGACATAATTCTGTCTCAGATGAGAAGACAGGCACAGATTGCAATAGAAACAGCCGATGCAATTATTTTTGTCTGCGATGTTAAAACAGGTGTAGTTGCAACTGATGCCGAAGTTGCTTCCATGCTTCTTAAAAGCGGAAAACCCATAGTGCTTTGTGTAAATAAGTGCGATTCTCTCGGAGAGCCGCCTGCAGATTTTTATGAATTTTATAATCTCGGACTCGGTGACCCTGTTGCTGTTTCATCCGTACACGGACACGGTACGGGTGACCTTCTTGATGAAGTGCTTAAATATCTTCCCGAAGAAGAAGCCCATGAGGAAGAGGATGATACTGTTAAGGTTGCTGTTATCGGAAAGCCAAATGTGGGAAAATCTTCTCTTGTAAATGCTCTTTGCGGTGAGGAGAGAATGCTTGTTTCCAATATTGCAGGCACAACAAGAGATGCAACAGACACTGAAATTATCAACAAGCACGGAAAATTCATGTTTATCGATACTGCAGGACTTCGCCGTAAATCAAAGGTCGATGACCAGATAGAAAAATATTCCGTTATGCGTGCACTTATGGCTGTTGAACGGGCAAATGTGTGCGTGATTATGATAGATGCTCTTGAAGGTTTTACCGAACAGGATTCAAAAGTTGCAGGTATTGCTCATGAAGCAGGTAAAGCTTGTATAATTGCCGTTAATAAATGGGATGCCTATGAAAAAGACGGTAAAACCATGGATACTTACAGAAAAAAACTCATGAATGATTTTTCATTCATGTCCTATGCTCCCATTATCTTTATTTCAGCTAAAACAGGTCAGCGTCTTGACAGACTGTACGAGCTTATAAAATATGTAGATGATCAGAATGCCGTTCGCATTCCCACGGGCAGACTCAATCAGGTTCTTGCTGATGCCCAGGCAAGGGTACAGCCTCCCACTGATAAGGGGAAGAGACTTCGTATTTACTATATGACTCAGGCTTCCACGAGACCGCCTACGTTTGTGGCGTTTGTTAATAATAAAGAATTGTTCCACTACAGCTATCAGAGATATCTTGACAATCGGATCCGTGAGGTTTTCGGGCTTGAGGGAACTCCCACAAGACTTGTCATTCGTGAACGAGGAGAAAAATAGAATTCACTGCTTCGCACTGCTTTGAGAGTGCGGAGCTTTTCTTATCTGAGTGTTTCGCAGAATATGAATTTTGCATAAATTAAAGTCTTTTTAAGCTTTATATTTATTATATATAATAATTTTAAGTTTTAGTATGTTTTTGTATTGATAAAAATTTCTTTATATGCTAAAATAACTTGAATAATGGCAACATGGTTAATTTAATATATATTAATTGTAATTGTCTGTAAAATAACAGTGAATTAAAGGTGGTTATATGAAACTTCTGATTGATTATTCAGCTGAACAGCTTGCATTATTTGAAGCGGATGTTCAGCAAAGATATGACAGTTTTCTCTCTCAGGGCATAAATCTTAATATGGCGAGAGGAAAGCCTGCTCCCGAACAGCTTGATCTTTCAGCTGACTTGTTTTCGCTTACCGAGGCACAATGCGGATATTTAGCGGAAGACGGTACCGATTGCCGTAATTACGGTCTTCTGTACGGTATTCCGGAGTGCAGACGGCTTTTCGGAGATATTTTAGGTGTTCCTTCTTCAAACGTAATAGCTTGCGGCAGTTCAAGTCTTAATCTCATGTTTGATTATATTGCTCAGTGTTTCTATAAAGGCGTGGGCGGACATGAGCCATGGAGTAAAAATGAAAACAGAAAATTTATTGCCGTAGTTCCCGGTTATGACCGTCATTTCGCCATTGCTGAGTATTTTGGTCTTGAAATGATAAATGTTCCCATGACGGACAAAGGTCCTGATATGGACATGATTGAGGAAATAATAAAAGATTCTGATGTAAAGGGAATGTTCTGTGTGCCTAAGTATTCCAATCCTGACGGCATTACATATTCCGATGAGACAGTCAGACGTCTTGCGGCTATGAAGCCTGCAGCAGGCGATTTCAGGGTAATCTGGGATGCCGCATACGTAGTTCATGACCTCTATGACGAGAGTGACAGCCTTCTCAATGTTTTTGAGGAAGCAAAAAAATACGGAAATGAAGACAATTTTGTTCTCTTTACATCCACTTCAAAAATTTCCTATGCAGGTGCCGGTGTTTCGGCAATGGCTGCATCTGATGCAAATTTCAAGGAAATAAGCAGCCGTCTTACTCTGCAGACCATAAGTTACGATAAGATTAATCAGCTGAAACATTGCTATTTTTATAAAACTGTTGATGATGTAAAAGCACAGATGAAAAAACATGCTTCAATAATGAGGCCTAAGTTTGATACGGTTCTTGAAGTTCTTGAAAAAGAGCTGTCAGGACTTGGTGTTGCATCATGGAATCATCCGAAGGGCGGATATTTTATAAGTCTTGATGTCAATACCGGTTCTGCAAAGTATGTGGGAGAGCTTTGTAAAAAAGCCGGTCTTACACTTACCACTGTCGGTGCTACATATCCTTACGGCAATGACCCCGATGACAAAAACATCCGTCTTGCACCCTCGTATCCTTCTGTCGAAGAGCTCAGAGTGGCTGCTGAAATTGTTTGTGTTGCCGTAAAACTTGCCGCTTGTAAAGAGCTGAATTCAAAAGAAACTGATAATTAAAGGACGGTATTTATGTTCAGAATAGGTCACGGTTATGATGTGCACAAGTTTTCCGAAAACAGGAAACTGATAATCGGAGGCGTTGACATTCCTTATGAAAAAGGTCTTCTCGGTCATTCAGATGCTGATGTTCTCGTTCATGCCGTATGTGATGCACTTCTCGGTGCCGCAGCTCTCGGTGATATCGGAAAACATTTTCCCGATACTTCACCCGAGTTTAAGAATGCTGACAGCCTTATGCTTCTCGGGAAGGTATGCGAACTGTTATCAGAAAAGGGATATTACGTCGGAAATATCGATGCAACGGTGATTGCACAGCGTCCGAAACTCGCCCCTTATATTGAGGAAATGAGAAAAAATATTGCATTTGTGTGTTCAACAGACATTGATTCTGTCAGTGTAAAGGCAACAACAGAAGAAGGTCTTGGTTTTACGGGAGAAAAACTCGGAATTGCGGCACACAGTGTAGCCATGATAGTAAAAAAATAAAACGGTGGTGTAACAGATGTTTATTGAAAAGCTTGAATTATTTTTGATGCAAGTCAAAGATGTTTTTATGAATATAAATTGGATTACGGACATACTTGATATTCTCCTTGTTGCGGTTATTCTCTATGCCATAATAAAACAGTTGAGAAAATCGCAGTCTATTCAGGTTATAAAAGGCATTGTGTTTATCGCTTTGCTCTATGGTGCAGTAAAGCTCATAGGTATGCAGACAAGTGCGTTCATGTTCTCAAAACTTTTCTCGGATATTATAATCATTTTTGTCGTTTTGTTTTCAACGGAATTGCGACATGCACTTGAAAATCTCGGCAAAAAGAAATTCGGCAAGAATATGTTTTTTAATTCCTCATCATCCGATGAAAAAGAGATTGAGGCAATTAATTCGGTTTGCAGAGCCTGCGGTGCAATGAGTCGCAGCAGAGTCGGTTCTCTTATCGTTTTTCAGAGACAGTCACTTCTCGGCGATCTTACAAAGCATGCGGTTACCATTGACAGTGAAACGACCTTTGAAATGATCTGCAGCATCTTTTATCCCAAAGCTCCGCTTCACGACGGTGCTGTGGTTATAAAAGACGGAAGAATTGTTGCTGCACGCTGTGTTGTTCCCATGAAAAACGACAGGGTAGTAGATGACGATATCGGTACACGCCACCGTGCCGCAATGGAAGTAAGTTTCAACTCTGATGCGGTTGCAGTTGTCACAAGCGAAGAAACAGGTATAATTTCTCTTGCTGTTGAAGGAAAACTTATAAGAGGACTTTCCGACAGCGAACTCAGAGAAAAATTAGGTGCACTTCTTCTCAGTTCTAAAAATCAGAAGGGCAGAAGATTTTCAAAAAAGGAAAAAACAGATGAAATAAAAGAAATCACTGCTGAAGATAATGAAATTACCGAAAGCGTGAATGATGTTGGCGAAGAATCTGTTTCTGCCGAAATTGAAGCACCTTTTGAAGTTACAGAAAAAGACGATGAAAACAAGATAGATAATGAAGGGGAGGGTAATAATGAGCAGGAATAATGATAATACGGCAAAAAGAAAAATTACCTTTGCTTCATTAATGGCAAATAATAAAGTCCTTTTTGCATTCTCTGTTGTTGTTGCCGTTGTTTTCTGGTGTCTTGTGTCAATGTCACAGACTACAGAAATTGAAAGAGTATTTCAGAATGTAAAGGTTACTATCAACATGGAAGAAAGTCTGCCCAAAAACAGCGGACTTGAGATTTTCGGAAATGATGAGTTTTTTGTTGATGTCAGTGTGAAGGGACTCAGTTACCTTGTAAATGATTCCGCTTTTTCAGCAGATAATATTTCAGTATTGGCTTCATGTTCTGCTGTCTCAGCTGCAGGTACCTATGAGCTGCCCCTTAGTTATTCCCTTAAAGGTGTCTCTGAAGGTATAGAAATAGTAAATACATCGGCAACATCAGTAAAAGTCACATTTGATGAAAGAGTTACCAAGACTTTTGCTCTTACTGAAGATATAGAAGAAACTGAAGGTTATTCTCTCGGGGAAGGTCTTATCAGAGAGAATCCCAGACTCAGCACTGATTCTGTTGAGATTTCCGGTCCTTCAAGAGAGGTTTCAAAAATAACTGCCGTAAAAGCACATGCTGTTCTTTCGGAAGAGCTTACATCCACGGTAACTCTTGAGGCAGAGCTTATTGCAGAATCGGCAAGCGGAACACTTGATTTTTCATATTTTACCGTAAAAAATGCTGACCAGATATATATAACAATCCCCGTAAATCAGGTAGGTACTTATAAGACGGCTGTTGATTTTATAGGGCTTCCTCAGGCATACAGAGGTGAAGGTATTGAATATACCATAACTCCTTCTGAAATTGAAGTATCCGTGCTTACAGGCGTCGGAGAAACTCAGATAAATGACAGTAACGAAATACTTGTGGGAACGGTTGATTTTTCTCAGATAAATAATACAACTAACCGTATTGTTGTTGAAAATAATCAGCTTCTTTCTGAACCTGTCAGATTTACTGTTACGGTAGATATGTCCTCCATGCAGAAGCGTTGGCTGGAAATTCCTGTCGATCTTACTGATGTTAAACTTCCCGACGGTGCAACAGTAACATCAGCAACAGTAAAAAGTGTTCAGATAATAGGACCCTATCAGTCCGTAATGAAACTCGATAAGAGTGCAGCTTATGCAGTTCCTGTTTTTGATAAGGCTTCATATTCATCGGGCACTCATAAGGTTCCCGTAAAAATAGTGCTCAGAACTCTCACTGACAGTTGGGTATATGGCACATATACCATTGATATAACGGTTGAATAAATATTGATAAAAAGAGGTGAACAGGCTTGAAAAGCAAGAGTATTACGGTGATATGTTGTCTGATTGCAGCGGTATTTCTGTTTTCAGGCTGTTCGCTTCTTGACTTTTTTGCCGCAGAGGCTCTTCTGAGAGCTCCGAAACTCACAGGCGAAAATGCTGCTTTACAGGAGGCCTTTGAGAATTCTGTAGGTAAGGATGTTTCCTTGTTTACTCCCATAGCGGGAGATTACAGAGCATCTTATATATTTTTTGATGCAAATGGCGATAATTCTGATGAGGCTGTTGTGTTTTACGCTCTTAATACAAATCTCAGTGTTATACATATTCACTTACTTGCAAGAAACGGTGAAGAGTGGTATTCGGTTGCTGATATCACAGGCTCAGGCACAAATGTTTATAAAGTCGATTTTTTCAATATAGATACAGACGGTGTTCTTGAAGTTGCTGTTACGTGGACGGTAGATGATTCTAAAAAAGAAAAGACTCTTTCCATTTACAGAATAACCGGTTTTGCAAAAGACGGAAGTAATTCTCTTGCTTCTGTTGCAACTGTACAGATGGCGGATTACATATATCTCGATATTGATTCTGATAAGGTAAATGAACTGTTGTATTTTTATCACAATTCATCTGCTGACAGTAATCAGATGGGGGCACGTCTTCTTGAGTATTCTTCGGGGGCTGACACGCTTCAGCCTGTAAGTGATATTTCTCTCAATGAAAGAATATCATCTTTATTGCAGATAGTATATGATCGTCTCGGTGATGATTGTGCGGTATATGTAGATTGCCTTCTTTCAGACGGAGACTATTATACGGAAATAATTTATTACGATAAAGAACTTGCCGTTATGTCGCTTCCGCAAGATGAAAACGGGCTTATTTGTACAGTGACCGAGCGTGATGCCGGAAAACTGTGTGAAGATTTTAATCGTGACGGACAAATTGATATCCCCGTATCTTTATACAGTGAGAATTCATATACAACGGGTCGCCCGGAAGGTGTAAAAGAGCAGATAGGTTTCGTTTCATGGCAGACTTACATAAACGGTAAGCTTTCCGAAATCGGAAAATATTATGATAATGCCGTTGACGGATATCTTATTAATATAGATACATTATTTGACTATTATTATTTTGTTTATGATTATTCTGCCCATGTCACTCAGGTCAGAATAAAGAATTTTGATGAAGAGAATAATATTGTGTTTACTGTAAAGTATGACAATAAAAATGATAATTTCGGCAATTTCACAAGTACTGATATGGAAGACAAATATATTATTTCTGTTACATCAAAAGGAAAAGAAATGGGCATCAGTGACATATTTGTTGAGAATCTGATAATTAACAGATAAGGAAGATGTGTGATGAAAAGAATACTTATTGCTGAAGATGAAAAATCTATCCGTGAGTTTATTGTTATAAATCTTAAAAGAAGTGGTTTTGAAGTGATTGAAGCTGATAACGGTGAGGATGCTTTAAGACTTTATGATGAATATGAAGGTGCTTTTGATATTGCATTGCTTGATATTATGATGCCGAAACTTGACGGGCTTGAAGTCTGTAAACAACTGAGACAGAAAAGCAGTACCATCGGTATTATTATCCTTACTGCAAAAACTCAGGAGATGGATAAGGTAACAGGTCTTCTTGTAGGTGCAGATGACTATGTTACAAAACCCTTTTCTCCCTCTGAACTTATGGCAAGAGTTGATGCTATTTACAGAAGAGTTACTCTTAACAGAGAGTTTGCCGCAAAGAGTAAGGATAAGGGCAGTGTTATTGAACTTGGAGATTTTTCACTTAATCTCCGCAGCCGTACTCTTACAAAGAACGGTGTACATATAGAACTTACTCAGGTTGAATTTCAGATAATGGAATTCTTCTTCAATCATCCCAATACTGCCCTTGAACGCAGTGAGATACTTAATCATGTATGGGGCAATATGTATTACGGTGATGATAAGGTTGTTGATGTTAACATCCGACGTCTCAGAATGAAGCTTGAAGATGACCCTTCAAGTCCTCATCATCTGACAACAATATGGGGTGTCGGATATAAGTGGTTAGTCTGATTTTTTTGGAGGGATGAAAATGCTGAAAAGCGGTATAATGGTCAGATGGTTTTTTACCACAATTCTTGTCATTGCACTTATTCTTACTGCAATTTCAGCATCCATTGTTTTTCTTCTCAGAGACTATTATTATGAGACAGTTGAAAACAAACTTTTATCCCTGGGACAGATAGGTGTTGTTTCCGATTATTTCAGTTCATATCTCGGTTCAGATAGTGATACTTTTTCTGCGAGAGCCCGGGAATATGTTGATAATTATCAGGATATAAATGTTGCGGAATTATGGGTCATCAATAAAGACGGTGAAGTAATCGTTACTTCTACAGGGTTTATTTCGGAAAACGAAGAGTTTCCCGATTATGACGAAGCAATAGATTCCGTATCAGGCAGAGCTTTCTGGCAGGGGGAAATGAGTTCAGGTGAAAAAGTTATGGCTTTATCGGTTCTTCTGCCGAAAACAAACGGGATGAGTAACGGTGCCGTCAGATATATAATTTCTCTTGAAGCGGTTGATTTACAGGTCGGAAAAATTACTCTTATTGTCGGACTTATTTCGTTGTTTGCTCTTTTTCTTGTGGTATTTTCAGGTCTGTTCTTTGTGCGTTCCATCGTAGTTCCCGTAAAAAAGCTTAATGCCGTAACAAGAAGCATTGCTGAAGGTAATTATTCTCAGAAAATAGAGATGAATAAACGGTATGATGACGAACTTGCAGAACTTGCAGAGTCAATAAATTATATGACAGATGAAATTGATAAAACCGATAAACTAAAAACTGAATTCATTTCTACTGTCTCACATGAATTGAGAACTCCGCTTACTGCAATAAAGGGTTGGACAGAGACTCTTTTGTGTATCAATGAAAACAAGGATGAGACTGTAAATAACGGGCTTAAGGTCATTCTTAATGAAACGGAAAGACTTTATGCACTTGTTGAAGATCTTCTTGATTTCTCCCGTATGGAAAGCGGAAGAATGTCGCTTCATCTGAAAAAAATCGATATCCTTGCTGAGCTTGATGATGCGGTTTATGTTTTGAGAGACAGAGCTACCCGTGAAGGAAAAGAGATATATTACAGTTCTCCTGATTATCCTGCACCCGTAAATGCAGACCCGGACAGAATAAAGCAGGTTTTTGTCAATGTTATTGATAATGCCATAAAATATACCCCTGCAGGAGGCAGAATTACAATTCTTGCTTTTGTAGGCTCTGATGAAATAAATATCAAGGTTGCCGATACCGGTTGCGGAATATCTCCTGAAGACCTTCCGCGAGTAAAAGAAAAATTCTATAAGGCAAACCTTTCCGCAAAGGGCTCGGGAATCGGACTTGCGGTATGTGACGAAATAATAACCCTTCATAAAGGTTCACTTGAAATAACAAGTATTCTCGGAGAGGGAACAGAAGTAAATATAAAGCTTCCGACACTTCCCGTAAATTTATCTGAAAGAAAGGACAGTTGATATGGCAAAGGAGAAAATAATACATAAAACTTCTGTCGGCGGACAGGCTCTTATGGAAGGCGTTATGATGAACGGTCCCAAAGGAGCTGCTATTTCCGTAAGACATACAGACGGTCATATAATCACGGAAATGTCCGAAGTAAAACATATAAAAGATAAAGTAAAAATTCTCGGATTGCCGTTTGTTAGAGGAATAGTAAATTTTATCGAATCAATGACGGTCGGTTATAAATCTCTTATGCGTTCAGTTGAGCTTTCGGGAATGCTTGACGAGGAAGAGGATAAAGAACAGATGTCAAAGCTTGACAGATGGCTGTCTGAGCATCTCGGTCCCAAGGTGTTTAATGTTCTTACAATATTTGCATCTGTCATTGCAGTTGTTTTTTGTGTTGCTCTTTTCTTTTATGCTCCAACATATCTGGTTGACCTTGTGGATGAAAAGCTTCTAAACGGTGCAATAGCAGATTTTCATCCCTTGTTTGAAGGAATATTAAAGATAGTGATAGTTGTTATTTACATGCTTGTCGTTTCTCAGATGAAGGATATAAAGCGTGTGTTTATGTATCACGGAGCAGAGCATAAGTCAATATTCTGTTACGAAAAAGGACTTCCTCTTACCGTAGAAAATGTGCGTAAGTGTAAGCGTTTTCATCCCCGCTGCGGAACAAGTTTTATTTTCATCGTTCTTATAACCAGTGTCATTGTTTCATTTATTGTATCGTTTCTTTTCCCTGAACTTAAAGAGTCCGAATACAGAATTATATGGACAATAGTCAAAATGGTTGCAATTCTTCCTGTTGTTACAGGTATCAGCTATGAACTTATAAAATATGCAGGAAGACATGACAATATCATAACTAAAATTTTCTCAGCTCCGGGTCTTTGGATGCAGAGAATTACAACAAAAGAACCTACGGATGATATGATAGAAGTTGCAATAGCTTCCATAAAAGCCGTTATTACGGATAATCCCGAAGACGACAGACTTGAATGATGACACTAAGAGAACTGAGAGTCAAAGGAAATAATATTCTTAAGGATAATTCTGTCGAAGACAGTACTTTTGATTCCTTGCAGCTTTTACTCAGGGCTTTTTCGCTTACGGCAGATGAATATTATCTTTCTGACAACAGAATTGTCACTGATGAAGAAGCTGATGTGTTCCTCGGTTTTATATCACGCAGAGTAAACGGTGAACCGTTACAGTATATACTCGGCAAATGGGATTTTTATGAGTCTTCTTTCTTTGTAGGAGAAGGTGTTCTTATTCCTCGTCCCGAAACAGAAGAGCTTGTTGAAATGTGTATAAATGCCGTTAAAGAAAACGGATATAAGGTTGTTTATGACCTTTGCTCGGGAAGCGGATGCATAGGACTCAGTATAGCAAAGGCGTGTCCCGAAACACATTGTTATTTGTTTGAATTATATGACGAAGCCCTTTATTTTACACGGAAAAACCTTGCTGAAATGCAGCTTTCAAATGCCACGGTCATTAAATGTGACGTGTTGAGCGGTTGCTTTGAAGATATACCTGATTGTGGACTTCTTGTTTCAAATCCTCCCTACATTCCCCATTGCGAAATTGACAGTTTGCAAAAAGAAGTTCGCAAAGAACCTGTTTCTGCACTTGACGGAGGGCATGACGGTCTTGATTTTTACCGTGAAATAAAAGATAAATGGAGTCATAAAATTAATGAAGGCGGCTTTGTCGCCTTTGAATGTGCCGAAAATCAGTGCGACAGTATTGTTTCATTGTTTTCTGAAGCTTTTGATTGTTCAGGTAAAACGGATGCTTTCGGGCTTGACAGATTTGTTACGGGTACTAAACTACGGAAGGTGTAAATTATGTTAAGTTTTGTTTTGCAATATATGACAGGCAGTATTGAACTTACGGATATGCTCATGATAGTGGGGGTTTTGTTTTTCGTTGCCTTATGCTGCCTTCCGGTTCATGAATGTGCTCATGCATGGATGGCTGATAAGCTCGGAGACCCTACAGGCAGGCTTAAGGGCAGAATTACTCTTAATCCTTTTGCTCATCTTACTCTTGTGGGTACTCTTATGATGCTTATTTTCGGTTTCGGTTATGCAAAACCCGTTCCCGTAAATATCAGAAATTTCAAAAAAAGAAAACTGTATTTTGCCATCACAGCCATTGCAGGACCTGTTTCAAACATACTTCTGTCAGTTATTTTTATCGTATTTATGTATATATTTTATATTGCAGGTATTTTTTCAAGTGCAGGGGTGCTTGATGTAGCTATTGATTTCTTCTTTTATGTTGCATATTTCAATGTAATGCTTGCAGTGTTCAATCTTTTACCTGTTCCTCCTCTTGACGGTTCAAGACTTGTAACGATGGTAATTCCCGATAAGTACTATTATAAATTACTCTCTTTGGAAAGATATTTTGTCTATATTCTTTTCGGACTGATTTTTGTCTTTAACAGGGTATTTAATTTCTCTCCCATTTCAGGCATTTCAGACTTTGTTTTTGACTGTATTTATTTTGTGGTTTCATTACCATTTGAATTGATTTTACGATAAAGGATGTAGTTTTTATATGTCTGCTATCAACTATAAAATAGAAGTATTTGAAGGTCCCATGGACTTGCTATTACATCTTATATCTAAGCACAAACTTAATATTTACGACATTCCGATAGTCGAGCTTGTAGAGCAGTATCTTGCTTACGTTGAAGAAATGAAAGATGCAGATCTTGAAGTTGCAAGCGAGTTTCTTGAAATGGCTGCAAGGCTTGTCTATATAAAAACTGTCTCACTTCTTCCTGTATATGAAGAGGGCGATAAACTGAGACAGGAGCTTTCGGGTGAACTCATTGAATATGCAGAGTGTAAAAGAGTCGCCAAGGTGCTCTCATCAAAAACAGAAGGATTTAACTGTATCGGAAGACCTCAGGAACACTTTGAAGGTGATATGACTTACACTCGTGTTCATGATTCACTTGAACTTCTGAATGCGTATATGCGGGTGGTAGGAAAGAGGCTGAGAAAAATACCGCCGCCTCTTGATTCCTTCAGAACGATAGTTGTAAAAAAGATAGTTTCCGTTTCCTCAAAGATAAGGAATATTGTTGCTTCCTTGTCTCTTGGCGGCAGACAGCGTTTTTCCGATATTATTCTCACGTCAGAGAGCCGTTCTGATATGGTTGCCGCATTTCTTGCCATACTTGAACTTGCAAAAACAAAACATATCGTACTCAGCGGTGACGGTGATGACATGGAGATAGAACTTATAAAAGTTCCGGAAGGAGAATTGGATTTTGACTGAAAATGCAATTAATGTGAAAAATACCGTTGAAGCCATAATTTTTGCTTCCGGTGAGCCAATAGAAAGAATAAGACTCATTGATTCTCTCGGAATAAGTCCTGAAAGACTTGACAGCATTCTTTCGGAAATCGCAAATGAGTATGCTGAGCGTTCGAGTGCGGTTGAGCTTCTTTGTCTTGGCAGTGAAGTGCAGTTTGTTACAAGACCTGAGTATGCTGAGGCTGTGAGAAATGTGCTTGATATGAAAAGAAATCAGCCACTTTCATCAGCCGCTTTTGAGGTACTTGCCATTGTCGCCTATAATCAGCCTGTTACCAAAGCTTTCATTGAACAGGTCAGAGGAGTTGATTGCAGCGGTGTTATCAATACTCTTTGTCAAAGAAATCTTATAGAAGAGGCAGGAAGACTTGACTTGCCGGGTCGACCTTTGCTATACTGTACTACGACAGATTTCTTAAAGTGTTTTTGTATGACCACTCTTGCGGAACTTCCCGAGATACCGGATACAAAAGCAGCGGCACAGGCCCTTGAGGATATTCATAATGATGATAATGTAATATCCGGACAAATGTCCATTCTGTAAAAAGGGGAGGTCATCAATAATGATAGTCCTGAAAATCATAGGTATCGTCATTGCAGCGGTTCTGGCATTGATAGTTCTGGTTTTAAGCGTAAGACTCAGAATATTTGCCGAATATTCCGAAATTGATACTCATGTGTACTTGCAGTGGCTTTTTCTGAAGATACCGTTGTACCCGTTTGAAAAGAAGGAGAAAAAAGCAGAAGAAAAACAGGAAGCTCCTGCATTGGCTGAGGGCGAAAAGGCAGAAGAACAACCTGTCGGAGAGCCTGAAGAGACTGTTGAGGAAACTCCTGCTCAGCCTGAAGAAGGGCTTGAAGAAAAGAAAGAAGAAGGAAAGCCGCAGGTAAACCTTCTTAAGGTAATTTACGATTCCCATGGAGTAGACGGTCTTCTTCTTATTGTTAAGCGGTTGGTCAGTTACATCGGTACTTATGTGGGCAAACTTACCCGTACCCTTGTCATTGATGAGCTTTATGTTGATGTAAGATGCTCAAAAGGTGATGCTGCTGAGACAGCAATATATTACGGTGAGATTTGTTCTGCATTGTTCCCGATGATGGGAGCTCTTGTTTCAAAATATAAAGTAAGAAAATATGATCTCAATGTTTACCCCGATTTTCTTGCAAAACATTCATCGGCTTCATTTGCCGTGAATATACACATGTATCCCATATATGTTATAAGCATATCCGTTTCTTTAGTCATTAAATTACTGTTCAGGGTAGTGCTCGGTTTTATTGCAAAACTTGTGGTCGCCCTTGTTAAAGGTAATAAATCAAGTCAAAACACCGAAAAAAACGAATCGGTTAAAAATAAATAAGAGAAAGTGAGTAAGAAAAATGAAGGATCAGTCAGCAGCAGGAATTCTTTCCACAACCATTGAAAAAGTTCGTCAGTTGGTAGATGTCAGCACTATTGTAGGAGAACCTATTTCATTATCTGACGAAATTACCGTTATTCCCGTTTCAAAGGTTACATACGGCTTTGCTTCAGGTGGTTCAGATTTCCCTTCAAAGAATAATACACAGCTTTTCGGTGGTGGCGGCGGTGCCGGTATCACCATCAATCCCGTTGCTTTCCTAATTCTTAAGAACGGTGAAGTTACACTTAAGCATATCACATCCAATGATAATGCAGCAGAACGTCTTGTTAATATGGTTCCCGACGTTATTGATAAAGTCAGCGATGTTGTTTCAAAGGTAAAATCAGGAACTGCAGAACAGAACTGATTTGATTTGCACAGGCAGATACAATAAACAGTACTGTTTTTGTTTGGATTTTTGTTAAATATAAACTTGCTTTTACATATAAGCATTTTAAAGGTTGATGGTATGTTTTTTTTCGGAAAATCAGTACCAGCAGCCTTTGAAGTGTTGTGTAAAGTAATATAAATGAAAGGTTATTTATGGCGGAATTAGTCAGACTTCAGAAATATATGGCAGATTGCGGTGTTGCCTCGAGACGCAAGTCCGAAGATCTTATAGCCGCAGGAAAAGTCAAGGTCAACGGTATGGTCGCCTCTATAGGTGATAAAGTTGATCCAAAAAATGATACCATAAGCGTTAACGGCAGGAAACTTACAAAAGATAAAAATTATATTTATATAATGCTGCATAAACCCCGCGGTTATGTTACCACAATGAGTGATGAAATGGACCGTAAGTGTGTTGCTGAGCTTGTTGCCGACATCGGCAAAAGAATTTATCCTATAGGGCGTCTCGACAGAGATTCGGAAGGTCTTCTTCTTTTTACCAATGACGGTGAATTTGCCAATGCCATGACTCATCCATCCCGTCATATTGCGAAAACCTACCGTGTAAGTGTTAAACCTGCAATAACAGATGACCAGTTGACTGTTCTTACATCTTCTATGATGATAAACGGCAAGAAAACCCTTCCTGCTGATGTAAGAATTGTAAACAAGGAAGAAGATAAAACTTCTCTTGAAATAATTCTTTATGAAGGTAAAAACAGACAGATAAGGCGTCTTTGTGAAGAGGCAGGGCTTGAAACAGCACGGCTTAAGAGACTTGCTATCGGTCAGCTTCATCTCGGAGGGCTTAAAGTAGGTGAATACAGACATCTGACACATGAAGAGATAAGTCTTCTGAAGAGACAGTCAGGTTGTTATTGATTTTGAAAGGACAGATAATTATGGTCAAGAGCATGACGGGATACGGCAGAGCTGTTTCAACCATTGGTAAACTGACGATAACCGTAGAGATTAAAAGTGTCAATCACAGATATTTTGAGTTCACCCCCAAGGTTTACAGAGCATATTCTTTTCTTGAAGAAAAGCTGAAATCCTATTTGCAGCAGTATATTTCAAGAGGTAAAGTAGACTGTTTTGTGCAGATTGAGTCTGATGATGTTGAAGACAGTATCGTTCAGGTTAATCATTCCCTTGCTGCTGGTTATGTCAACGCTTTTAAGGATATAGCTGAAGAGTACGAACTTGAAATGAACGATGCTTTTAAGTTGCTTGTAACAAGAGCAGACATCTTTACCGTAAGAAAAGCTCCCGCAGATGAGGATGCTGTCTGGGAGGCTGTTAAAACAGTAGTTGCTGATGCTTGTGAAGCTTTTATAAATATGCGTACTGTTGAGGGCAGCAAACTTCGTGATGATATACTTTCCCGTGCTGATAATATTATAAGTAATGTGGAATATATTGAAAAAAGATCTCCTGAGACGGTTAAAGAATATAATGATAAACTCAAAAACCGTATAGCAGAGCTTATTGCGGATGTAAATGTTGATGAACAGAGACTTCTTACGGAAGCCGCCATTTTCGCGGATAAAATTGCTGTTGCAGAGGAGACTGTACGTCTGAGAAGTCACATTGACCAACTCAGAGACTTTTTTGAATCAGAAGAGCCTGTAGGAAGAAAACTTGATTTTCTTGTGCAGGAAATAAACAGAGAAGCCAATACCATAGGCTCAAAGGCATCTGATATTGAAATTGCCCGAAGAGTAATTGATATTAAGGCTGAAGTCGAAAAAATCCGTGAGCAGGTTCAGAATATTGAATGAGGATATATTATGAAATTGATAAACATCGGATTCGGTAATATGGTAAACAGTGAACGTATAATTGCTGTTGTTTCTCCGGAATCTGCCCCGGTAAAGAGAATTATTCAAAATTCAAAGGATTCCGGTAAACTTATTGATGTAACACAAGGCAGAAAGACCATGTCGGTGATTTTTACCGACAGTGAACATATAATACTGTCTTATCTCAGACCCGAAAAGCTCTCCGATAAGTTCAGTGGCAATGAAACTGATGTTTCCGAGGAATGATTATGGAGAAAAAAGGTTCTGTATTTGTGATTTCAGGTCCTTCGGGATCTGGTAAAAATACTGTGTATGACGGTTTGTGTCTGAGAGATGATAATATTGCTCAGACTGTTTCTGTTACAACAAGAGCACCCCGTGATGGTGAAACTGACGGAAAAGATTATTATTTCGTTTCAACGGAAGAGTTCTTCAGAAAAGTTGATAATGATGAATTTGTTGAATATGTGAACTACGGTAAAAATTATTACGGAACTCTAAAAAGTGAAATTGAAAGGCTCAGAAATTCAGGAAAAACCGTTATTCTCGTTATTGAAGTTGAAGGTGCTTTCAATATAAAGAAAGTGTTTCCTGATGCAGAGACAATATTTCTCGTCCCACCCTCAACACAGGAGCTTCGCAGAAGAATTGCGGGAAGAGGGCAGAACAGTGATGAAGAAACAGAGATAAGACTTTCCATCGCAGTAAAAGAGATGGAACAGAAGGATAAATATGATTATTGCGTTGTCAATGATGAACTTGAAAAATGCATTGATGAAGTATATAAAATTATAAAAAAATAACTATTTTAAGGAGTAACAGTTATGATTAATATTGATATGAAACCTCTTCTTAAGGGCGGCATCAGCAGATATTCACTTGTTGTTGGTGTTGCAAAGAGATCAAGAGAAATTGCCGATGAGGCAAATGACAGAAATGAAAAACTTGTTGACAAGACAGTAAGTCTTGCTGTTGATGAACTTCTTGAAGGTAAATTTACCATCAATGAACCTGATGATGCTCACAAGATCTGAGGTGTGAATCTTGTCATCCGTTGTTACGGCACTTGTCGGTGTTGAAAATTGCAGTTACAGTTTTGATGCACTGTTTTCTTATTCAGTGCCTGATGCTTTTGTCTCTCTTCTTGAACCGGGAATGAGGGTCCTTGTTCCCTTTGGAAAAGGTAATAAACTCAGACAGGGATTTGTTTTTGAAATAGTTCAAGAGAACTTAACAGGGGACATGGAGCTTAAAAGCATTTATTCATTACTTGATTCAAAACCTATGCTGACAAAAGAGACCGTTTTACTTGCAAAATGGCTGAGAGACAGATGTTTCTGCACTTATTTTGTTGCTGCAAAAAGTCTTCTTCCCGGCGGAATGTGCCTGCGGACGGAAAAGATATACTCGTGTGCATCCGACATACCTCCTGAGAGGTATGAAGAACTTTCCGACGATGAAAAGCTTATTGTTGAATTCCTTCGTAAAAAGCATGAAGCTGTAAGAGAATCGGTAATATTGAAAAAGTTTTCTTTTGATAAAACATCCCCTGTGTTAAAAAAAATGGCAGGCAAGGGTATACTTTATGAATCCTCGGATGCTTTTTCAAAGGTAAATGACCTATCTGTAAAGCTCCTCAGACTCAGTGATGAGTTTTTGCAGGATTATGACGAGTTTGTTTTTACCGATAAACAGCTGAGCGTAGTAAATATTCTCAGAGATATCGGTGCTGCAAGTGTAAAAGAATTGTGTTATTTTTCAGGTTGCAGTGAATCCGTGGTTCGTAATCTTGTTGCAAAGAATATCTGTGAATATTTTTCGGCACCCGTAATCCGTGAAGTCGGTACATCTGAAGAAAATAAGAATTATGTAAAACCTGTTTTGTCTGATGAGCAGAGCAGAGTATATCAGGAGCTTGTAAAAGCAAGAACGGGTGATAAGGTAAATTCAGCATTGCTGTTCGGAGTTACGGGCAGCGGAAAGACAAGTGTATATCTGCAGCTTATTGATGATGTTATAGCTGAAAATAAAAGCGTTATTGTTCTTGTTCCTGAAATTTCACTTACACCGCAGACCTTCTCAATTTTTTCAAACCGTTACGGAAAAGATGTTGCCGTGCTTCACAGCGGCCTTTCCATGGGAGAGAGATATGACGAGTGGAAACGGATAGCTGCAGGAGAAGTAAAGGTTGTTATTGGTACAAGAAGTGCCGTATTTGCACCCCTTGAAAATATCGGACTCATTGTAATAGACGAGGAACAGGAGCATACTTATAAATCGGAGATGTCTCCGAGATACAATGCCAAAGACGTGGCAAAATTCCGATGTGCATATAACAGAGCTTTTCTGCTTCTTGCATCTGCAACGCCTTGTGTGGAGACTTATGCAAGAGCGAAGGAAGGGCAGATGCTTCTTCTTGAACTTAAAGCAAGATACGGAAGTGCTCTTTTGCCTGAAGTAAGCACTGTTGATATGACAAACAAATCTCTTCTTTCTTCGTTTTTTGCCATAAGTGATCCTCTTGCAAAGGAGATAGAAGAAAATCTTAAGAATAAAGAGCAGTCAATCCTTCTTGTCAACAGAAGGGGCTTCAATACTTTTGTTGTGTGCAGTGACTGTAAAGCAGTTGTGACTTGTCCTAAATGCAGTATTTCCATGACATATCATTCTGCAAACAACAGACTCATGTGTCATTATTGCGGATTTTCCATTCCGTTTGCTAAGAATTGTCCCACGTGCGGAGCAGAAAATATACGTTATTCGGGATTTGGAACGCAAAGGGTTGAGCAGGAACTGAAAATCAGATTTCCCTATGCATCTGTACTTCGTATGGATGCCGATACTACGACTGTAAAAAATGCCCATGAAAAAGCATTGTCGGCTTTCAGTAAGGGAGAATATGATATTCTTATAGGCACTCAGATGGTTGCCAAAGGACTTGACTTCCCGAATGTGACACTTGTGGGAATCACTTCTGCCGATAAAGAGTTATACAATAATGATTTCCGCAGTGCCGAAAGGACATTTGATTTGATAACGCAGGTTGTAGGCAGGGCAGGCAGAGGAAACAGAAAGGGAAGGGCTGTTATCCAGACAGTATCTCCTGATAACCATATTATAAATATTGCATCAAAGCAGGATTATATCCGTTTTTTCAATTCTGAAATAAGTATGAGAAAAGCGTTGGTATATCCTCCGTATTGTGATTTGTGTGAAATAGGTTTTTCGGGAAAAGAGCAGAACAAAGTTCTTGAGTGTGCATCTGTTTTTTTTGAAAACCTTATTAAACTGAACGAAGAACAATTTTCAGAACAGAAAATTATTATCCTGGGTCCCATGGCACCGAGAGTTTCTCGTGTCAATGAGTTTTATCGCAGGCGGATTCTTATAAAATGTAAAAATTCCGCAGGATTCAGAAATATGATAAATACCGTGCTAAAACAAGCACTGAATGAAATAAAAGATATTAATATCTATGTGGATATGAATCCCGAAAAATTGAATTAAGTGGAGTGAGAATAATGGCTATAAGAAATATAAGAACAGAGGGAGATCCTGTTCTTCGTAAAGTCAGTCGTAAAGTTGAGAATTTTGATGACAGACTTTTTCTTATTCTTGAAGATATGAGAGATACTCTCATAAAGTCAGAAGGAATAGGACTTGCTGCTGTTCAGATCGGTATTCTCAGAAGAATCGTTCTTGTAAATTTCAACGGACGGATTATTGAGCTTATAAATCCTGAAATAACAGAAAGAGAAGGCGAGCAGAAAGAGGCAGAGGCATGTCTTTCTCTTCCGGGAAAAGCCGGAAAGACTGTACGCCCCAAGACGGTAACCGTTAAAGCTCAGAACAGAGACGGTAAGTGGTGCATATATAAAGGTACTGATCTCGAAGCAAGATGTTTCTGTCATGAGCTTGACCATCTTGACGGAAAACTTTATATTGACTCTCTTGCTCCCGGTGAAAGTGTATTTTTCACTCAGGATTGAGAAAAAAAGGTGAGTTTATGAAATCTGTTGTATTCATGGGAACTCCCGATTTTGCAGTTCCCGCCTTGCAGGCACTGATAGATTCTCCCGATTATGATGTAAAGCTGGTAATTTCACAACCTGATAAACCACAGGGCAGAAAACAAGTGCTTACTGCCCCTCCTGTAAAACAACTTGCTTTACGGTACGATATTGAAACCTATCAACCGGCAACTCTTAAAAGTGATGATGCATTTGAAAAAATAGCTTCATTTTCCCCTGATTTTATTATTGTTTCAGCTTACGGTAAAATATTGCCCGAGCGGATACTGAATATTCCCGTTTACGGTTGCGTGAATCTTCACGGCTCTCTTCTGCCGAAGTACAGAGGGGCTGCACCTATACAGTGGAGTGTTATAAACGGCGATAAAAAAACCGGTGTTACGACCATGCTTATGGATGCAGGTCTTGATACGGGTGATATACTTCTTATTTCTGAAAAAATCATAAGCGAAGAAGAAACTGCAGGTGAAGTGTTTGATGCTCTCGCAGCTCTTTGTCCGGAGCTTCTTATAAGAACCATGAAGGGGCTTGAGGACGGTTCCGTAATTCCCGTTAAGCAAAATGAGGAAGAAGCAACTTATGTTTCCGTTCTTTCCAAAGATATGTCTGTTATAAATTGGAATGATTCTGCAAAGAATATTCATGATCTTATACGCGGAACTGACCCATGGCCCGTTGCCCGAACTTTTTATAACGGAAAAATTCTTAAAATTTATACAAGTAAAGTTTCAGACGGTGCTTTTTCGGGCGTTGCAGGTGAAGTCAGAGTCGACGGCGGAAAGATCTATGTTACCTGTGGAGAAGGAACCTGTCTTTGCTTGGGGGATATTCAGCTGGAAGGCTCAAAAAGGATGTCATCCGAGGATTTTCTGCGAGGACGCTCTTTCCCGAAAGGATATATTTTTTCTGAGGAGGGGTAAACATGATTCCCGATATCAATGTTGTTCCCGCCGTTATAGGCACACACTTTTATTATAATTTCAGTTATTTTTATCTCTTATTGCCGGCATTGATAATTGCTGTCATTGCACAGATAGCTGTAAAAAGGGCATATTCCAAAATGTCATCCGTATATTCAAAAAGCGGATATTCGGGTGCTCAGGCTGCACAGGCTGTACTCAGGTATTACGGAATTTCCGATGTGAGGATAGAACAGTGTTCCGGAAGACTTTCCGACCATTACGACCCGAGACACAAGGTAATACGTTTGTCTGAAGGTGTTTTTTCTTCAACCTCTATTGCAGCTATAGGTATTGCCTGTCATGAGGCAGGTCATGCGGCTCAGCATGCCGTTGGATATGTTCCGATAAAAATCAGGAACATGATTCTGCCGGTTTGTCAGATAGGCTCTTATGCAGGTATTCCTCTTGCTTTTTTAGGCATGCTTTTAAGCTTTGAACCGCTTATTTTTGCAGGGTTATTGCTTTACTCTTTTATTATGATTTTTCAGCTTGCCACACTCCCCGTGGAACTTAATGCAAGTTCCCGTGCTGTTGCCGTTATTGAAGAAACAGGACTTCTGAGAGACAAAAATGAACTTTCAGGTGCAAAAAAGGTTCTCAGATGTGCTGCGATGACTTATGTTGCTTCGCTTATAACATCTCTTGCAAATCTTCTTAGATTTGTACTGATTTTCACAAGAAGACGCGATTGATACGAAAGGACATTATATGCCTCAACCGAGAAATGAAGCCGTAAGGCTTCTTATGAAAATTGAAAAAGATGCTTCTTATTCGGCATTGGCTGTGTCAGATGCTTTGAAAAAATTGAATTTTTCTGACTCTCGTGACACAGCTTTTACCGTAAATCTGGTATACGGTGTCCTTGAACATAAAATTACCATTGATTACAATATTGAGAGATATCTGATATCCGGCATTTCAAAGCTTAAGTCCAATGTGCTCAATATTTTACGTGTCGGTGCTTTTCAGATTTTATATCTTGATAAAATTCCCGTTAGTGCAGCAGTTAATGAAGCTGTAAAATGTGCCAAAAAAAGCGGTGCAGCTTATGCATCCGGACTTGTTAATGCGGTATTGAGAAAAATTGCGGCAGCAGGACTTGTTTTGCCCGATAAAAATGATTTGTGTAATTATCTCAGTGTCCGTTATTCCGTAAATGCCGACATTGTCAGAACAATAATTTCCGATTATCCCGAAAAAGACCCCGATGAGATTTTTTCCGTCTTTTCGGGAAGGCGTCCTATATATATAAGATGCAATACTCTCAGATGTACCTGCGAAGAATTGGTATCTGAACTTGCAAAAGAGGGAGTTACAGTCGGATATACACAGCTTGAAAACTGTCTTGTTGTTGACCATACAGGAGATATCGCCGCACTTGAAGCATATAAAAAAGGATTGTTTCATGTCCAGGATATGTCCTCTCAGCTTTGCTGTCAGCTTATGGACATAAAAAAAGGGGATACTGTTCTTGATTGCTGTGCCGCTCCGGGAGGAAAATCTTTTACAATGGCACAGTATCTCGGAAATACAGGAAAGCTCTTTTCATGTGACATATATGAGCATAAAACAAAGCTTATCGAAAAGGGAGCTGCCAGACTTGGCATTAACAATCTGACTGCTGTTTGCCGTGACGCAAGATTTCTTAGGGATAGTTCAATTAAGGCAGACAAGGTTTTGTGCGATGTCCCGTGTTCAGGCTTCGGAGTTATGGGAAGAAAGCCTGAAATCCGATATAAATCCATAAGTGAACTTGAAGACTTACCTGAACTGCAAAGAGAAATACTTTACTCGTGTTCACAGAATGTTTCTTCTGGCGGGACCCTGATTTATTCTACTTGTACTCTTAATAAAAATGAAAATGATGCCGTCTGTAATGAATTTCTGAAAGACCATCCCGAGTTTTTTATTGCCGCTGATGTAAAGTACAAAAACTTTACTGATAAATATGTTACACTTTTTCCCGATTATAATGCAGGAGACGGTTTTTTTATTGCAAAATTCATAAAGAGGTAGATTTATGAAAAAAGATATAATGTCAATGAATCTCGCTGAACTTACCGAAGAGATATTGGCTCTCGGACAGCCGAAATTCAGGGCAAAACAGATATACCGTTGGTTACATAAAGCTTTTGTGACAGATTTCTCGCAGATGTCAGACCTGTCACTTGAACTGAGACGTATTCTTGATGACAATTTTGTAATATTTCACTGTACTATTGAAAAAAAACTCGTTTCGGAGTATGATGGTACAATAAAATATTTATTTAAATTAAATGACGGTGAACTTATTGAATCTGTTTTGATGCAATACAAGTACGGTTATACAGTTTGTGTATCTTCCCAGGTGGGTTGCCGTATGGGATGCTCTTTCTGTGCATCCACACTTTCGGGTGTTGTCAGAAGCCTTACTCCGTCAGAGATACTTTCACAGATATACATGATAAGCCTTGACAATAATATAAGGGTTTCTCATGTTGTGATGATGGGCATGGGTGAACCTTTTGATAATTATGATAATGTTCTTAAGTTTCTCTCACTTGTCAGTGATGAAAACGGTGTCAATATAAGCATGAGGCATATTTCTCTTTCTACCTGCGGCATAGTGCCAGGAATCATGAAACTTATGGAAGAAAATCTGCAGTTGACCCTTTCGATATCTTTGCATGCCCCGAATGATGAGATTCGTTCATCTATGATGCCCGTGAATAAGAAGTGGGGCGTAAGAGAGCTTATTGATGCCTGTAAAAAGTATACCGATACCACTTCACGGAGAATATCTTTTGAATATGCAATGGTAAACGGTGTAAATGATTCTGAAGAATGTGCTTATGAACTTGCAGAGCTTTTAAGAGGAATGTTATGTCATATCAACCTTATTCCGGTGAATGAAGTAACTGAGACCTCCTGCAAAAGAAGCAGTCCTGCAAGAATAAAGCGTTTTTCAGAAATCCTGTCAGCTAAAGGCTTTGCCGTTACTGTCAGGCGTGAACTCGGAGCCGATATAAATGCCGCCTGCGGTCAGCTTCGCAGGAATTCTCAAAAATAGTTTTGTTTCACAAGGGGGAAACTGTTACGAAATATTCTGTAAAATCCGACAAAGGAATAGTAAGGGCCGTAAATCAGGACAGTTGTTTTCTGACGGTTTTTGATGACGGTACCTGTTTTGCTGTTGTCTGTGACGGTATGGGCGGTCCTAAGGCAGGAGACATTGCTGCAGATATCGCAATAAGAAATATATCAGAGCGTTTTGTTGCAGGTTGGAGAAAGTCAATTACGACTGATTCCGTAAAAAATCTTTTGACAACATCAATAAGTGCTGCTAATATATGTGTGTTTGATGCAGCTTCCTCTGATCCCGAACTTACCGGAATGGGTACAACGGTTGTTGCCGCTGTTCTTATAAACGGTACACTTATAACGGCTCATGTGGGAGACAGCAGGGTATATCTTGTTTCGGATGCACTGTATCTTATTACCAAAGACCATTCACTTGTTCAGGAACTTATTGACTCGGGCACTCTTACGCGTGAGGATGCAAAAATCTATCCGTATAAAAATGTTATTACAAGAGCTCTCGGGATAGATGAACACGTGGAGATAGAATTTACCGAAAGAAAAATCAAAGATGAAGACAGGATTCTTTTGTGTTCCGACGGTCTTTCAAATTATGTCAGCGAAGAATCCATTTATGAAATAATCAAAAATAATGAAGTTTCGGAAACTGCGGAACTTCTCATAAAAACAGCAAATACCAACGGCGGCGGTGATAATATAACAGCCGTGGTTTTTGCAGAACAATAACGGAGGTTCATCATTATGGATAACTACCTTAATCAAGTAATAAGCGACCGATACGAAATACAGGAAATAATCGGTGTCGGCGGTATGGCTCTTGTTTATAAGGCATACGACCGTGTTGATGACAGGATCGTTGCCATCAAGATCCTTAAAGACGAATATCTTGCAAATGAAGAATACAGACTCAGATTCAAGAATGAGTCCAAGGCTATTTCCGTGCTCAATCATCCGAATATCGTAAAGGTTTATGATGTTTGCTTCAGTGATACCATTCAGTATATAGTAATGGAACATGTTGAAGGTATTACTCTTAAAGAATTTATAAAAAGACAAAAAGCTCTCGACTGGAAAGAAGCACTTCTTTTTGTTGTTCAGATACTCAAAGCTCTCCAGCATGCACATGATAAGGGCGTTATTCACAGGGATATCAAGCCTCAGAACATACTTCTTCTTCCCAATGCCTCAATTAAGGTTACCGATTTCGGTATTGCAGGCTTCAAAAGAGGAGAAATTCGCAGTGTAAGCGAAAATGATGCCATTGGTTCGGTTCATTATGTGAGCCCCGAGCAGGCAAGAGGCGACTATACAGATGAAAAATCAGATGTATATTCCGTTGGTGTTGTTCTCTATGAAATGCTTACGGGTAAAGTTCCCTTTGATTCTGAAACGGATGAAAATGTTGCATGGATGCAGCTTCGGAATGAAGCAGTGAAGCCCACTGAAATCAATCCTGCAATACCTTCAGGTCTTGAGCAGATAACTCTCAGAGCAATGCAGAAAAATCCCTCAGACCGTTATCAGTCTGCAGCGGAATTCCTTATGGATCTTGATGAATTCAGAAGGAATCCCGATATGCTTTTTGATTATGATTATTTTATTGATAAAAATCCCACAAAATATATCGGTACTCAGCCCATAATTTCGTCTGTTGCAAAAAATGTCGATTCTAAAAATGATTTGCCTGCAGATGATTATGATGACGATGATTATTATGATGAGGATGAAGAAGAAAATTCAAGAGCTTCTTTTATACCGATACTTATAGGTGTTGTTATAACTCTTGTGCTTGTTGTCGGTGTGATAGCAGGTGTTGTTATCTGGGGTGCAGCAGGTGATAAGCCTGACGGAAAAGGTTTTGATTTGTTCGGTTGGTTCAGTAAGGATGATATGGAAGTTCCCAATTTTATAAACATGAAATTTGAGGAAGTGCTTGAACAATATCCCGAATATGCATTTGAGAATCCTCCTCAGTATGAATATAATTCTGCGTATGAAGACGGTTGTGTTACAAATCAGTATCCTGAAGCAGGTGATAGAGTTTCCAAAGATACAGTAATTAAACTTACTGTTGCAACAAGCCGTGAAATGATACTCATTCAGGATATGGCAGGTGAAAAATCTGTCGTAGCCGAAGAAAAACTCAGAGCATCAGGACTTCTTGTTGAACTTGTTCCCATTGTAGATGATACAAAGGCTGACGGCGAGGTACTCTATTCCAAGCCTGCTGCAAATTCCTATGCTCCTTATATGTCTACAGTTTATATTTATTATGCAATTTCAAGTTCGTCCGTAGGTTCTGTCAGAGTTCCTTATGTCGTCGGATATGAACTTGAAGCTGCTAAGCAGAAAATAATCAATGCAGGTCTTAAAGTCGGTGCTATCACTGAAGGTGCAAGTTCACCTGCCCATAAAGGCTATGTTATAAGCCAGACTCCTGAAGCTACTTCTCCTGTTAAAGAAGGAGTAAACGTCAATCTTGTTATCGGTAACGGTATTCCCGCTACGAATACCGCCGTATTCAGTATCTCACTTCCGGGAATAGGGGAAGGCTCCACAAGTACACTCAGCACATATCTTAACGGAGATTCTTACGATACAATTTCAGGCGTAGATCTCAGTGCGGGAACATATCAGCTCAGTTTCACAGGTTCAGGTGATGATAATTCTTTCAAGATTTACTGTGATGATGTTCTTGTTTATACGGGTAATATTGACTTTACAACGACTCCTCCCACATTTTCCAATGTTCACGGATATCAGTTCTCAACAAAGGTTTCCGTTCCGAATGTTGTCGGAATGACTGAAAGTGCGGCAGAGGCGGAACTTTCTGCAGCAGGCTTCAACCGGGTAAAGGTCATGACAGAAGCAAGTGATACCGTAGCAGTCGGTATGGTAATTTCTCAGTCTCCCATATTCAGTGAAACTGCTAAGTATTCCACTGCTACCGTAGTAACCATTGTTATAAGTACAGGCCCCGAGAGTGAAATTGATGTGCCCGGTGATGAAACCACGTTGCCGCCGGAAGAGGAAAGTTCAACAGCTGCTCCCGTTCCTGAGGAAACTACTGAGCCTGAAACTCAGCCGACCTCTGAGCCTGTTGCGGAATAATAGCTGAAACTTTTATAACAAACTGTTTATAATTTTTTGCATACAGTTTGTTGAAAACGGTAATGTTCTTATATGGAATAATTGCCTTGAAAAAATAATTGAATTCCTTTCAGGAAGAGAGAGATTTATGACATTATTGTCAGGTAGAATCGTTCAGTCAATCAGCGGCTTTTACTATGTTGAAGCCGCTGAAGGCTTATTTGAATGTAAAGCAAAGGGTAGTTTCAGAAACAAAAAAATATCACCTCTTGTCGGTGATACGGTCGTTTTTGAGCTTAACGGCGAAAAAGGTGTTATAAGCGAGATAAAAGACCGAAAAAATTATCTTATGAGACCTCCTGTTGCAAATATTGATATTTTGTTTATCGTGGCATCTGTGGATGACCCGAAACCAAATTTATATGTAATCGATAAGCTCAGTGCTTTTTCCGTGTTTCACGGAATAGAGCCTGTTATTGTTTTTTCAAAATGTGATCTTGCAAGTCCGGAGGAGTTTTTATCCGTTTATAAGAAAAGCGGAATGAAGACCTTATGTTGTTCCGCTCAATCAAGGGAAGGCACCGATGAGATAAAAGAGCTTATTAAAGGAAAAATATGTGCTTTTACAGGTAATTCAGGTGTAGGGAAGTCGAGTATTCTCAATATTCTTGATCCCGCTCTTCTTCTGCCTACAAATGCCATCAGCAATAAACTCGGAAGAGGCAGACATACCACCAGAAGTGTAAGTCTTTACAGAATCGGCGAGGGTTTTATTGCAGATACTCCCGGATTCTCATCTCTTGATTTTGAAAATACTACAGAGCGTATATATAAAGATGAGCTTGCGGATTGCTTTCCCGAATTTGCAGAGTATACGGATAAATGCAAATTCGGTGTATCCTGTTCTCATGTAACAGACAAAGGCTGTGGGGTGCTCAAAGCCGTAAGTGACGGTCTTATATCTGAAAAGAGACATGAGAATTATATAAGACTGTATGAAGAAGTAAAAAATTTCAAAAAATGGGAATAAAACAGTTTGCTGACAAGCACAAAAATATCTTTTCTTGCGTATGATGTACTGTGTTACGTTAATGTGACCGTACTACGGTATTTCTGAGGTGAGATATGAGAAAACGCGGCGGAGCTAAAGGAGCTGTTTTTGTTGCATTCGGTCTCGGATTGTTTCTTGCATATTGTTTGCCCGGCAATGTTCTTGTTATCGCACTTGCTGTGATACTTGTGGGTGCGGGTATAATTTTGCTTAAAGCCTGAAAGGAGGGGCAGAAACAATGCGAGTTATAGTGTTAAAAAGTCCCGCTTTTATCAGAAAAATATTTAAGATGTTCAATAAGGATTGATTATGGAAATTAAACGTATAAAATTAAAATCGTTAAAGAATACGCGGGATATCGGCGGATTCCGTACTGTTGACGGAAAATCAGTAAAGCAAGGTGTTCTGATAAGAAGCGGACATCTTGCAAGAGCATCAGCTACCGATATTTCCAGACTTGTAAAGGATTATAATCTCCGTACTGTAATTGACCTGCGTACAGAAGCAGAAATAAAAGAGAAAACGGAAATGCTTCCCGATATAATTGAATATAAGACGGTTCCTTTGCTTGACAACAGTTTTCTCGGGATTGCACGTGATGAATATTCTATAAAAGCCTGGTTCAATATGTTCCTGAATACAGATAAAGACCCGGATGAAGTATTCTGCGAAATGTACGAAATGCTTGTTTTCGGCGAACGGTCAAAAAAACTTATTCCTCTTGTATTTGAAGAGTTTCTGTCCGATAAAACATCCTCAATTCTTTGGCATTGCAGTGCAGGAAAGGACCGAGTAGGTGTTATTACCATGCTGTTACTGTTAGCTCTCGGTGTAGAGCGTGAGACGATAATTGAAGATTATCTTGCAACGAAAAAGTTTTCTGCAAAGGAGATATTTTTTACAAAGTTTTTCTCTCCGCTTGTAATAAAAGAGCATAAGCTCAGAAAATGTATTTCTGTTCTTATGGGGGTAAAAAGACAGTACATAGAAAGGCTGTTCGAGCGTATTGATAATGAATTCGACGGAATAGAAGATTTCTTTGAAAAACAGTATGGAATATCAGACGGTGACCTTATGAAGCTCAAAGCAAAATATCTGGTATGAGAGGATGTATAATACATGAAAAACAGTGAAATTTGTATAAGAGACCCTTTTGTGCTTACAGAAAACGGCAAGTATTATCTTTACGGTACTCGTTCTGCCAATTTCGGTCAGGGTACAGGAGGATTTGATGTATATACCGGAACTGACCTTGAAAACTGGTCAGAACCGAAACAGATATTTGATTCATCATTGTATCAGATGAATAACAGTGCCAACTGGGCACCTGAGGTACATAAGTATAACGGCAGATATTATCTTTTGGCAACTTTTGAACAGCCCAACGGAAGAAGAGGAACATATTCACTTGTTGCAGATACTCCCGACGGGAATTTCTGTCCTTGTTCCGACGGACCTCTTACTCCCGAAGATTGGTGGAGTCTCGACGGTACTTTGTATGTCAATAAACAAGGAATCCCTTTTCTTGTTTTTTGTCATGAGCATGTCCAGATAATGGACGGTACGATATGTTATGTCCGGCTCAACAGTGAGCTTTCTTCTGCTGTAGGCGACCCGATTTTACTTTTCCGTGGCTCTGATGCAAAGGGTGCAAAAAAAGAGAAAAACGGCAGATATGTGACTGACGGTCCGTTTATGTTCAGAGGGGAAAATGATCGACTTTATATGATTTGGTCAACCATCGCAGACGGTCAGTATGCTCAGTGTATTGCGGTTTCAGATAACGGTGACATAGACGGTAACTGGATACAGCTTGAGCCTGTTTTTACAAAAGACGGCGGACACGGTATGGTGTTCAGGGATTTTGACGGCGAACTCCGACTTACACTTCATTGTCCCAACTGTCAGCCTCTTGAAAGACCTGTGTTTTTTTCACTGACCGATACCGGATGCACACTTAATATAAAATAAAAATAATTCGGCGACGCTCACGGTGATGTGCCCCCTGTCAAGTAGACAGACGAAATAACAAAAATAGTAGTTAATCTATCCATTCCCCATCCCTCCTGTA
>SVQH01000026.1 GCA_015065425.1 Oscillospiraceae bacterium
GTTCAGCCATAAAATCACAACCTTTTTACAATCTATTCTACATCTTGTAGACAACCATATTCTACACCATGTAGAATGCTTTGTCAACACTTTTTTAGATTTCTCACACCCAATAACAATAATTGTATTTTCATGAAAATATGATTTAAGTGCCAAAATCCCCTGCACCTTTCGGTGCAGGGGATTTTTTCAGTTAGTTGCCGTTGGCTTGATTTCTCTTATGAGAAAAGGTTTCTGAAGAAGTCAGCTATCTTCTGGAAGAATTCTGCGATCTTCTGGAAGAATCTGATAAATCCGTTAGGTGCTACTGCATTGTCGTCTATGATGTCACCGGTGTACTTGTTGAGAAGTCCGCCGAGTGAGATTTCAATCTGACGAAGGAATGCAAGGTCGCTTGTTGCGAACAGCTGATTCAGGAATGAGTAGTCACCGTTGAATTCTTCAAGCCAGTCATTTGTCTTATGTGCTGCAACATTTGCTGCATAGAAGATATGATATACAGTGTACATGATTTCATCCATGCCGCCTTCGGAAGCTGCCATCTGTGAGAAGTTCTCAAGAAGTGAGCAGAGGAAGGTATAACCGTCGCCGCTGAGGCTATCCTGAAGGAGAGCTTCAATAGCTGTTACATTTTCAGGTACGGAGATGAATGTAAGAACTACACGAAGTATTGTTGTTACAAGGTCAACACTGTCTGCACCTGTAGCATACTGCATTGTGTAAGCCTTTTCACCGTTCTTGGATGTGAAGGAAACTACCTGACCGAGAGTAAGTTCAGCTATAGCACCGTTCAATGTGTCGGTAAGATCGAAGCCTACTTCTTCAGTAAGACTATTGAGAAGCTGTTCGATAAGACCGTCAATATTTACCTGGAAGTCGAAGCCGATTACTTCATAGAGATCAATTTCACCTGTAAGAGGTTCGATTGTTTCAAGAACTCTGATTACAGCATTGATAACATTCTTGAATGCAGTATCAAGACCGTTAGAGTTAAGGAAGTAGATTACTCCGGGAAGGATTCCGAATATCTCGTTAAGAGGATCTGCAAGAATTGTATCAACCTTGTTGAGTAAGGGATCAATAATGTATCTGAGAAGTGCTTCGGGATCGCCTGCAGCCTTTTCCTTATACTCTGCGGGAGTAAGTACTTCGTCGTGGCAGCCGAGTGCTTCGAGTATCGGGATGATACCGTAAGCATAACCTTCTGCACCGTGGATGATAACATAGCTGTTTTCATCAGATACTACAGAACCGTCAATACCGTCATCCTTATTGAAGAATGCGAGATCTTCATCGGTAAGAAGCCATGCAAGTAAGGGATATACGGGCTGGAGGAATTCGAGAAGTCCGTTCACGAATGCATCCTTATCACCGTCTGCAAATGCCTCTACCTTGTAGTTATCCCAAACAGATACGTCTATGCCGAGTGCGGACTTAAGGATTGCTGCAATGTGTGCATAAAGCTCGTCGCCGATGCTTTCCTTAAGGTCACCGATGAGTCCTGTGATTGCGTCAACTATTGTCTCAAGGAGATCTGTCTTATAGATAGATGTACCGATAAGAGAATCAAGGATATCCTGAAGACCGTCGTAGATTTCACCGTTATCATCTTCAACACCAAGAAGAACTATCATTGTGTCAATGAAGGAAGCGAGCCACTTGGTGATGTATTCGCCCATTTCTCTTGTATAGAGAGGACCGTACATATAATCGTATGAACCGCCCATTGTGATGGGTGAAAGGATTTCGCCTGTGTCAGCCTTATCTGTAAGAATCCAGCTGAAGCCCTGCATGGGAACTTCAACTTCGCTGTCAGTAAGGAATGCCATAATTACATTATAGATTCCTTCGCCGTCTTCACCGAAGAGTTCTACAAGTGCATCCTTGTTGCCTTCATATACGAATACATCAAGAACAACTGAAAGAACTATAGTGATGAAGTCGTGTTCTTCTTCGTCTTCTGTGTAAACCATCTTGAAAGCACCCTTGCCCTGTGCATACTCGTAGTATTCGAGTTCACCGAAGTAGAATGTTCCGAGATAATCACCAACTGCACCCCAAAGGTCAATACCTGTTTCTTCTTTAAGTATCTTGCTGATACCCTCGAAGCTGAGGTCTGAAAGGTCGAAGCCGATAAGCTCTGCCAAGGACATATCCTCACCGAGAGCACTGCCTACACCTTCAAGAATGTAGTTAACGGGAAGAAGGATGTTATTTACTGCAGCTGTAAGTCCGTCTGCATTTACGAAGTAGAAGAGGTTAAGAAGAATATCAAATACTTCGTCGAAGGGATTTGCAAGAATTTCATCAATTCTGTCGCAAACTCTGAGAAGGATTGTTTCAAGAACCTGTTCTGTTACGGAGAGCTCACCCTGTGCTGCGGGAATCTCACCAATGTCTGTATCAACACCGAGCATTGAAAGGATGGGTGCAAGACCGTTTACATATCCGTCGCCGCCGGAGATTGTAAGAAGAGCGGGTTCGCCGTTTTCAAGCTTTGTAAGAAGCTCATAGTCTTCGCCGAAGAGAACGAGGTCAAGAATCTCGCCTACACCGCCGAATGCTGTTGCAAGTGCCTTACAGAAGCTTGCCTTGTCGATTACATTTGTAGCTTCATAATTTATGAGAGCTTCAACATCTGCACCGAGAAGAGCACCTGCTGCTGTAATGAGATATTCATCAAGATCCTTAAGGAGATCTGCCACAGCACCGATAATGGTGTTAGCCATTTCGTTGGTGTAGATATTAAGGTTAGATGTAATCAAATCGTTAAGACTTGCGGAATCAGTTGCCATTGCAATTACAAGGTCTACGATATCGGGAAGATTGTCAACAAGATATTCAGCTGTTTCTTCGCTCCAGTTGTTATCGTATTCGATGTAGTGGAGTGTACGTTCGGGAAGCTCGGGAAGCTCGTTGAACTTGCCTTCAAGAACGTTATTTACGGCTGCATCAAGTTCTTCACCTTCAAGGCCGAGGAAGTATACCCAGTTCATGCCTGTGGGTGTGAATTCCATCTTCTGAGCGAAGAGAGCTGCGATAGTCTTAATGAGACCTTCATCAAGTTCAAGCATTTCTTCAAGTACGCTTGCGTTGTCTCCGTAGAGAACAAGGTCAAGTGCAAGTGAAAGAACAAGTACGATGATGTCGCCTCTGGACTGCTCTGTGAGATGCATCTTATAAGCGAGTTCGCCTGTGGATGATACATAAGGATCTATATCGCCGATGTAGAACTTCTGAAGAATGTTTTCACCGTTTACATCGCGAACGAATGTTACAGTACCGTCAGCATTTACGGTTGTGTAACCTCTGAATGCATTGTTGATTTCAAAGTCTCCGAGAACTTCCATATCTTCAAGAAGTGTGAATACAGCTTCAAGATCAAGGTTGGTAATGTCTATACCGAGAAGTTCATTGAGGTCAAGATCAACTATGCCGTTTTCGTTAAGTACATCAAGTACATTGAGTACGGAACCTGCAAGGTTGTTAACTGCTGTGCCGAGACCGTTTGCATTGATGAAGTAGAGAAGGTTGGGAAGAAGCTCAAGAGCTTCATTTACTACGTCGCCCATGATTTCATCATATCTTGCAAGAACTGCATCAATAACGGGTCTGAACATTGTAGCACAAGAGGGAGCGGGAACGAGAGTGGGAAGATCCACGCCGATAGCTTCAAGGATGGGAGCAAGACCATACTTGTAGCCTTCGTTACCTGCTATCTTAAGAAGTGTTGTCTTACCGTCAGTATTCTTTACGAAGAACTCGAAGGAGTCACCGAAGAGGAGCCAGTCAAGAACTCTGAATACAGGAGTAATAACTTCTGTGAGACCTGCTGCAAATGTTTCTCTGTCATAGATTTCAGCATCTGTGTATTCGAGGCCTTCCCAGAGGGATACGTCGATACCGAGAACTGCACCTGCAACTTCGATAAGTTTCTTATCAGCAAGCTCATAAAGCTCAGCAGTAAGATCAACTATTGCATTGAGATATTCAGCCTGATAGAGGTTGAAGGAGCCTGCAAGGATTTCTTCAATAGTATCAGCATCTTCTGCAGCACCTGTCATTCCGAGAATGCCTGTGATGAGATTGCCGATGTTGTCGTAGAAGAAGTTTGCTGTTTCCTGAGTTATATCAGACTTATAAGTAAAGTAGTTGATGAATGCTGTCTTGGGAAGAGTGATATCATAAGTTACGGGATCAATTTCGCCGCCCATGTAGTTCCAATCATAATCAACATAATTGGGTTCTGCACCGAGAGTGGGAATGATTTCAATGATATCGGTAATTGTGCCTTCATCAAGCTCAAGAAGTGTTTCAAGTGCTTTTGCATTGTCTGCACCTGTTTCTTCATTCTTATAAAGTGCTACTTCAAGAAGAAGGTTTACAAGGATGGTGAGCATTTCAGCTCCGCCCTCTGTTGCTGAGTAAACCATTCTGAATGCGGGCTTACCGTTAGCAGAGGTGTAATATTCCATCTGACCGAGATAGAACTTGTCGATCTTAGCATCTGTGAGAACCTCACTGATTGCAAGACCTGTTGCCTTTTCAGCAAGCTTTATAAGGTAGAGAAGATCAAAGTTGTCAAGACTTACTTCGCTTTCGTCTACGCCAAGAGCTTCAGCAAGGAACTTTTCAATGCTTATTCTGTCTTCTTCGGGAAGTACTTCGTTTACTGTATCAAGGAGACTGAGCACGCCGCCTGCAAGGTTGTTTACAACTGCGGAAAGTCCGTTTGCATTGATGAAGTAAAGAAGGTTGGGAAGAAGTGCAAGAGCTTCATCTACGGGATTTGCAAGTATTGCTTCTGCACGGGCAAGAACGTTATTAACAAGAGCATAGAATACGTCTTCTGTCTTGTCGCCTTCCTTAACCTGGGGAAGAGTTACGCCGAGTGCCTCAAAGAGAGGTACAAATGCGTACTTATAGCCTTCAGCACCGGGAAGGTTGATAAGAATCTGAATACCGTCTTCTGTCTTCTTGTCGAAGTACTGGAGATCGTCTGCGAAGAGAAGCCAGTCAAGTACGGGGAATGCGGGATAGAGCACCTTGTAAAGTCCGTTTACGAAGGAAACTCTGTCTGTAATCTCGTCATCAGTGAATCTTGCCATGGTGTTGAACACACCGAGGTCAACATTGATGATGATGTCAAGAAGGTCTGTGATAGCTGCATCAAGTCCGCTTGTGAGCTCTGTTACGAGGTCAAGGATAGCGTTAAGATTTTCAGCTGTGTAAAGATCTTCATTGAGTGAGAAGCTGTTTGCAAGGATTTCAGCAACCGTTGTTTCTTCACTGCCTGTCATTGAAAGAACAGCGGAGATAAGTTCGTTTCTGTTCTGGAATAAGAAGTCAGCTGTCTGCTTGTTCCAGTCACTTGCATAAGAGAGATAGTTAATAGTTCTGCCGGGAAGGTCAACTGTTGTTGTTCCGGGAATTACTTCAAAGTTTTCACTGTCGATGCTTTCATCGAAGTAGAACCAGTCAATATCCTTGATTTCTATTGTGTAGCTTTCCTTGATTGCTGCAACTATAGCCTGAACGAGACCGGGATCAAGGTCTGCAAGTTCTTCAATGGCGGCTGCGTTGCCGTCCCAAAGAGCTACGTCAATTACGAAGGAGAGAAGAATTGTGATAAAGTCTGCAAAGTCTTCGTCATTGGAGAATCTCATTCTGTATGCGAGCTTGCCGCTTGCAGATGTGTAAGGAATGATTTCGCCCATGTAGAAGTATGCAAGCTTATTGCCGACAGCATCAGTAATTTCAAGGCCGGTGAACATTTCAACAAGCTCAAATACATACTGAAGGTTGATGCCGTCAAGTGTAAATACGAGTTCTTCGTTGCCGGTTGCATCTCTGAGAACGTCCTGAAGAAGTCCGTCTACGCTGAGAGATGAGTCACCTGTAATTTCTGCGAAGGTATTTACGAGGTTGAGAGGACCTGCTACAAGGTTACCTATTGATACCTGAAGACCGCCTGCATTGATGAAGTAGAGAAGCTCGGGAAGGAGATTTACTATTTCATCTACGGGGTTATTAAGAATTTCATCAATTCTTGTGAAGAGTGAGTTTGCAAGATCAGTTACGAAAAGTTCCATGTCAACAGTGATCTTTCCGTTTTCGTCAACTGTCTTATACTTAGCTTCTACGCCAAGTCCTGTGCATCCGAGTGCTTCAAGGAGAAGTGCGAGACCTTCCTTATAACCGTCGGAGCCCTGGATTGTAATAAGAACATCATCAGCTGTAGATTCAGTGTTGCCGTTGAAGAATTCATAGCCTTCACCGAAGAGGAGCCATGAGAGAAGTCTGTATGCGGGTCGGAAGAGAACGGTTGCACCTGTGATGAAATCATCTCTGTCAGAAATAGCATAAGTCTTAACTTCGTGGTCTACACCTTCAACTGTTGTCATTCTGTATTCGAGACCTGTTTCAGCATCAAGTGTATAGGTTTCGCCTTCTGCTTTAGATTCAAATGCATATTCATAGTTCCAGCCTGTAAGGTCTGCACCGAGAACAGCACCGATAAGCTCGATAAGAGACTGGTTGAGAACTGCATCTTCACCGAAGAGAAGAGGACTTATAAGGTCAAGGAGACTCTGAAGTGTTTCGCCTGTAAAGATATCTTCAAGATTGAGCATTTCCTTAAGTGTATCGGAAAGGTTTGCACCCTCTTCAACAACGCCTGTCATACCGAGAACACCGAGGATGAGGTCTTCAAAGCCCTCTGCTGTCTTGGAAGCACTGTCATAAGTCCAGTCAGTTGTGTAGTTAAGATACTGGAATGCATAACCGGGAACAAGGATCTTACCGTCTTCATCCTTTTCGGTGAGATCAAGTGTCTCGTCAAAGTAGTTCCAGTTGATATCCTTATAAACTACGCTTTCAGGATCTCTGAGTGCACCGAGAATACCGCTTACATAGTCTGTAGCTTCTTCATCGTCACCGTTTATAAGTGCGTCGATAGCCTGAGGATTGCTGTAGGGAACAAGTTCACCGTTTTCACCTACATAAGTACCTTCGTCTGCAATTATTTCAACGAGAAGAGCAAGAAGAATGGTAATCATGTCATGACGTTCTTCAACTGTTGAATATTCCATTGTGAAGGCTGTAAGGCCGTTAGCGGAGGTGTAAGCCTTAAGCTGACCTACATAGAGTGAACCGATATATTCATTAAGTTCGCCGTTTACATAAATACCTGTAAAGCTTGTTATAAGATTGAATATACCCTGAAGTGTAAGGTTTGTAAGGTCAATACCCTGAATATTTGTAAGGTCGATTCTCTGATCTTCATCAAGAAGTCCGTTGATAATATCAAGAACATCAACAAGTGAGTCAACGATATTCATAAGGGATACGGAAAGTCCGTTTGCATTGATGAAGTAAACGAGTCCGGGAAGTGTATCAACGAGCCAGTTTACGGGATCAGCAGCAAGAAGGTCAATGAAGTTGGAAAGAATTTCAACGAAATCATGAACGAAGAGCTCTTCGTCATAAATCATGTATCCGTCTTCATTTACGCCTACTTCATACTTTTCGGGCTTGTAGTTTGAAAGGTCAAGTCCGAGAGCCTCGAAGATGGGGATAATTCCCTTTGCATAAGCATTAAGACCGTTGATAACAATAGCATCATCACCGTAACCTACTGAGCCGGGGCCGTTGTCAATAGTATAGAACAGTCTGTAGTCCGAGCCGAGGAAGATTACGCCGAGAAGCTTTGATACGGGAGCAAGAATTTCAGCAATAGCATTGATAAATTCATCTTTTGTATCAATATAATCAGCGGATTCGGGATCTGCCCACCACTTATATGAAGCCTTTGCTGTCCATTCATATTCGCCTGTGCCGTTGCCGCCTTCGTCAAGTATTTCTACCTGCTGAACATATTTAGCCCAATTCTGAACCTTAGTTTCGAGAAGTGTGTCAATAATTGAGAGAAGTTCAAGAGGAATTACATCGAAGAGCTGGCCGATAAGGTCAACAAGTGACTTAACTGTATCAGCTGTAAAGACTTCAGTTGTAAGAAGTTCGTCAATGAATGAACCGAAATCGGTTGCATCTTCGTCAATCATTGTGATGACATAGTCAAGAACATTCTTGAGAACTTCGTCAGTTGCCTTTGCTGTGTCCTCTGTCCAGTCTGTGTAGTAGTTAAGGTTGTTGATGGAGTGATACATTGAAAGGTCAGAGTAGGTCTGAAGTGTCTGATAGTCACCGTCTACCCATTCCTTGGAAATGTCGGTAATGCCGTCTTCAGCCACACCGAATACCATCTTGTTTTCAAGCAGGTAGTCCCAGTTGGGCTGTTCACCCATGGAGTCTGCTTTATCTTCAAGTATTACAAGAAGTGCTTCAAGGATACCCTGTGCGGAAATGTTGTCAAGGTTGCCTTCTTCATCGGGAAGGATTTCCTGTGCAAAGCCGAGCATTCTGTCAAGTGCGGCAGCATTGTCGCCGTACATAAGAAGGTCGATAATTGCGGAGAATGTAACTGTTAATGTATCGGGTCCGTTGTAATCGAGTGTATATGCTGTCTTACCGGACTTGGAAGCATAAGCTCTTACACCGTAAGTATTTCCGTCACGCTCATAAGGAACGCACATTCCTTCAAGAGCATAAGAAAGAGGTGAAAGGTCAATGCCGAACATTGTTTCTACTACGAAGTAGATAGTTTCAAGATCAAGACTTTCTATGGAAAGCTTGTAAATACCGTCAACAAGTGCCTTATCTTCTGCTGCCTGTGCTTCTGAGTATTCGGGAGTCTCGAAGCCGAGATCAAGCATACCCATAAGAAGGTCAACAAGAGGAGCGGAGGGATAATTTACGGTATCATTCTTATCGTAAACGAGTCCGAGGAAGCTTGTTAAGAACTGATGGATAAATGCATCAAGGTCAACGTCAGCTATAGGACGGATTGTATCGACAAGATTCCATATAGGATGAAGGAGATTCTTAAGAAGAGTTGAAATACCGTCAGACTGAATGAAATAGAAGAGTGAGGGAAGCATATCTATTATCTTCTGAACGGGACCGTATTCAACTATAGCTCCATCCACCATAACGGTATCAATGGTAAGAAGCTCAGTAACTCTGTCAAAGAGCTTATCAACAAGGTACTCAAAGCCTGCGGCGGAGTCATCCTTATAATCAGCATTGTATTCTGCCTGGGTCTTCATATCATAAATGCCGAGCATTTCGTAAACGGGGATGATAGCACCTGTGTAGCACTCTGCACCGTTTATAACGATAGCATTATTAAAGAGACCGAGGTCTGTACCTGTGAAGAGGAGACCGAGGATGGGGGCAAGGGGCTTGAGAAGCTCACAGAAGATTCCTGCGAAGATTTCACGGGCATTGTCAGCACCGTCTACAAGGGGTTCACCGTTTAAGTACCAGTAGTATTCCTTAACGGCTTCGCCCTCATCATTTACAGTTTCCTTAACGTCAACTGCAAGTGCGGGGAATTCGTTTACATAGCCTGCTTCACCGGGCTTTAAGGGCTTAAATTCATCAACGATGAGTTCGCCTGTCTCTTCATCATACTTATCTGAATAATCATAAGTAAGGTAACCGAAGGACTTATACCAGGTAAGAAGGTCAACACCTGCGTCTGCACCGCCGGAGGATATCTGGTCTTTAATGAGATTAACGATCATATCCTGATCTTTGAGACCTTCACCGATGCCTACAACAAGGTCGATAACATTCATAATACCTTCGTTGTTGAACATCTCGTTAATAAGGTCAAGAAGATATTCGTTAACGCTGCCGTTATGCTCTGCGAGCATTTCGGGGTCTATCATATTGACGATGGTGTTAGCCATTGCGTCAACGTTATTATAAAGGTAGGAAGCCTTTTCCCTGGTCCAGTTGTTTGCATACTTTAAGTATACAAAATCTGCAGAAGTAAGGTTATATCTTGAACCTTCTTCGTTGGACTGATACCAGTCATAATCTTCAAGTGTATAGTCCTGAGGTAAGAACAATTCAACGAGAGCAGCAAGTGCATCGTCTGCATTTATACCTGCAAGGATAGCATCTACCTCTGCAGGAAGCTCTGTACCTGCCAATGTTGCCATAAGTCCGGAAAGGTTGCCGTCAACCGCAATGAATTTAAGAAGCCAGTCAAGAATTGCATACAGCATATCAGCCTTATCGGCTTCTATTGTGTAACGCTGTTTTCCGCCGAGATTATTATTGAAGTTCTGAGATCTGATTGAAGAAGCCTGAACTTTAGTACCGAGAGAAGCCCACATACCTGCGTTGATGTCGGGTATGGAGATTGTGGAGAAGTCGATTGCAGGTGTATCACCTGATTCATCTTCATCTTCTTCATCACTTACAAGGAAGTTGTTGATGATACCGTTGATGTCGGAAAGGTCTTCGACTTTGAGAAGCTCTTCAAGGTCAAGAAGACTACCGAGGTTAAGATCAACAGGAACGTCAACTATATCTACAAGAGCATCATTGATAACACCTGTGAACAGACCGAGAAGGCCGCCGAGGTTAGCCCACTCCCAAAGAGCAGCAGCCTTGTCAAATCCCTGAATTTCAATAGTTGCCTTTATCTGTATCTGAGTTGAAAGAGCATTGAGAAGAGGCTGAACAAAGCCGTAGGATACAGACTGCATAAGGTTGGGAATAATACCCATAACCGTATCAATGGGCTTTGCAGCCAACTTTTCAACAAGGGAAAGAAGAGGTACAAACAATGCATTGGCAAACTGAGCTGCAGTTGCACCGTTTCCTGATGTACCGAAGGTTGTTGAAAGGGGATTTGTAACTGTGGGATTATTGTTGTTTATTGTTGCGGAAATACCGAGGGTTTCAAAGAGAGTACCCCAGACATTATTGTAGCCCTGAACACCGTTAAGAACGAGCTTAAGGTGACCATAAGCGGAAAGGCCTTCAATAAATACGTCTGCATCACCGATAACAGGAATATTATATGAAGCTTCAGCTTCGTCACAATAAGCGTAAATAAGTCTGTCGATTCTCGGTGTTTCATAGGTATAGTTTGTGAAGAGAACCTGAAGAACGGGAATAACAGAAGTGAAAACATCACCGATTACCTGAGTAAAGGTTGTGTAATCGTTAACACCCCATGAGTAATTTGCAAGGTCTTCACCTGTAACCTCACCGTCATTATTGCCGATTCGGTCAAAATATGTCCAATCTTCATTTGCTGTGCGAAGAGCGGAAATAAACGCATTGTACTTGCCGGCTTTGCCGTTTGCGGTGGATGCAAGTGCTTCGGCAAGATATACGGGATAAATCTTAATACCGAGATCTGAGAATGCCTTTGCAAGACGGGGAGTTCCCTGCTTACCGTTAAAGTATGCATCAAGAACACCCTTTTTAAGGGTAAGGTCCTCAACGCCGCCAAGTCCTGCAAGAATACCGGCAAGGTCAAGAGCACCGTCTGCAGCACTGTTGGAGGGTGTTGCAAGCCAGGATTCGTCGGGAAGAACTGTTTCGCCGGGAACGAAAAGATTTTCGATAAGACCACCGATAAGATCAACGAGCATGGGGAACAGCATTCCGACGATGGTATTGATCATTTCATCGTTGAAGAGCATATCAAGAAGGAGATTCTCAATATATTCGGAAAGAGTATGGATAGCAGGAAGAACATCGCCTGTTTCGGGGTCGATTTCTTCATTTTCACGGTATACACCGATAAGCTTTGTGAAAGCTTCGGATGTGATAAATCCGTCGAGTTTACCGATAACGGTAAGAATCTTCTGTTCGTTTACTACATAGTCATCCTGGTCAAGATATTCCTCTCGAACCATATCCTTTTCCTGAGCATAACGGGTTGTGTAGTAACCGGAGCCTGCGGGAGTGTCAAGCTGAACCTGCTTGAACGCACCCCAAGCCAGTGCTATAACATCTTCAATAGCTTTTTGGTATTCAGGTATAAAGCTATACCAGGTTTTGAGAGTATACAGGTCATACTGAGAACCTGTGCAATTTGCAAGTACCCATTCATAAAGTGCAACATCAATATTAGCGATGTTTCTCTTTACTGCAGAGAAGTTAGCATTTGTAACTTCATCAGCCTGTTTTCCGTCGAAAGCAAGAGTATTTTCATCAATATCAAATGCTGAGTCAAGAAGATTGAAGAGCTGCTGACGGCTTCTGTTATAAAGAGTCGAATAGAGAGACTTTATAAATTCGTCAATCTGTTCGGGATAGTTACCGTAGATCTGAGCTGCCTTTGTTGAACCGAGCTCTGTTATGGCAGTATTGTAGTCAGCTCTGAGTGCATTAGCCTTAGGCTCTGCATTTGCAATAATATTCTTTATAGAATTGAAAGAAACAAGATTATACTTTTCATATCTGATGGATTCAAAATATGAATAGAAGTCTGCAAAAGTAACCTCGTGACCGCGGTACTTAACTTCCTTGATAAGCTCATCTCTGAAAGCCTTAACATCATTAAACGTATACTGACCGCCGTTGTTGTCAGCAAATACCTTTGTAATATTTTCTGCTTCAAAGCTTGATTCGATAGCAGTTACCTTTGCATTGAAGTATGCAGCAACCTGCTGAAGCATAAGAGCATCAACGGGGCATTCTTCACCTGCCTGTGTGTAGGGATAGCTTTCATAATTGATAGCACCCCACATAGCTTCATCTTCATTGTAAATCTCAGTCTCGTCGTGAGTCATACGGAAGATGATTTCATCATAGAGGTCTGTAAGGTCATAAATCTCAATGAGGTCTGTGAGTGTCTCAATGTGATTTGTGAACATAGCGGGGCTGTATCCGTACTGTGCCTGGAAAGCAGTCTTTGTACCCTCGGAGCAGCCGTCGATGATGCTGTATATAACGTTAGTATCCTCGAGAAGCTCAACAAGGTTAGCTCTGTTTTCGGGCACACGGACATCTGTCCATGCTTCATAACTGTCGCGGTCTAAATAGCCGTCAACATGTGCTCCGTCTCTTATCCATTCAACAAGAGGCAGATATTTTGCAGCTTCAACAGCACCTGTACATGCATTGGCATACTGATCATAAATGCCAACCTGAGTATTGGTGATGTAGAAGTCAACGTAATAATTGTCAACGTTTGCAAGAGCCTGACTGTAGGGAAGATATGCGGGCTCTACAGCATTGAGAGTATCAAGGTCCCATGAGTAAATAACACCGGGATTTCCTCTCCATGCATTATAACCTTCCTGGAAGGAAGCTGCATTAACATAGTTAAGGTAGTTTGTTATAGCAGAAAGGTTGGGAGCGGCTGTTGTGCCATAGCTGTAAGAAGGTGCACCGGAGTTTTCATACCAGCCCTTCATTCTGTAGTAGTAGTCAGTACCGGAGTTTGTATTCTCATTGGTACCGGAACCAGTCGTTGTGGACCAGTTTGAACCGTAAGAGTCACTCTGTGCAGACTTAGCGGTAGCTGTTACCGTATAGTTAATCTGCGTATTGACATTTGCGGGAACCGCTGCTGCAGTAGCATAGTCTGTAGTAATAGCAGCCTTTACAGTACGAGTGATAACAACAGAATTGGTCATACTTCCGGAGAAGGGAGCTGCAGGCCAGCCACCCTTGTTATAACCGGTATAGTAAGCATCTGAGCTGCTGCTGTACGAATAGTTACCGAGAGACGGCAACAGAGTATCAACGAAATTCTGCTGATATGTATTAAGGGAAAGCTTACCCTTAATATAAGTACGCATTCTTTCGTGATGTGTGTAGCTTGCGTAATCGGCTCTTACGATAGCATACAACAGGTCAGCTATCTTATAATAGTGACCCTTGGCAGTTGTATCCGTAATCGTAACGGAAGTGCCGCTGGGACTCGCAGCTACGTTTGCCCCTGTCAAGACACCGTCAAGCTCTGCGGTATCAAAGGCAGCCTGAAGTGCATCCCACTGTGCCTGAGTCGATGCGTCCGCTGTGGGAACGAGACTCGGAAGAGCAATGGAGAAGCAGCTCACTGCCATAAGCAGGGAGAGAAACATACTAAGAACTTTCTTTGGTAACTTAGCTCTTGTTTCCATAAAAACACTCCTTCTTTTTTAGATTAGTTTTGAGAAACTAATACAAATACACCGTATACCCTGTTTTTGGGGGCACTACGGGTATAATATATCATCAATATGATACCACAACCCGTCAACACAAGTCAACACAGCAGTTTACTGCGATTTATATAAAATTTACAATTCAAAAATGGTTGTTTTTCACAACCAAGGTAGTAATTGTTTTATCTGCATATAAATTTAATGAACAATTTGTTAACAAAACCAATTCTTGACGATTATATATATAATGTATATAATTAAATTATAAATCTACGGAAAGGTTGCATTATGGATAAGCTATTAACCAAACTCAAAATACTGTCAAAAACGGATGTTGCGGCTGCTGTTCTTATGGCGGCGGCTTTCGTATATCTTTTTGTTACGGCGTCCTTTGACGGAACCATATCCGACGAGGCTTTTTACATATCCGTACCTTACCGCTTAATGAACGGTGACGGGCTTTTTACGGACGAATGGCATCTGTCACAGCTGTCGGCTGTGCTTTTATATCTTCCCGTAAAGCTGTATACAGGCATTACGGGCGGCACGGCAGGGATAATTCTTTTTATAAGAAGACTTTTCTGCATTATGCAGCTTACAGTCGGTGCATTTACGTATAAGACACTGCACAAAGAAGGGCTCTCTGCTGTCATAATCAGCCTTTCATTTATGCTGTATTCAGTAATAGGACTCAACACACTGAGCTATAATACAATGGGAGTCGCTCTCCTTCTTGTCATGATTTGTGTTTCCTATTCTCTTTCCGAAAAGCCGTCACTTCTCAAAATGTTTTTCCTCGGCTCTCTTACGGCAATGTTTATACTGTGTCAGCCTGTGGGAGTATTTTTATATCTTATATATTTCACAGCCGTCCTGTGTATCATAATAATATGCAGGGCAAAAAATAAAAATATTCCCTTCCCCTTCAGACCTGTGTCTTTTATGATGACGGTTCTCGGCATTCTGCCTGTTTTAGCATTTTTCCTGTATCTTCTTCTTAAAAATTCGGACATTGAAACAATTATCAAATGTGTTCCCGGTATACTTTCCGATGTAGAACACATGGAAATTACCGATACCCTCGGAATTGAAACCTTTTCTGCAGTGCAATTTTTTATTGATATGACCATGGCGGCAGGTGCAATACCTCTTATTATAACCGCGACGCTTATAATCGTCTCTGTCATAATAAAAAAGAAAAATAAAAACCTTGCAGTAATCATCACATCTTCCGCACTCATAGTATTTACCCTTGTTTTCTGGTTCCGTCTGTTCTTTATGAACAACACCACAGAGACCGACGACATAAACTTCTTTTTCTTCCCCCTCGCACTTTCGGGAATTGCATTTTATCTTCTCAGTGAAAAGAAAAACAACATGGTATTCATTCTTTTCTGGTGTACGGGAATACTGTATGCACTGTTTATGACCATAAGCTCAAATCTCCGTCTTCACGCAAGTGTAAACGGCTATATAATTGCCGCCGCAGGCTCTCTCATACTCACAAAAAATCTTCTCGGAGAAATAAAAACAAAAAATACGGGGGACAAGCTTCAAAAAATATCTGCCGCCGTGCTTATTACCGCTGTTTTCGGTTTTTCCGTATTCCACACAGGTACCGCAGTTTTAAATTTTGTCATATTAAGAGCATCTTTTCAGAGTGCAAAAATGACTCAGGGAATATATTCAGGAATGACACTTCCGTCGGATCAGGCACTCACATACACTGATATTTATAATGATGCAATAAAAATCAAAGAGCTTATAAAACCGGATGATAAGATATTTATTATCGAAAACATACCTGCACTGTATCTCGACGGAGAATTTAATATGGGTGTTCATTCCGGATGGTTTATTGCGGAACAGCTGGCAGTTCCCGAAATAAGAGACCGTTTCAGAAATTATTATGAAATAAACCCCGAAAACTTACCGGAGTTTGTATATGTCCCGGCTTATACATATACCGAAACCGGACTTGCCCCCGTAAATCCGAAAAAACTTTCAGATTTTGCATACGCTCTTTTCGAGGGAGAAGCCGAGGATATCGGAAGCGGTTTACTTATAACGGTAAAAGGAATAAAAGATGAATAAGTTAAAAGATATTTTACTGAAATCAAAATATGAGCTGTCGCTTTTTGCGGCTTTATGCATGAACTTCCTGCTTTTCTTTACAAAAAACGATATAATGTCGGATGCGATATATCCCATTCATCTCGTTGATCTGAAGATAGGCTTTATCAGCCGTACCCTTGTCGGGACAATTAACGGTTTGCTGTTTCAGAATCCGACGAAAGCAGAGGTTACCTTTATACAAACAATAGTATGCATAATAACATTTTTTCTTACTTCGGTTTTTCTGGGGAAATGCATACGAAAAGCTGATGAAAACAGCGGCAGAATTTTGTTTGTTATAAGTCTTATTATCGCAGTATTCCCTTATGGCTTTATGACTTTTATCAATCTTTTTGAACTGCTTGACATCTATTGGCTGCTGTCTGCTGTTCTGTGTCTGATTTCAGCCGAAAACAAAGCAACAGCCCTGCTTATCCCCGTATTTATAATAGTGGGACTATGGTCACACTACGCCTTTTTACTGGCGTTTATGCCTGTCATATATATTCTGTGTTTCAGTTTTTGTCTTAAACATAAAAGCAAATATGCATATATTCTCACAGCATTTATGATAGCGGTAAGTGTTCCTGCAACGCTTTATTTCTTTGCAACAAACCGTACTTTCAATGTCATTTCTTTCAGTGAGTTTGAAGACTATATAATGAACAAAGCAGGAGACAAAATAATCTTGTTTGAGCCTTACTGCGGTGAAGTTTTCCGTCCCATGGAAGAATTCCCCTTTGAGCATTACGAAGAGGTTTATTCTCTCCCCGGCTGGGTAAAAGATGCGTCACCGTCGGTTCAGACTTTATACTGTTCCTTTTTCTTTGCTTTTGCAGACAGCAGTGTGCCCGGAGTAATAACGGATATTATTCTCGTAATTCCCGTCGTTCTTTTCTTTGAAGCGATATGGAAAAAAGCAATGAGCACGACAGAAGACAAAAAAGAAAAATTCATATATTTCCTCTGTCTTATCTCTCCGATAATACAGCTTATTGCTTGTTTAACCTCCTCTGACACATCAAGGTGGCTGTCAATTATGGTAATATCAAGTCTTTTCTTGCTTGCTTTATTTATAAAAGAAAAAACAGCTCCCGTAAGTGAGGCATTATGCAGCATAACGGAAAAGCTTGAAAAACATAAGGCTCCGCTTTTATTTGTACTTCTGTTTTATTTAACAATAGTATTTGTATGGTGAAAGTATGAAAAGAAAAACAAATCACAACAAAATACTTTTTCTGATGCTCCCCCTTACGGCTCTCGCATTGTATATAATGAGAATAGTATCGGGTTATAATAACTCCGACGGCATGGTCTATATAGGGTATGCTTCATCATATCCTCTGATCCTTTTCACAGAATATGCATTGATTACACTGCTTTTCATTGTGCATACCGGAAAAACAAAAAAGAACGGTGAACTGAGCTTATACATTTTACCGCTGATGCTGTTTTCCGCTCTCGGCATGATGAGAATTGATGCCGACAGTATGATAACAAGCCGTGAAGCGAACCACGCACCTGCTGTCATGTTTATTATTCTTTTTGCGGCACTTGTTATAATGGCATTTTCGGGATTCACCGTGACGGGAGCGACAGGAACCGTTTTGGGAACGGCTCTTTTCCCCGCCTTCGGACTGTCTTTCTCACCCTTTATTGCCGCCGCCGCTTTCTTACTGAAAGACAAGAGCAAAAAAGATAAAACTCTGTCAATAATACTCAATTCTCTTCTGAGTGTTGCCGCCGCAGTTTACAGTATATTCAGACTTGAAATGACAGAGTTTGCTTTCAGCAAAAAATATATCCCCACTCTTTTTCTCACGGTAGTTCTGTTTATATTTTTCACGGTGAAAAAAGAATATAAATTAATTCCTCTTGCCGTTCTTCCCCTGTTTCCTCTTATGTCGGGAATACTTTTTGATACTTTTTCAACTCCCGCATATACCCTTGCGGCAAGTGTTGCACCTCTTGTAATTACTCTCGGCACTGCCGTGACGGCAGGAGAAAATGAAAAATTAAAGGGCTATGCACAAAAACTTGCACATAACCCTGCAGTGTATATAATTTCCGCCGTTTTCATTCTTCATACGGCTTGTCTGATATTTGTAAATCCCGGCTTCTTCCGAGATGCTTATGTATAAACCGGATAATACCGAAAAGAATCGTAACAACACTTACTGTCTGCCAGAAATTCATACCGAAAAAATATGTTCTTTCGGCTTCAGGATAGTATCTTAAAAACTCAATAAAAAATCTCATAACACCGTAAAGGATTAAAGACAGCGGATATGCTGTTCCTTTGCGGTGCTTCTTTTTTGTTACGACAAAACACATCACTCCGAAAAGCACAAAACAGAGAACACTTTCAAAAAGCTGAACGGGAAAAACCGTATGCTCTTCAAACTGCGTTGATACCCCGGGAGTACACTGTATTCCGTAGCAGCAGCCGTAAACGGCACAGCCTATCTTTGAAAATCCCAAAAGAAGATAAATTCCCGGAGAAAAAATATCCGTCACAAGGGAAAAATCCCCTGCAAGATACTTTACGGGAAAATACATAAAAACGGGAGTAAAAAGAAGTCCTCCGAATATTCTCATGCGGCTGGGATAAAACGGAAGTCCCGTCAGAGACATAACGAAATTCTGTATCTGTCCCATAATTACGGCACCCGAAAAACCGAAAACGAGGGCAAGAGAAATATATATAATAAGTGTTTTTCCGGTAAAACCGTTTTTTTTGCCGATAAAATATCCCACAAAAGCCGACAATACCGCACCTGAAAAGATGCAAAGATAATAAATAATTAATTTAATATCCATATTATTCCGTTATAAAATCAGAATAGAGGTCAGATTCTATGTAGTCCACACACATAAGGCGACAAAGCTCTAATTCGTGAGGCTGATTTGCCGTCCAGAGACCTACCTTAAGTCCCTTTTCGTGGAAACGGTCTACAAGAGATTTATAAATTCCCGAATGAGCCATATCTATATCAAAGCCTAACTCAAGACATTTATACACATCCTCATTCGGTTCTCCGCAGGTGAGCATTATCTGAAGGTCGGGGAATGCTTCGTGTGCTCTTATGAGATTGTCAAGGTCAAACGACTGCAGAGAACACATTTTAAGGTCATAGACCTCTTCTGCCAGAGTGAAGGCTTCCTTTATCTTTTCATCGGGAAAATGTCCCTTGAATTCAATAAAGCAGACCATGTTTCCGTCACGGCATATTTCAAGATAACGGCGGAAGGTACAGATATAAATTTCCGTATCGGTAAACTCGTTGAGAAGAGGCTTTTTCATAAGCTCTTCATAAGTTGCATCACTTACAGCAAGTTCAGTACCGTCATAAAAAACTGCTGTTTCATTGTGATTTACAACAAGAATTCCGTCTTTTGTGATTCTTACATCGGTTTCAATACCGCCGGAGCCGTGTTCAACAGCTTTTATAAAAGCTTCCTCAGTGTTCTGCAAATATTTTCCGCTGTAGCCTCTGTGGGCAATAAAACAAGGTTTCATTATAAATCATTCTCCTTAATAAATTTACTTATATTCTTATAAAAAGCCCAAAAACCGAGGTCATTGGGATGACAGCAGTCAACGGTTGCATTTTCGGGACCGATATCATCATAAAACTTCTGACCGTCAAGGAAATATACATTTTTATCTCCGACGGTTTTTGCATTTTCATAAGTTCTTTTTATAATTTCTTTTCGCTTTTCAATATTTTTTTCACCGAAATAGCCGTCTGCCACACTTAACATAAGTACGGGAGTGTAGGGACAATGCTTCCTGAACTGTTTAAAAAATTTTTCATGGGTCTCTTCAAGATACTGAGCCGTCGGTGCATTGTGGTCATAATCAAAAACAAGCAGGCTCATGGAAAGTGAGCTTATATATTCGCACATTTCATCTTCAGCCCTGCAGCTTCCCGAGAAGCCGAGATTGAGAATTTCCCGATTGAGATATCTTGAAATCATGTTGGGATATGCATTTCCCGGATGTGATGCACAGCCGCCCTGAGTTATGGAAGAGCCGTAGAAAACGATGGGGAGCTTATCCTCAAATTTTCCGCCCTCTTCTGCACTTGCACTCTCTTCAAGAGATATAAAAACACTTCTTACATTATTATAGAGAGGAAAACCTATAAGAACATCCTTTTCCCCTTCGGGCAAAGTAAGTTCACCCGACCACGTGCCCTTATATTCTTCCGTTGACGGTGCTCTGAAAACTCCGCAGAAATTCCCGTCACAGTATATATCAAAAGATGACGAGCCTGTAAGAGGCATGTGATTCATAAGACACACATCGGGAAGAGTTGCCGTAAGTATTATCCGCACCGAATCCGTCCTGAAACGGAGCATACCGCCCGAAGTGTTGTAATTCAACCCTCTTACGCCGGGAGAGACATAATCGGCAACACTTTTATCCATACGAAAAAAACCCTCAGAGTCATGTTTAAGTCCGTAAAGAGAAAACGGGGGCTTTAATATATCATAGGTTTTCATTCCGTCAAAAACGGGAACACTTGCACTGAAATTCTTATCTATATCTTCAATTCTTTGCATACATACCATCCCTTGAAATTATAATCTCATTCGTTCCGGATATAAGTTTAATTTTGTTATTTTTGTATCTGAAAATACCTTCTTGCGGAATGATAAGCTTAAACCTTGCCGAAGTGTCACTGTATATTATCTCAACAAAAACTTCGCCCTGCGGTACCGTTATTTTTCCGCTGAAAGAGCCTGTAATATCTAAGTCGGCAGGTGCAATTATCAGTTTTTCATAACCGAATGAATCATTTTCCTGTGTTATACCGAGAATATAACTGAAAAGATATGTAACAACAGCACCGAACATGGGATGAGAATGAGAGCGTCTGCCCGTCCAGTATTCCCAGAGAGAAGTTGCACCCTGATTCATTATGTTACCGAAGGAATATTTTCCCTCGGAAGAGAGAAGCCTTACGGCTAAGTCTCCTCTGCCGTTTCTGAAAAGCACCCTTGTCAGTATATCCGTACCGAATATACCCGTATTATAGTACAGATGCTTTTTATCATATACCGCACATAAATTCTTAAACGTCTTTTTTGTTCCGATGCCTATATCCACGGCAAAGGCATTTGCACCCTGTATATTTTTTGCAAAGTCTCCCGTTTTGGGGTCAAAGTAGCGTCTTTTTATTGCCGATACAAGAATATTTCTCTTTTCCTTATATCCTTTTTCTTCATCCCGTGAAAGCTTCAGTACTTCACGGCACATAAGTATTTCATCAATGTGCTTGATATAAAAATATGTATTGACGAAGGGAGCCGGAATCCTGATTTTTATGGGTGTGCACCAGTCTCCGAGACACCATTCATCGGGAACATCGTAATACACAAGATTTCCTCTTGAATGTTCATCAAGAAAACGGAAATATTCTTTCATCTGAGGATACAGCTTTACCATAAAAGACGGGTCGCCGTAGTGCTTATAATACATAAAGGGAACATGAACTATCGCACCTCCCCAACCGCCCGGACCTCCGCCCGAATGGGTATATGGAGCAGTATACTGGACATGACCCGATTTTCTGTCCTGACAGTCAGATATGTCTTCTATCCACTTATCATAGAATTTTCTTGCATCTATTGTTGTCATAACCGCATCCGCGGCAAGCTGACCGTCGCCCGTATATCCTCTTCTTTCAAGGTGAGGACAGTCCGAGGGAATACCCGAATGCATATTTGAAAGCTGAGTATTTATAAATGCATCGTAAAGCCATTTAAGAACTTTATCATCGGAATTGAATTCGGAATTCACGCTTACCGCAGTATTTATGACATCAAAGCGTATTACTTTTATATCGGAAGGCACCCTGAAAAATCTTGAAGCGTGCCAGGTAAATTTCTGAGATACTTCTCTTTCGGTGTCACCGCAGATAAACTCTGCGTGCTGATCCATTATTTTTTCGGGGTCAATGTCATTATCGGGCAGCTTCTCCTCACTCCCCGTGATTTTTACGCTCTTACCCTTTCGGGCGGGAAGCAGAAGCACGAGATTACCGCTGCAGTTTTTTCCTATGTCATACACCTTATAATCATCGGTCACTTTAATAATTGCAGGATACAAAGTCTCCGTCACCCTGTCTGCAGGGCAATCACTTAACATATATTTTGTTTCGGGAAAATCACACAATCTGACTTTTGCCCATGAAGAAATATCCGTTTCCGTATAAAGCCATGAATCGGAATAATCGGAAAAATCCTGTTTTTCTCCCTCTGTAAGGTCATATTCCTTTATAAAACCTTCTTTATAATAAACGTCGCCGTCCGAGACTATGCTTGTGATATTCTTATTCACATCTTCAAGAACAAGGGAGAATATCAGTTTTTTATCACCGAATTTCTCCTGATGAGTATCACTGTACCAACCGTTTCCGAGCATAAAACAAAGGCTGTTTTTTCCTTCATTTATAAAAGAAGTGACATCATATTCGGTAACATATATCCTGTGTGCCGTCTCCTCTTCCCAAAAACCGTTTTTCCTTTTCAGTTCTCTTTTGTGAAAATCTGTATTGAGAGGAAGAAATCTGTCCTCTGAAATAAGTCTTCCGTTGATATACCCTTCAAAAAAACCCAGCCCTATGACACTAAGCCTTGCATTGACGACATTTTCAGCCGAAAAATCTTTTCTTGCAAGAACAGAAACAGGCTCACCGGGAAACTCCACCCAAAAAGCGGAGCCGAAATATTTTTCTTTTGTCACAAAAACACCCCCGATTATGATTATTATCTTACATATATAATATCCCCTGAGGTAGAAAAATACAATACCTCAGGGGAATAATTACGGCAATTTAATTGTGATTTCATGTGTTCCTTCGGAAATTTCCGCACCTGCCATATAACCTGCTATGGTCAGAGTTTCGACTTTTTCGCCGTCAATTTCCAGTGTGACATCCTTTGCGGGAAGGCTTATCATAAGAACACCGTCGTGTGAAGCCTCCACTGTACCTTTTATTTTTGTTTTGCCGAAATGGGTAATTTCGGTCTTACTCTGAAGAATATTGTCAATTCCTTTTATAAACTCGGCTTCATTGAGAATATATTCTTCACTCTTATTTTCTTTTATGACACCCGTACCCTTGATGACATCACCCGTGCCTGCAGCTCTTTTGAATATTTCATTGGTATATGCATGTCCTTTAAGGCTTTCATCAAGGTGGAGGACATCGCTGTTTGCCACATAAAACAGGGGAAGCACCTGAGTATTTTCATATACAAACATATTTTCTGCCGTACCGTAATACTCCGAAACCTCATCACCCTTGTTTTCCGTGTTTGCAATATAACGGATACCGAAAAGAGAATTGAGAACGGGATTCGGAAGATACTGTATACTTACATTCTTTGCGTAAACACTCATACCGAGCTTTGTAAAGAAATTGTAGCAATCCCCCGACATGGTTGAAGAATAATGAGAAATTCCGTAATAACCGTGAAGCTGTCCTCCGTTATAACGGTGAGGAACAGTCTCTATTCTCCAGAACTCGTTTTTATCCTTGTCGGGTGTACAGCTTTCTCTGATTTCAGACAAAGCCTCGGCATTTCTGAGAACCGAGCTTTCACTTACCTTGGGTGTATTTGCAGCGAGCTTTATAACGGCATTTGAATAAATTTCAAATCCTATGAGAATACAAAGTATCACACTTACTGCCCTCATGATATTCCTTCTGTTTTGCAGAAGTTCCCGTAAGGTCTGAAAGCCGCAGAAGGCTATCACAAGTCCGAGGAAAACAAACAGAAAGCTCTGTCTTCCGGGAAGCTGATTCGGGAAATGGAAACCGTGCCAGATGTAATCAAGAAGGTTAAAATTGAAGGATATGAACATAAAGGCAAAAAGTCCCGCAAAGCAAAGCTTTTTTCTTACGGATATCTTTGCAAAAAGGGCAACGATACATAAAAGGAAGCAGAACAGCCCGAAATAAATATTAGGGGCTTCATAAGCAAGAGACGACTTTGTATAAGGAAACAGCATTGATACCATCTCGGAAAGAGAATGATAAAATTTAAGCTCTCCCGTAAAGCCCATGCCGGATGCCAGAGTGTTTCCTATGGCTTTTACAAGAGGAAGAAGCACACCTATATTGAGGACACCTGCAAGAAGAGATGTTATACCGAAACGGAAAGCTCTTATAAACCAATCTCTTACGGATACCTTTTCCGAAAAAGTGAGAAGGAAAAACCACAGTACGGAGAATATACATACACTGAATGCTATATAGAAATTTGAATATATGGTAAGAAAAAGTGCACCTGTGTAAAGAAGCATTCCTTTTCCCTTATAAAGTCTTTCTATTCCCAGAAGCACAAGGGGAAGAAGGACCACGGCATCCATCCACATAAACTGATTGATAAATGCAAGTGTATATCCCGAAAAAGCATAAGCACTTGCAAAAAGAAGCATGGAAGTGGTCTTTTTTCCGAAATGCTCACTGAGATAATAAGAAAACGCAAGACTTGCAAGACCGAAACGGATAAATACTGCCATGTCAACCTGTGCGGGAGTCAACTCACCCGGCAGTAAAAACAGAAGATACCACAGGGGACTGTTTGTATAATATGCACTCTGAGCCGTCATATCAAAGCCCAGTGCACCCGTAAAAGAATAACTGAAATCAAGACTTCTGAAAGCCCGTTTCATTTCTCTGAGCATGGGAAAATACTGTCCCCATGCATCAATAGCCATCAATGTCTTCTCCCCGAAGGGAGCAAGGTCTGTCGCAACAGCTGCAGCAAGCATTACCGCAAAGGGAATAAAAAAAGCAAGGCAGAAAAATTTTATATCTGACCGTTTTTCCTGTTTCGTAAGCTTAATTTTTTCTTTTTTCTCAAAAATAAAGATATCCTTTACAAAAGAAACCATATATTCCTCCGAAAAATAAATTCTTTGACTATTATACTTTTAATTTATCGTTTATGCAAGACACAACTGCTTAATTATTATTTAAGTTTTCCCCAAAAAAACAGTTTACAGTCGGGCACAATCAAAGTATAATGTATTAGTACAATTTATAAAGGGTGAACATATTGGAAAATTATCTTGATAATTCCGCAACCACACGGGTATGTCCCGAAGCGGCACAGGCGGCACTTTCCGTCATGACCGACATATACGGCAACCCCTCAGCGGTACATTCCTCCGGAGTAAAGGCAAAAAATGTCCTTGAAAATTCAAGAAGAACTCTTGCAGATGCCCTCTCGGTCGATGCTTCGGAAATATATTTTTCCCATTCGGGAACACTTGCAAACAACACTGCCATCTTCGGTGCTGCCGCACTCAGAAGAAAAATGGGCAACAGAATAATCACAACAAAGCTGGAGCATCCCTCCGTCATGAGATGCATGGATTCACTTGAAGAGCAGGGCTTTCAGATAGTAAGGCTTTCTCCCGGCAAAAACGGGGCATTCGAGCCGGAAGAACTGCTCAATGCAATAAATAAAAACACAATTCTTGTTTCCGTTATGCTCGTAAACAATGAAATAGGTGCCATAAATCCCGTGGAGCTTATTTCCCGAGCGGTAAAAAGGGTTTCTGCACCTGCACTTATTCATGTTGATGCAATTCAGGCATTCGGGAAAATGAAGGTAAAACCGTCAAAAACGGGAATTGACCTTCTCACCGTAAGCGGTCACAAAATACATGCACCAAAGGGTGTCGGTGCACTTTATGTCAGAAAAGGACTGGGCATAAAACCCACGGTACTCGGAGGCGGTCAGGAGGGAAATCTGTTTTCAGGCACTGAAGCACTTCCCGCAATCGCAGGTTTCGCAGAAGCCGTAAAAGCCCTTCCCGATATATCACGGCAATATGAAACAACAAAAAATCTCAGAGACTACACTCTTTCAATGCTGAAGGACATTCCGCAGGTAGTCATAAACTCCCCTTCGGATGCACTTCCTAACATAATCAATATGTCCGTCATGGGAATTCCCTCTCAGGTACTTATAAATTATCTGTCAGAAAGAGGAATTTACATCTCCGCAGGTTCAGCCTGTAAAAAAGGACACAGAAGTGACGTTCTCACAGCTATCGGGCTTCCCCCCAAGGTCATAGACAGTGCCGTAAGAGTAAGCTTTTCAAGATATACCACAAAGGAAGAGGCGGAAATTTTCGTTTCTGCAATAAAAGACGCAGTAAATAATATCAGAACAAAAATATAAGAACAGGAAAAACAGAAAATGAAGGAAATAATTTTACTTAAAGACGGAGAAATAGCTCTCAAAGGTCTTAACCGTTCCACTTTTGAGGATATGCTCATAAAAAACATCAAGGAAAGAATTTCTTCCCTTGGAGAATTTTCTTACAGAAAGGCACAGTCCACCATTGTTGTCACTCCTGAAAACGAGGATATTGACCTTGATGAGGCTGTTTCAAGAATAGGAAAGGTTTTCGGCACTGTGGGAATTGCCCGTGCTGCCGTATGCGAAAAGGATATAGACATAATAAGACAAACAGCCTACGACTATCTTAAGGATGACCTTATGTTTGCAAAGACATTCAAGGTAACGGCAAAAAGAGCCGACAAGAATTTCCCTCTCAAATCCCCCGAAATATGTGACGAGGTGGGAGGTTATCTTCTCTCAAAAATAAGAGGGCTTAAGGTCGATGTACACAATCCCGAAGTAACGGTTGCCGTTGAGGTAAGAGATAACGGTGTATATATTCACGGAAAACAGCTTCCGGGTGCAGGCGGTATGCCCACGGGTACAGCAGGCAGAGCCTGTCTTCTCATTTCGGGAGGAATAGACTCCCCCGTTGCAGGCTACATGATAGCCAAAAGAGGCGTCCGTCTCACTGCCGTACACTTCGCTTCTCCCCCTTATACATCTGAGCTTGCAGAGATGAAGGTTCACGAGCTTCTCGGAAAAGTCTCCATGTACTCGGGAAGAATAAATCTTTTCACCGTTCCCTTTACTGAAATTCAGGAAGCCATAAGAGATTACTGCCCCGAAGAAATGTTTACGGTCACCATGAGAAGAATTATGATGAAGCTTTCTTCAAGAATTGCCGAATGGCAGGGTGCAGAAGCACTTATAACAGGTGAAAGTCTCGGTCAGGTGGCAAGTCAGACAATACACGCACTTAAATGTACGGATGAATGTGCCACACTTCCCGTTTTCAGACCCTGTATCGGTATGGATAAAAATGAGATAGTCATAATTTCAAGAAAAATCGACACCTTCGACATATCCATCCGTCCCTATGAGGACTGCTGTACGGTATTCACTCCCCGTCACCCGAGAACAAGACCCACTCCAAAATATGCAAGAGAAGTGGAAGCCATGATTCCCGACCTTGACAAAATGATGGACAAAGCCTTTGAAGGTGCAGTACTCAAAATCATAGAAGCATATAAATCATAATTTATTGTTAAAAAGGTCTCCGCTTATTTTCATATAAGCGTGAGACCTTTTTGATTTATCGTTATTTACCCTACAGTATTATAATCTACCCATGCGTGGGTGCGGATGTATTCTATTACTTTTGCAAGTCCTTCTTCATTGGGATGAAGACCGTCCTTCATCATAAGCTCGGGGATTGCATTTCCGTCTTCGGCTAAAAGAATTGAGAAGCTGTCGAGGTATCTGCAGGCATTTTCCTCTGCAATTTCAAGTATCCATGAATTTGCTTCGGTTATCATTTCATTGGTGATATCACCCCAGTTTCTATATGCGGGGGTTATGGGATATATGGACTGACACATAAGTTTTGTGTCGGGGCTTATTGCCTTTATGTCCGTCACAAGGTCGGTATATTCTCTTTTGAAATATTCCTCATCCATGAAGGATATACCGTTTATCCCCACAGCAATTATGAGATATTCGGGCTTGTGCTCTTCCACTACCTGTCTTATGGGCTTTTCTGCGTTGTCATAGGGGTCAAGAATGCAGTAATCACTCTGATAAGCAAGTGTCATTGTCCCCTCGGGACCCGTCCATATACTGTTGGTATCCGCTCCGTCCTTAAGAAATCCGAAGGGCCACATCCAATATGTGGGAGAATCGCAAATAAATGTCAGTTTATCAATATATTCCTGTCCCATATCCTCACTTTTTCCGAGTATGGCAGGAGATTCATAGTTTACGGGGGTAAGTTCGGGATGGTTTTTGTATATCTCTTCTCCGAGTCTGTCAGCCTCTGCTTTCGGTAAAGTGTTACTCTCTTCCGTGGTTATCACAGGCTCATGTATATTTTCTGCTGTGGTATTCTCGCCCTCCTTCGCACAGGCTGCAAAAAGTGAAATTATCAGCACTGTACTGATAACGAAAAAAATTTTCTTCATATTGTCTCCTTAAAGATACCTGTTGTTCTTTTTCTGCTCAACACTAATACTGCCGTCAGAGTGAAGTGTTGTAAGCGTTACACCGTAATGGCAGTCTTTTTCGGGGAAATTCAGCTTTTCCGTCATATTATATGTATTATATCCCGTACACTGGGTATACACCAGATAAACACCGTCATAAATTGCACAGAAATCGTTTATATGGTCATGCCCTGAGAAAATCGCCTGAAGTGCACCTTTTTCTTTTCCTGCCGCAAAAAATCCGCTGTTAAAACGGGAGGAGCCGACACTTTCATACTGCGTACCGTAAAGAATTTTTGTCTTACCGGAATCACGGTAATCGTACTCTCCTATTTCATCACATACATATTCATATTCTTTTACGGGAATGTGCATATAGCATAACGACTTGTTTTCGGGTGATACCGCAAAAGTCTTATTCATATTGTCCGTGTACCAGTCTATCTGTTCTTTTTTTATAAAGTCATAGGTGTCTGACCACAATTCCTTGGGAACATTGTGAGAGGTATTATATTCGGGAATCATATCTCTGCCCGAATCAAAAAGATACAGGCTCTTATAATATATTCCGTCTTCATTTTTTATATGTATGGCAGTGTTGCCGAAGCCGAAAAGCTCCTTTTTTCCGAAAAGGCTGAGACAATGGGGATAATACTGAAGTCCTCTCAAAAGTTGATACTTGTAAAAGCCCTTTTCCTCTCTCGTTTCATGATTTCCGAAACAGTAAGCCCAGTAAACACCCAGCTTTTCCATCATCTGTGAAAACTGAACGGAATCTATATGCTGACAGTCGGAAAGAATACAGTCCCCCGTAATAATTACAAGGTCAGGCTTTTCATCCCTTATCTGTCTCACAAATCGGTCAATGGTCTTGTCGTTAAGCTCAGCTCCGGGAGAACAAAGATGAAGGTCGGTCGCTGTCATTATCTTAAAATCGGAATTGTCAATTTTACCGTTTTTGTCAGTTTTTGCAATTATAACTTCATCTTCGTTTTTTTCAAGAACTTTAACATTACTTCCCACATAAGAAAGCTCCGTGTTTGCCGAAAATAAAAACTTCGGTCTTTTCCCGCCCGTAATCTTATGAAGCACTCTTGAAACTCCGAGAATTCCTACTATTAATTTGTGTCTCATTGCGGCAAGTGGTTTATAATAATTCATAATTTTCTCCTTTTTATTTAATCTGTAAAACAGTATAAAACTATTGGCAGAATATGTCAAAGGATTTGAAAGAAATTCTTAATAGCTCATTAAAATTTTTTCAACGGCATGTTTTTACATTTGTTTAATATTTGTCTTACAGGGAGGAATAAGCAGTTGAGTTTTATGAAATGCAAATTCTTAATATACTATTAACAAACAATGTATAATTCTTTAGAATTATTTGACTTATTTTTTCTTTTTTGCTATTATATTTAAAAACAAACAAAGGAGCGTTTATTATGAAAAAGGTTTTCAAACAAGTGATTTCAGTTATTCTCTGTGCACTTATAATCAGTTGTCCCCTTATTCCCGGAGTTTCCGCATCAACCTATATACGCGGAGACGGAAACAGAGCAACTCAGGTACCAACAGTTTATGTACAAGGTTACGGCTCGGCATTATATGCCGATTCACATGACAAAAACTCTCAACACCTTGTCGGTGGAAGCAAAGATATTCTTACAGACGGTTCTCTTGAAGGAATACTTGACGGTATTATGGCTCCGCTTATTGAAGGTATACAGACAGATGACTGGACGAATTACAGTAACTTTCTTGTTGAAAAACTGGTTTCAATCTTAAGCTTTATGGCATTGGATAAAAACGGTGAGGCCTCCAACGGCTCGGGTAACCAATGCGAGAGAGATATATATGTCACCAACAGAAATAATTACAACGGCAAATATGACCTTTATGCATACACTCACCTTTATGACTGGAGAATAGATCCGTTTATTTCCGCCGCCGAGCTTAACGATTATATCAAAAAGGTAAAAACCGCAACCGGCTTTGATAAAGTAAATATTGTCGGCAGATGTCTTGGTGCAAATATCATTATGGCATATCTCAGTGAATACGGCTATGACGATATTAATGCCATTAACCTTTATGTAGGCGGTCTTGACGGTTTTGAATTCTTAGGTGCCCTCTTCTCCGGTCAGGTTATTATAGAATCAGATGATCTTAACAACTTTCTCCAGTATATGATTGATGATAACGGAGATCCCGTTATATCCTTTGTAAAATCACTTGTTGCAATACTCAATTTTACCAAAGGACTCAATATCCCTATAGAACTTGTATATAAAATATATGAAGAAGTTTATTTTGAAGTAATACCGAGAACTCTCAAGGAAACTTTCGGCACAATGCCTGCTTTCTGGTCAATGGTCGGTAAAGACTATTATGAAGCTGCAATGGAGCTTAACTTCCACTCAGACGAGGACAAAGCAGAATATGCAAAGCTTATTGAAAAAACCGATAAATATTATAATAATGTCACACTTAAAACCGAAAATATCCTTAACGGAGCTATCGATGCAGGTGTCAAAGTTTATATTACTGCAAAATACGGCTCTGTAAATATTCCTCTCAGTGATAAAGCGAAGTATCACTCTGACGGTATAATTTCCGTTGATACTCAGACTTTAGGTGCAACCTCAGCAATAATGGGCTCAACATTCAGTAGCTCATATATAAAAAAAGCAGAAGAAAACGGCACTGCCGGATATATCTCTCCCGACAAAACTATTGATGCATCTACTTGTTTCTTACCGGACCATACATGGTTTATAAAAGGCAGTACTCATGGGGTTATGCCATACAACATTGATGTTTTACAGGCACAGATATTCAATGCTTCCGGCTACGGCGATGCTTCAGCTTATGTTACTGTAGGCACGCTTCCTGAATTTCCTCAGTATCTGTGCATGGTATCAGATGATGAATACGCACCTCTTGTTCCTTTGACAGAAGAAAACTCAAACATCGGAGATGAGTGGAATGTAAGCATTTTTGACCATTTTTCAAACTTCTTTGAAAAATTATTCAGTTTCATTACAGAACTTGTATATCAGTTGAAAAACATGATACAGTCAGCTGTTACAGAAGTGAAAAAATAAAATGTTTTCAGTTTCCCCATTCCAGTGCAACTGAAACATAAGCAAAATAATATTTAAGGACAGTAAGCTCAAAAAAAACGAATGCTTACTGTCTTTTTCAGTTTATTAATAAGCACCGGAAATATTACCGGATATAAACAAAATACAAAGTTCCCCCAAAAAGAAAAAAACGGCACGAAGCCGTTTTTCTTTTTAGTCTATTTCCACCTGAATCTTCATGTCCTGTCTGTTGGCGGCACTACGCATTACGGTGCGGATGGCTTTTGCTATTCTGCCCTGCTTTCCGATTACTCTGCCGACATCGCTTTCAGCTACATGAAGGTGAAATACTGTTACGCCGTCTTCATTTACTTCGTCGACGGTAACAGCTACTGCATCGGGTTCGTCAACAAGACCCTTTGCAATACCGAGAAGTAAGTCTTTCATTATCTTTGCCTCCGGGTATCGTTATCAGTCGATAACGCCGTTCTTCTTGAGAAGAACCTTAACAGTGTCTGTGGGCTGTGCACCGTTAGCGATCCACTGCTTTGCCTTATCAGCATCAACCTTGATGACCTTGGGTTCTGTCATGGGGTTGTAATAACCGATTTCTTCAATGAATCTGCCGTCACGGGGATATCTTGAATCTGCAACAACGATTCTGTAGAAGGGAGCCTTCTTTGCACCCATACGACGAAGACGAATTTTAACTGCCATTTTTAATTTCCTCCATTAATAAATATTATATAGTTAAACAATCAGCCACAAGGCTTAGTGTCTGATACCTTAAAAACCGGGGAAGCCGCCGGGCATTCCTCCGCCCATACCTCCGAAGCCTCCGGGGGGCATCATGCGACGCATTCTCTTTTTACTGCCGCCTTTGTTGCCGCCGAGCTGCTTGAAAAGCTTCTGCATCTGCTTATACTGTGAAAGAAGTCTGTTGACATCCTCAACCTGCATTCCGCAACCTGCCGCAATTCTTCTCTTTCTCGAAGGATTGATTATATCGGGCTTTTCCCTTTCTTTGGGGGTCATTGAAAGTATAATGGCTCTTGTTCTGTCCATTGCACCTTCATCTATATCCGCATCCTTAATTTTCTTTCCAAGGCCCGGAATCATTCCGAGAAGGTCCTTCATTGAACCCATCTTCTTCATTTCATCCATCTGCATGAGAAGGTCATTAAGGTCGAATTTATTCTGAGCGAGCTTCTTTTCAAGCTCTTCCGCCTTTTTGGCATCAAGGGAAGTCTCAGCCTTTTCAATGAGTGAGAGAACGTCACCCATACCGAGTATTCTCGAAGCCATTCTGTCGGGATGGAAAACATCAAGGTCATCAAGCTTTTCACCGACACCCACAAACTTTATGGGTTTTCCCGTGACTGCTCTTGCTGAAAGAGCCGCACCGCCTCTGGTATCACCGTCAAGCTTTGTAAGCACAAGACCGTCAATTCCGAGAGCCTCGTTGAAGGTGGAAGCAACATTTACTGCATCCTGTCCTGTCATTGAGTCAACCACAAGAAGAATTTCGTGGGGCTTTACTTCTGCCTTTATGTTTTTAAGCTCCTGCATGAGCTGCTCGTCAATGTGAAGACGGCCTGCCGTATCAAGAAATACATAATCATAACCCTTATCCTTTGCAAGTCTTACTGCTTCTCTTGCAATGATTACGGGATTTTCAGTGCCCATTTCAAAAACGGGAACTCCTGCCTGTTCACCTACTACCTGCAGCTGCTTGATAGCGGCGGGTCTGTAAATGTCGCAGGCGGCAAGAAGAGGTCTGTGACCGTCTGCCTTGAGCTTTTTACAAATCTTTGCACTGTGTGTGGTTTTACCTGAACCCTGAAGACCGCACATCATAACGACCGTGGGAGGGTGTGAGGCGGAAGCAAGTCTTGCCTGAGTACCGCCCATGAGAGCCGTCAGCTCTTCATTTACTATCTTAATAACCATCTGGGCAGGTGTCAGGCTTTCCATGACCTTTGCACCTATTGCCTTTTCGGTAACTCTTGCCGTAAAGTCCTTTGCGACTTTATAGCTTACGTCAGCTTCAAGAAGTGCGAGACGGACTTCACGCATGGCTTCTTTTACATCTGCTTCGTTAAGTGAACCCTTGCTTCTGAGTTTCTTAAACGCAGAGTCAAGTTTATCGGATAAACCTTCAAAAGCCATAAGGTCACTTCCTTTCAATTATATTATTCGGACAAAGACATGGCTATGGATTTGATTCTTACGGAAAGATCGTTTATCTCCCTTGAAAGCCCTGTCTTTCTGTTTTCTGCACTTATTTTAGAGGCACATTCTATAATTTCTTCAAGTCCGCTCTGAACATCCTTGAAGCGTTCAACAAGACCCAGCCTCTGCTCCATTTCGATAAGCTGACATTCAGCCCTCTTTATGGCATCTCTTACCCCCTGACGGGTTATTCCCACATTTACGGCAATTTCGGCAAGGGAAAGATCCTCATTATAATACAGTTCAAGAAATTCGCGCTGCTTGGGAGTGAGCATATCACCGTAAAAATCGAGAAGTATGGTAATTTCGAGATTTTTTGCCATTCGTCAGCTCTCCTTTCTCAATTCTGATAACGGAAAACGCCTGTAAAGTCCGAAACTTTACAGGCGGTATTATATTATAAATATTCCCCTTTGTCAAGAGCAAATCCTAAATATTTTGTTTTTACGCAAAATTACCGTTTTCTATACAGAAACAGCAGCTTTCGCCCTCTTCGCAAAGGCATTCTTCACTCGTTTCTATCTCTCCTGCTCTTACCGTATCTCTTGCGGTATCACTTCCCACGGCACAGGCAAGCGGAACATACAAAATGAAGGCAAAAGCACATAAAACACTGTATAAAAGCTTTCTTGCAGGGGTAATTGCAATCATAAAATCCGCCTCCGTTCCCTTTTGTGAAAAATTTCCTTTTGTTACTATATAATTTACCATAAATTTTAGTAGAGTGTCAATAAAAAACGGAAAGAAAAAATATTAATTTTGTATTAATCTCACACCGTTTTCCGTGATTTTTCTTCACAGTGTATATATTTTCGTTCACTGCAAAGAATAACAGTGATTTTTATTTCACAAAAGGCGGAATATATATGATGAAAAGAAGAAAAAAAATAAAGCTCATTGCCTTTTCCCTTGCACTTTTCATTTCCCTCAGTGCATGGGGAATAATCGGCAGTGTACGCAGTGCTGTATATAAAAGACAGATTGAACTTAACAATCAGCAGGCACTTACGGGGCTTTGCGAATATCTTGACGGCATAGAGGTTTCTCTCACAAAATCCCTGTATGCGGCTTCTCCCGCAATGCTTTCATCCATTACAAGTAAGCTTCAGAGAGACTGTGCAGGTGCAAAGGCAAGTCTGTCTGCCCTTGAAGCGGGAGAGACAAATCTTCAGAACACCTATAAATTTCTCTCACAGGTGGGCGAATACACCGCATATCTCAGCAAAAAAGTAGCCTCGGGAGAAAAAATCAGTAATGAAGAATATGAAATGATGCGTTCTCTCTCCTCTTTCGCTTCGGGACTCTCATTAAAGTTTGAGTATATGGCGTCCCTTTTATCCGCAGATTATTTTACCTTTGAAGAAATTTCCGAAAAGCTCAGTGAAGCCGACAGCGGCAGTGAGTCTACGGTATCATATCTTGACAGCATTTCCGATGCGGAAATGACCTTTGAAAACTACCCCACACTTATCTATGACGGCCCCTTCTCCGACAATATCCTCACAAAAGAATCGGAGATATTGAAAAACAGTGAAGAAATATCAAAGGAAAGAGCAAAGGAAATTGCTGCAGATACTCTCGGAGTTGACGAAAAATTCCTCGTAGAGGAAGAGGATACAAACGGAAAAACAGCCGCTTATTGCTTCAGAACGGAAACCTATGACATTTATATCACGAAAAACGGCGGGTATGTTCTTGAAATACTTTCAAACATTACCGCCGGCGAGGAAAAGCTTACAAGAGCCGATGCAGTCGAAAAAGCTGCACTGTTTCTCAACACCCTCGGTTTTCTTGATATGGTGTCCACTTATGAAGCATCAAATGACGGTATATGCACCGTAAATTTTGCTTATAAACAGGATTCCTTTATTTGTTACCCTGACCTTATAAAAGTGTCGGTATCTCTTTCTGACGGCAGAATAACGGGTTTTGAAAGCACTGACTTTCTCATAAATCACAGGGAAAGAGACATTCCTCCCTTTTCTCTTACCCCCGATGAAGCCATGAGAGACATTGCATCTCATCTTCAGGTGAAAAAAATTTCCGCCGCTGTCATACCCACAGACGGCACAAGCGAAAAATACACCTATGAGCTTCTGTGTGAGGACAACGACGGAGAAGATATTCTCATATACAAAGATATTACCACGGGTGAGGAAGCCGATATACTCATTCTTCTTTACTCCGACAACGGAACTTTAACAAAATAGAAAGGATGTCATTATGAAAAAAATCAGTATTATTTTTGCCTGTTCTCTCATAGCGGCAACGATATTTTGCCTTGCCGCATGTAAAAGAGACGGCAGTGCCGACTACACCACAAGTATAGGCGGCAGCACAACAGATAACATTAAAGACAATATGTCGGAATCCACTTCCGATATGGGAGAAACTGTATCCGACAGAATGGAAAGTGCCTCCGAGACCGTCTCGGACATGATGGAAAACGCCTCTGAAACAGTTTCAGATAAAATGGAGGATGCCTCCGAAGCCGTCTCCGACCGAATGGAAGAAGCCTCGGAAACACTCTCCCGGTAAATGAACCAATAAATAAACACACTCTGCACGAAATACCGATCCATTCCGTGCAGAGTGTTGTTTTATATACAAAAATAAAACCAAAAATTTTTGAAGTTTGCTTTTATAATCGTTGGCATTGTTCTTTATCCGTTATATCATCCAAACCGGGACAATGAGGTTATCTCTGTCGAAGGCAGAGAGGCGATCGCTCATACAGAGCACAGCGGATGTGCCGAGCAGCAAGGGCGATTTATCGATAAGACTGAAGGTTTTTGTTATTCTCTTATCGGGATTTGCCGTTTTCTTGATTTCCAACGGACACAGTTTTCCGTCATCTTCAATGATAACGTCAATCTCTCTTGAATCTCGGTCACGATAATAGTTGAGATAAGGTTCTTTACCTGCATTTTGATAACTTTTCATAATTTCGGACACTGTAAAGTTTTCAAGTAACGCACCACTCATTGCACCGCTTTCTGCAACCTCGGGCGAAGACCATTTTCGGGCGGCAACAGCAGTAATAAATCTTGTAAACCTCAAGACATCAACGGAACCCGAAAGCTCGCGAACATCTCAGAAAAAGCGAAAACATAACCAAATATAACGTCATTTTCTTGTATAATATAACAAAATATTAAAAAACCTAAAAAAAATCAAAAAACTTTGTGTTACTTTTTTCTTCTTTTGAGACTACTTATACGAAGAAGGAAATTTCTTCAAAAAAAAACAAAAAGGAGAGCTTGCAAATGTTAAAACGATTATTGAAAACTGTATCGATTTTTCTGTGTGCTGTTCTGATTTTCCATACAATGGAAATCGGAGTTCTGGGAGCAAATGAAGTATATCTTGAAGCCCCGAAAGCTGACAGCAGCATTGAAGAAGATTACACACGTGAACTTACCGTTTTTTCGGGCACACATTCAAAAACTGCAGGCAGAGCAGGAACCTTTTCGTTTAATGATTTTACACTTATCCCTGAGCTTACTTTTGATGCTCTGAACATAACTTCCAACATATATCCGGTAGATATAAAATTTAACTTTAATTCTCCTGAACAAAGATTTCTGAAAAATGTAGACGGATTAAACAGCAAAATTTACGGTGACGGGTGGTTTGTCAATTACGGAAAGCTTATCTGTGAGGTTAAATACAGTGATACAAGAGAAATGTATCTGTTTGACGGCAACGGAAACTGTGAGGTGTTTGTTATAAGTCAAGATTGGCTGGATAAAACAATAACAAATTCGCCTTTTCCCGACAGACAGATGTGGGTTTCAAAATACGGATATTCCGATACTGTTGTATATAAAATTGTTGAAAAAGAAATGGATTATTCCACACTTGCAACAAATGTCCCCGAACAGTATGCAGTAGTTTACGGTACAGGGGAAACATGCCGTTATGATGCATTCGGAAGGCTCAGAGAAAAAACAAATGCATCAGGAAACGCAAGTCTGACAATAGAATATCTTACAGGCGAAAATGTGGCACCCGAAGCCATTTCAAAAATTACCGACGGTATGGGAAATGAATTCAGATTTACCTATACCGATAACAAGCTTATTAAAATTAAAGCATACACAGCGGACGGAACTGCCATTGTTGCAGGTGACGGAGATGCTGCGAGAGCACTTGAAGTAAATTTCTCTTACACAGGTGATTTTCTGACAGGCTTTTCTTTCCCCGACGGAAAAACAATATCATTTACTTATGATTCAGACGGAAATATGACATCAGCCGTAAATATAGACCTGAACTGCATTGAAATGGAATATACGGGAGGCTTTATAAGTAAGCTTACCGAAAAAGCCTATGACAGTGAAAATGAAGCTTATGTAACGGGAAATGTTTTAACGATTACAAAAAATTCAGAAACTCAAAGAACTTTTACGGATAATTTTGAAGGAACTCAGATAAAGACCTTTGATGAAAGAGGAAATATTCTTACAATTACGGATGAAAACGGAAACGTTCTTTTTGATGTAACACAACCACCTGAAGAAGAAACCACCGTGGAAGAAGTAACGGAAGAAGAAACCACGGAAGAGGAATTTATAAGTCTTTGTCCCTGCGGAGAATGCCCGGAATATGAATGCAGCTGCATTTGTGAAAGTGAAGAAGTCTGCACTTGTGTTCAGTGTAAAAGAAATGTCCATACAGAAACTGACGAGTTCGGTAATGTAACCGCAGAAAAAGCCTTTGACGGAACAAAAACACTGATATCGGAGCTTTCCGTTTATTCCGCTGACGGAACACAGCTTTTATCCTCAACGGATTCCTCCGGCAATACAGCGTATTTTGCTTATAATGATGCAGGCTTCCTCCGAACTGTCACAGCAGGGTCATCTTCGGGAACGGCTGATTATGATGCCATGGGAAATCTTATTTCTTTTTCACAGTCCGTAAGCGGTCTTTCTGACGGAAATACAATGTCAAATACCTATACTTACGAAGATGACAGAGTAAAAACAATTTCACATAACGGTTTTACTTATGAATTCACCTATGATGCATGGGGCAATCAGACAACAGCAAAAATCGGAACAACAGTTCTTTCGGAAAATACCTACGGAACAGGCGAAAATAAAGACAGACTTTCAAGTACTACCTTTGCAAACGGTCAGACAGTGTCTTACATATATGATGAAAATAACAACATAACCGCAGTATCATATAACGGTGTTGAAAGATATTCATATATTTATGACGAGGACGGAATGCCGCAGTCTGTTACAGATAATTTATCGGGACTTAAAACAGTATACTCAGAGCTCGGCACGGAAATAAGAAAAACTGCAGACAACTCCTTACTGTTCGCCGCAACAAGTGACGAAAACGGCAATGAAACCCATAATATTGCGGGAGACAGTATAACTTACGTTTATGACGGTGAATATAACAGTGTAACGGGGGTATATACAGACAGTATTTCTTTTGAAAAAACAGGTGCAATAACAAGTGACGGAATAACATCAAATTTCTCTACCGATGCCAATATCAATACAGTATCGGACTGGTTCGGCAGAGTTACGGAAAAGTCTCTTGATATTGATATTGTCAGTGATGACGTCAATTTTAATCTTGACAGTGCCATAGAACTGACCTATGCCGATACGGAAACTACGGCAACCACAAAAGTAACATCTCTTACATCTTCCGTAACAAACGGCTCAAACACGGTCACCCAACAGGAATATTATGAATATGACAGTGTCGGAAACATCACGGGAATATATAAGATTGAAGAAAATGAAAAAGTATATTATAATAGATATTACTACGATGAAACAAATCAGATAGTCCGTGAAGATAACCGTCTCGGTGAATTTACTTCCGCTTATACCTATGATGTGGGCGGAAATATAGTATCAAGAATAAGATATCCCTATACAGAGGGAGATTTAACCGGACTCACAGCCACTGAAACGCACACATATTCTTATGATAATGCCTCTTGGGGAGATGTTCTGACAGCATATAACGGGCAGCCTGTCACCTATGATGCCATGGGTAATATCACATCTCTGGGCGGCGACACATACACATGGACTGCAGGAAGACAGCTTTCCCGTATTACAAAGGCAGATAATTCTTATATTGACTATTACTATGACGATAACGGACTGCTGTCAATGTATAAGATGTATGATGCCGACAATACCCTTGACGGTGGTTCGGAATACTTCTGGGAAGGCACAAGACTTATTGCTGTCAAACTTATTGAAAGTGAAAATGAAACCGACGGTATGACAGCCTTTATGCGAATCATTTATGATTCCGACGGAGAACCCTTAGGATTCCTTCTCAATGATGCAATGCCGTTTTTATACACGAAAAATATATTGGGTGACATAACCGGTGTTGTATATTACGAAAATGCCGACTATCTGTTCCGCTATGCTTATGATGCCTACGGAAACTATGAACTGGTTCCCCCGGATGACAGTGTCGCTGCAGAGATAATGGCAACAATATTCCACGCCCTGAACCCCCTGACCTACCGTGGATATATCTTCACCCCCGCCATAGGCATCAGCCACTACCTCGGCTCCCGTTTCTATGTACCCCAGCTCTGCAGGTTTATGAATGCGGATATTTATTGCGACACCCTTCAGGGCGTAATCGGAACAAATATGTTTGCGTATTGTAACAATAATCCGATAATGTTTATTGATCCGGAAGGAACGAATACGGATACACATCAGCCATTAGGGCTTCCTGAGTTTTTTCTTGCATTGTTTATGGTATTTAAAGAATTAATGGTTTTTGCAGGCATTTCTACAGGTATACTTATATCTATTGCAGTAATCAATGAGTTTGCTGCTTATGTAGATGTTTGTATTGATAATTTGTTTAATGACTTAAAAACACATATAAACAGTAAACTATCAAAATTAGAAGATGATTTTCAGAAAGTGATGGATGACCTAATCGAAAAATTTAAGAAAATTAAAAAGAAAAAAAATTACAAAACACAAACAGAAAAGCACCATATCTGTGCAAAAGGTGCAAAACGAGCATTAAAGGCAAAGCAAGTTTTGTATGATATCGGTTCTTCTCCTGATCAGTGGATAAACCTAATAGATTTATATACAGTTGTACATAGACATCTGCATACAAATGCATATTATGCAGTGACAAATACAATAGTCGTGACAGCTTTTGAGGTCGGAGATACAGACGAAGAAAAAACATTGTATGTGTTATTGGCAATATTTTCTTTGAGAGCATTTTTGGAAAAAATAAACGGAGCCGTTGAAGATATGTTTCCATACTTGATATAGTAAAAGAAAGGTAGTTTGCAGAATGAGTATTAATGAAATACAAACAGAAGATTATCTGAAAAAAGCTTCAGAATGTTTATTAATAGTTGAAAATATTATTGAAAATTTCGGCAACAATTTTTCCGGTATCATAAAAGAAAATCAAAAACTTGAATACAGGCTCTATTGCAGAAAAAGCACAATGCTTTTGGGATATTTTAATCCTTGTCCTGTTGAAGATTTGGTTATCCGAAATGCAAACAGAGGTAAAATTACTTCAAAAAACAGAATAGGAAAGGATGTTATTATTTATTATTTTAATAATGATAAAATCAGCATGTGCGAGGATTCATTTTTTACCTATCTTTATTTTTACAAAAATAATGAAAGCAATCTTCAAATATTGGGAGTTCCAAAAAGATTATCTTCCGGAGCATTTCCGCAGCTTCTTTTGTGTGCATACGATGATAATAACAGAATAAAGAAATTCACTGTTTTCAATGCTATTTCAGTTAAAAAAAGCATGCTTGCTTTTTCGTTATTTGATTCGGATTGTTTATTAAAGAGTGAGACAACAGAACAAAAATATATGTTTGAATTCATGGAAAAAGAATATATTTATTCAGATAATCGCTTGAAAGAAATGAAAGAAGTTAAACTTAACTCAAATTCTCCAAAAATTTCAAATAACAAATACAAATTTGCTTATGAGGGGGACACCTACGGATTATATACTTATAATGATTTGAATAACTATGTGCCGTTGATAAAGAGGAAATATAATGAATTTCTGTGCCCGCCGAAATATTCAGACTTTGTATAAATAAAGCCTATCAGAGAATGAGCCTGTGGGTTACAAAATGCAAATCTATCAGGGTAGCAAAACCACTGATTTTAATCACCTGATTTTGACCTCTAAAAAGGTGGAAATAAAATGGAACTTAAAACTATACTTTACAGCTACAAGATACGTGATTTCAATATTTCAAAGGACTTGAATTATATTTCGTTTAACAATGGGACACTTTATGTTGCCGACATTAATAAATGCGAACTTCACAAGATAATGAAAAATAATCGCACATACGTAAGTACTTTTTCTGAAGATAATTCTTTTGCAGTATTTTCAGATCATTCTTCTTTATTTGCTTTGAATGATAATTTCAGCAAAAAAAAGTAATAAGGATGACCGGAAAAGATTCAATGTTTTGGGATTTAAAACCTGTTATTAACAAAGACAGCTTTTATTATGTGTTGCGTGAATATGAAAACTCTGATATTCCCGAGACTTTACATAAAGACCGACCGCAAACAACAATTACCACAGAGTATATTTATCAATACACAATAAATAAAAAACAATTACTCTTTAAAACTAACAATGTGTATATGTGTAACAATGAAATTTACAATGATATTTTATATGAATTGTTTGTTGAAAATCATTGTCAGCCGGGCAAACAAAAAAAACTACACATATATGTTAATAACCTAAAAACCAAAGAAGAAAATGTACTGCATTACTCATTTGACAAAAACATATCACATGTTCACAATGCCGTCGTGCTCCCACAAAAGAATTTATTGATTTGCGTATGTTCCCTAATAAAAGATGACTGCAGTTTTGGGGCTGTTGTTTATTCTCTGGAGCTTGAAACATTCAAGATAGTTAACGAAACAAAATTAGAGCAAGAATTGACGTTAGTTACAGATTTAGTATCACTTTGCAGCGGAAAGTATGTGGCTTTTCAATACAATACAGGTTTTCTGGTAATTAATACCCATAATTTAAGCATAGAAAAAGATATATATTTTCCAAGAATCAGAGGTGTACGTAAATGTGACAATGACAGATTTTGTTTTATAAGAGCATGGGAAGACTATGTTTTGTTTACCCCTGAAGAATCCCCTGAAGATAATATTCTTATAAATAAAATCGAAAAATGCTTTAATGACAACGGACTTGGGAAGTATTTAATAAAATAACGGGAACCTGACAAGGACTTTCATACTAATAGTCCCTCGATTTTTTCACTGATTTTGCCCGAATTGAATAACTCAACCTTATATTTTCGGATAAGAGAAGGAGTGTAAAAATGAAAAAGGCTATTCCATTGATATTATTACTTTCAACTTTGATTTTTCCTGTATATTATATAATCTGCTGTATATCAAACAATTATCTGATAATAAAAATATTTGTTATTTGGCCTGTTATTATATTTTTCATTTCACTTTTGTTTATTATTATCAAAAAAATCCCTTTTGCCGTAAAACTTGGCATATCTTTCGTATCTGTTTTTATATCAATCGGTCTGATATTCATTAATTATACTTTTTTCTATCCACCTCTTGAATTGCAAATAACTACAGACAATGATGCATTGTCAAAAAGCAATGAATCCTTTTTCAGAGAAATAGAAAGCTATGAGTCTGCAGTAAACTACTACATTAATTTAGAACAACTCGTCATGCACCAATGTACTAATACTTTGACTGTAAAATTTGATGAAAATGATTTTTCGGAAATAGTTGAAGACATAGATGATAATTTTGAGTTCTGTGAAAATCCCGTAAAAGGTGCTGGTTCACTTGAATTTGCTTGTTACGGTTTCAGTTTCCGTGCCCTCAAAGAAGAGATTTATCCAATAGCAATATCCTTTATCGGCATTAATTACAATACAAACGAAATTGCTTATGTTTGGTCAAACAATCCACGAAATGGACATTCGGGAACCTTTGAAGAAATTTTTGATTATGCTTGCTTATGGGATTATGTTGACGCTTACAGGCAAGGTGGTATTTGGAATCTGATGCTTAAACGCCTGACAGAATAACAATCAAGGGAAAGACAATTAGGGAACGGAAAGGCAATCAAGGGAGATGTAAAAGATGGAACAATCAGGGGAACAATCAGGGGACGGTTAGCGTGAAGCCTAAGTAATGCTGAGCTGTAAAAAAGCACAACAAACAAAGCCCATAAAATGAGCAAGAAATTCAATTAAAGAAATGTCAGATTTTTAATCTTTCAATAGCAATTGAATTATCGTAAAAAGTATCATTTTCTATCAGAAAATAAATAAGCTTCAGCATTTTCCTTGATACCGCAACTATAGATTTCTTATCCCCGATTTTCCCTTTATGTGACCAATACCAAATACTAAAAGGATTTTTTGTTAAATGATTGTGGTTGGAAATATGTTGAAAGAAGTCAAAACAATATTTTTTTCAGGATGTTTCATTTGGAAAACTATCCGGTAAAAACTATCAGGCGAACAGCCCCCTGATTTATTGACAGAAAAGAAATATCAGAGAATATCCCTTTGGGTTGCAATGTGTTGATACAGTTACATCTTGAAAAAAGGTAGCAAAACGAAGTTAAAGACAATACTTTATAATAAAATGTCAGATAAGGAGCGAAAAAATGAAACCATCAGTTATAATAATCGGGTCTGTTGTTTTTGGTGCAGTTGTTTGGTTGCTGCATAAAGGAGAAAAACGCAAAAATACGCTTTATCATGCAAGTGCTTTTGCCTTGATAGCCTTACAGTCTCTTTATTCAACATTGGTACAGGAGAGTCATATTTACTATGTTGTTTTTCGGTTTTTACTAATTTTTGGCATTTCCGTATATTATGTCTTCTTATATTATAAAAACAAAAAAAGAAGTTGAACATATAGATTTTCCGTTACTTAAATACATACGAAGCAAAAATCACCCGCATCCCTCGATTTTCTGATGTATGATTGGAGGTTTTTTTGATGTACCGTATTGTAAGATTGCTGCTTGGATGTATCTTCTTTTATGTGGCTTTGCTGTTAATTAAGAAATACAAAAAAATAAACGAATATATTGTGGGCAATACTGCCATTGCAACCGTAATTATTGTCGTGCTGTTATCTTTTTTACCATTTGAAAACCTTTTCATAACTTTTAAATCCCCCGAAACGGCTTATCGGTATATATATTCCGATAAAACAAATGTAACCCTTGTCGCAGAAGGTGAAAGCTGTGATTTCGTTGTCGGAAATGACAAAGATTCCGAGGAATGTTTAATTATTCCTAAAACAGCAGACGGCTGGAAAACATGCCGCAAAATTGACACATACAGAATACTTCATAAGATTCATGGGGGTATTCTTGTTTATTTTTACCGTTATAAGTCAACAGATGAATTCTTTGTTTCTGTTCTTAATACAACAGAAAATCAGATAAATGTATCAGACAGTTGTAATTCTCAGTTTTTTCCGTTAGAAAGCGAACTCAATGCATTGAAAAGACCCCTTGTTACATATTATGCTTACATTAATGAACCATCATCAGATTATACTATATTTGTAAACGGCGAACAAATTAAATTCTCTTTTCTGATTAAAGAAGGAAAGATATATTCGGTTTCCTGATTCACAAGAAAACGGTTTCGCCGTACGCCTACGGCGGAACGTTTTCGGATAGTCCATCGCCGAGGGAAGTTTACTTCCCGT